>NZ_JASLIP010000052.1 GCF_030152825.1 Corynebacterium sp.
GTCTCTCACCCTTGGAATCGTTGGTCTGCCGAACGTCGGAAAGTCCACCCTCTTTAACGCGCTGACCCGCAACGACGTGCTGGCGGCGAATTACCCCTTCGCCACGATCGAGCCGAACGAGGGCCTGGTGGAGCTGCCGGATCCGCGCCTGAATCGCCTGGCGGAGATCTACGGCTCTGAGCGTATCCTCCCAGCCACTGTCACTTTCGTGGATATCGCCGGCATCGTGAAGGGCGCATCCGAGGGCGAGGGCATGGGCAACGCCTTCCTGGCCAACATCCGCGAGGCCGACGCGATCTGCCAGGTGGTGCGCGCCTTCACCGACGACAACGTCATCCACGTCGACGGCAAGGTCGACCCGGCCAGCGACATCTCGGTTATCAACACCGAGCTGATCCTCGCCGACCTGCAGACCCTGGAGAAGGCCCTGCCGCGCCTGGAGAAGGAAGCGCGCAAGGATAAGGACGTCGCCGACACGGTCGAGGAGGTTAAGAAGGCCCAGGCAGTCCTCGAGGACGACCGCACCCTCTTCGCCGCCTCGAAGAGCGGTGAGGTCGACTTGGATCTGCTCCGTGAGCTGCACCTGATGACCGCCAAGCCTTTCCTCTACGTGTTCAACTCCGACGAGGACGTCCTCACGGATGACGCGAAGAAGGACGAGCTGCGCAAGCTGGTCGCCCCGGCTGAGGCTGTATTCCTGGATGCCCAGAGCGAGACCGACCTGCTGGAGCTGGACGAGGAGGATGCCGCGGAGCTTCTGGCTGCGGTGGGTCAGAACGAGCCGGGCCTGCAGACCCTGGCCAAGGCTGGTTTCGAGACCCTCGGCCTGCAGACTTACCTGACCGCCGGCCCGAAGGAGGCCCGCGCCTGGACGATCCACCAGGGCGATACCGCACCGAAGGCCGCCGGCGTGATCCACTCCGATTTCGAGCGCGGCTTCATTAAGGCCGAGATCGTCAGCTTCGAGGACCTCGACGCGCTCGGCTCCATGGCCGAGGCCCGCGCGGCGGGCAAGGTCCGCCAGGAGGGCAAGGAGTACGTCATGGTCGACGGCGACGTCGTGGACTTCAAGTTCAACGTCTAACGCCGGGCGTTAATGACGCTTCGCGTTATTGGGGGGTAGGTTAAAGCGCGGTCCGTTCGTTCGCCGACGCAGCCGCCGCCGGATTCTCGGCGGCGAGTCCGTCCCGAATCTCGGGGGCATCCCCCCCATCTGCGATAGCTTGAGCGAGCTCGACCACGACCAGACGACGCTTGGTCCCTGACCAGCTCAATCCTTCCAAGATCCGCGCTGGAGAGCCAGCGCGCTGGGCGAAGGTGTGTCTCAGCGTTTCGCTCGTGCAGCCCGCAGGCCGTTCAAGATCACGATGACTTCGGCGACTTCGTGTACCAACACGACGGCGGCCAGGCCCAGTACACCGCTGATCGCCAGTGGCATCAACACGATGATGATGGCCAGAGACAGCACGATGTTTTGGTTGATGATCCTGCTGCCTCGGCGGGCGTGCTGCAGCGCCTGCGGGATCAGTCGGAGGTCGTGGCCAGTGAAGGCGACGTCAGCGGACTCGATCGCGGCGTCAGAGCCGGTTGCTCCCATCGCAATGCCCACCGTTGCGCCCGCCAGTGCCGGCGCGTCGTTGATGCCGTCGCCGATCATCGCCGTCGGCGTCTTGGAGGAGAGTTCGGCGACGATGCTTGCCTTGTCCTCCGGTCGCAGCTCGGCGCGCACGTCGTCGATTCCGGCGATTTCAGCCAGCGCCCGGGCGGTGCGAGTGTTATCGCCGGTGAGCATGCTCACTTCCACGTCGTTGTCGTGCAGGGACTGCACGGCATCGGGCACCTCGGGCCGCAACTCGTCGCGCACCCCGATCGCCCCGGCGAGAGCGTCATCGACGGTGACTAGGACGCAGGTCTGGCCTTCGGACTCCATGCGCTCAACGTCCGCCTTCAGTGGCCCGGCGTCGATCCACCGGGGGCTGCCGACCAGCACCCGTCGGCCTTCGACGGTGCCGCCGATGCCATGACCGGCTTCTTCGCTGATATCCAAGGCGGTGGGCGCTTCGGGCTCCGCTGCCACGATCGCCGCGGCGAGGGGGTGCGTCGATTGCTGCTCAACCGCCGCCGCGAAGGAAAGCATCTGCGCCCGATCGAATCCGTCTGCCGGGACCACTCCGGTAACCTCGGGCTGGTTGCGGGTAAGGGTTCCGGTCTTGTCTACCGCTAGGTGACGGATGCCGCCGAGTCGCTCGAACGCCGCGCCGGACTTGATGACTACTCCGAACTGGCTGGCCGCGCCGATCGCGGCCACGACCGTCAGCGGCACGGAGATTGCCAGCGCGCACGGCGATGCTGCGACCAGGACCACCAACGCGCGGGTGATCCACGTCTCGGGGTCGCCCAGCAGCGAGCCGATCACGCCGACCAGCACCGCCAGGATCATCACCCCGGGCACTAGGGGTTGGGCAATCCGGTCGGCGATCCGGGCGCGGTCGCCCTTTTCCGCCTGCGCCTGCTCGACCAGGTCCACGAGTGTGGTCAGCGAGTTGTCCGTTCCAGCTGCGGTCGTCTCGACCTCCAGCACGCCGGCGGAGTTGATTGCTCCCGCGGGCACCTCGTCGCCGGGCGCAACCTCCTCCGGGATGGATTCTCCGGTGATCGCTGAGGTGTCAAGGCTGGAGCGCCCAGACCGAATGATGCCATCCGTGGCGATCCGCTCTCCGGGGCGCACGAGCATCAGCTCGCCAGCCACGAGGTCCTTCGCCGCGACCTCAACCGCCGTACCGTCGCGCAGCACCGTCGCGGTCTGCGGTACCAATTTCAACAGTGCCCGCAGTCCGCCCTGGGCCCGGTCCATCGCCTTGTCTTCCAGAGCCTCGGCGATCGAGTACAGGAACGCTAGCGCCGCGGCCTCTCCGACGTAACCGAGGATTACCGCGCCGACCGCGCTGATCGTCATCAGCAAACCAATGCCGAGCTTGCGCTTCGTGGCAAGATTCCGGATAGCGCCGGGCGCGAACGTATACGCCCCTAGCAGCAGGCCGACCCAGAACAGTACTGTCGCGGGTGTCTCTAGCCCGGACCAGCCCAGTGCCAGGCCTATGCAGAGGGCTACGCCGGAGAAGATCGGCAGTAGCAACTCGGGGTCCTTCCACCATGGCCGATCGAGATCTTCGATCTCCGTGGCTGGTTCGTGTTCGCATCCACATGCTGAACTCATGCGTCCGCTCCTTTTCCGTCGCAGCCGGGCACCGAGCACTCAGGGTCGATGCACGGGGCGTTTTCGTCGACAGCCAACGTCGCGTTCACTAGCGCGTTGAGCGCTGTCGCGAGGTGCGGATCGGCGATTTCGTAGCGTGTCTTGCGGCCCTCCGGCTCGGCGACGACGATGCCGCAGTCACGCAAGCAGGTCAGGTGGTTCGAGACGTTCGAGCGGGTCAGGCCCAGGTCGCGCGAAAGTACGGCCGGGTAGCTCGGGCCGTCGAGTAGGGTGATCAGGATTCTGGAGCGCGTCGGATCCGCCATGGCCCGGCCGAGCCGGTTCATGACGTCGAGGCGTGAAGCAATGGTCAGCATATGCTGAACTATATAGTAAATACTGAACTATTCAACACGCACTGAACTGACATTGAAGCGAAGAGCTTGCGACCTGCAGGAATTAGTCGATGGGATAGCCGGTAACTGGGCCTTCGTGATTCGGATGCCAACCCAACGCGGGGGCGACATGCGTGGCGAAGTTGTCCAAGATCTTCACGTTGACGTCCACGCCCATTCCGGTGGGGATGGTGATGAGTAGGGTGTCGGCGGACATGACGGCGGCGTCGGCTTTGAGTTGCTCAATGAGCTTGTCCGGCTCGGCGGCGTAGGTGCGGCCGAAGGTGGAGGCGCCGACGTCGGGAAGCATGCCCACCTGATCGGAGCCGGAGGCCTGCATGCCGAACAACTGCATGTCCGCGCCGTCGACGATGGGGAAGACGGAGCGGGACACCGACACGCGCGGCGTCCAATCGTGACCCGCCTTCTTCCACGCGGCGCGGTAGCGGCTGATCTGATCCGCCTGGATTTCGCCCAGGGTCTCGGCGGTGGTCTCGGAGACCAGGGTGGAGGACATCAGGTTGAGCCCGTCCTTGGCGGTTTGCTCGGCAGAAGCGTGGGTGCCGGAGCCGTAGAAAATGTGCTTACGCAGCTCGGGCACCATGGGGAAGACCGGCAGGGCGGAGCCGGGCTGGAACATGTTGGGGTACTGCCGGTCCAGCGGTGCGGCGGTGGCGAATCCGTTGCCGTCCACCGCAGCCATGAACGCCTCGAGGTGGGCTCGTGCCACGTCCGCGCCATTGGGCGCTTTACCCTTGTAGCCGAAGGCCTCCCAGCCGCGGTCAGCCACCTCGGGGGCGCCGCGCGAGACGCCCAGGGCCACGCGGCCACCGGAAATTTGGTACAGCGACGCGGCCTCTTCGGCGAGGTAAAGCGGGTTTTCGTAGCGCATATCTCTGCTGTAACACCGGCTATCGGACTGGCTTCGCATCCTTCTCCACCTGTAACGACAACATCAGCTTCGGTAATCGCTCGGGGTCAGCATCGTACGTAGGTGCACCCTCATTGAGAGGTCGTCGACTTGGGGGGCAGGTTCCGCTCACCGCGTTCAGTGCCAGCAGAACCCTACGTCCTGGACTCTGATTTGAGATGATGGATGGCATGGATGATGGAGACTCTGGTGCCCCGCTGGAAGTGATGGATCGACTCATCGCGGCTTCAGGCTTGCCTGCTCCTGTCTCAGTCCAAACGATTGACAGCGACGGCAATGGGCTAGACAACAGGCTGATGAGGGCCGAATTGACCGATGGCCGCATGGTAGTCATGCGGCAGAGCCGAGTGGCTACCACGTCACCGCGTCGGCGAGTCGACTTCCTGCGCGCCAACGGCATCAACACACCGAAGCTCTTTGCATCTGATGACGCTGGAGCCGCACTTTGGGAGTACATCTCCGGTCAAACACTGGCCGATTCAGTCGCGAACGGTACAGCGGACCGCACGGCATGGCGAAGGACCGGTGCTGCCCTGGCCGAATTGCACGCCGTCACATTTCCCGCCTCACTTGAGGGAACAATCGATGCAGATTCTTTGAGCCTACGAACTACCGATCCGGTCGAGAGTTTGCTCGACAACCTCGCTGCTAGCGGTCCATGGGTCGAGAAGCATCGTCCGCGACTGCGCGGTGCTCTCGAACACGTGAGGTGCTTTATCGCTGACCGGGCGACTCAGATCCGTACCGCCCGACCGAGCGTGCTTCATGGCGACGTCAACCTGCTGAACATCGTCGTCAACGAAGACGAAGCGCGGCTGATCGACTGGGATTTCCCACGTGTTGGCCAGCCCCTGGCCGAACTCTCCGCACTTGATGAGCACGCTTACCTCCACGGACTCGACGGTCTCCCTTCTTCGTTCTTCGAGGGGTACGACCGCCCCGTGCCTCGTGACCTGCTCCTGGCCTACCGAATCGTCGGATGCATCGGATGGCTCGCCAGTGGTGACTGGGAGGAGTGGGACCGTGCTCCAGAGCTCCCAGACGCGGCTCGGTCGCGCTTGGACAAGTGGCACCAGCGTCTACTCGACTGGTCGATTGGAATACCCGAGGTAATCACTACGCTCCGGTGATCAAGACTAGCCATCTGAATGACATAGGCCCAGGTCGAGCCACTCGAGCTCGCCTTCTTGGCTCACGCTGCACAGCAGGAGAAGCGCCAGTCACCCGCGCCCCCGCCAGGTCTCTACGAGGCCGGCGACCCAGCGGGCGGACGCGAAGAGCCCGTAGCCGGCCCCGGCGATGCCCACGGCGACCACGAGCCAGCGCCCGATGCCGAGCCACACGCTCCCGTCCACGTCCAGCGCCCACTGCGTGCCTGTGATGAGCCCGGCGATGCCCATCCAGAGCCCGGCGACGACCACGGCGACCGGCAGGAGGGCGAGGCACATCGCGGCGGCGGCACTCCAGAGCTGACGCGCTTCGAGCTTCGCTGTGGCGGCGATGATCCGCTCGGCCCAGGCGTTCGAGGCGTCGAGCTTCGCCGTGACGACCTGTCCTGCCTCCCCGGCGACCTGCTCGACGGCCTTCGCGACCCGATCCTCGGTCCGTTTCTCGATGCGCTGCACCGCGCCGCCGACCTGGCCCACGAGCTTCTGGTTCGCAGCCGCCTGCGCCTTGAGCCCGTCAATCGCCGAGGCCGTAGCCGCGTGATTCTTCTGCGCTTCGGCGATCAAACTCTGCGAGGCGGCGCTCAGCCGCTTCCCGTCGAGACTCTTCACGAACTCGCTGAGCGTGCTCTCGATCTCGCTCAGCCTGCTCTCGACGCTCTCGATCTGCGGAGGCATGCCGACGGACTGCTGCGAGGTCGACGCCCGGTCGATGCGCTTCGCCAGCTCCTCGTCCATGACCTTCACGAAGCCCGCCAGCTTCTTCTGCTGCTCGGCCAGCCGGTCGATCCTCGCGTTCTGCGCCTCGACGGCGGCGAGGATCGAGGTCAAGGTCTCCATCATGTCCGGACTGCCAAGCTGCTGCGGCGATCCGCTCTGCTCGTTCTGCTGCTTCAGCCTGTCGAGCGCTGCGCTCATGTTCCTGCTCCTTCTGCTGCTGGTGGTAGTCGAAGAACGCCTGCGCGCCCTCCGGCGTGAAATCTGCCGAGAGTGCGCTCGTGCGCTTGCGGCGCTCGGCGCGCCCGGACTCGCCCCTGCGGTCCTCGATGTAGAGCGTCCAGGTCTCCTTGCCGACGTTCTTCCCGCGCTTGCTCACGGCGGTGTGCAGCCGCATCCGCGGCACCCGGTCGCCGTCATCGCCGAGCTGCTGGTTCTGCTCCGCGATCACCGCTTCGAGACCGGCCTTGTCCGTCGCGCGGGGATCCGCCAGGGCGGCACTCATCCGGTCGCCCATCTCGCGGTCGAGGCCACCCTCAGCGAAGTCCTCGCGGCGCAGCTCCCAGTCCTTCGGCGCGTGCTCCAGCCGCTTCACGACCGAGAGCCCGTGCTCGCGCATCAGCTCATCGTTCGCCGTCTGCACGCCCTTCTGGTTCCCGGCCTTGCGGTCGTGGAACGTCCGGTAGTCCGAAAGGGCCCTACCCGTCTCGTTGTTGTGGTTGATGACGAGGACGTGGTTGTGGGCCTTGCCGCCGCGACCATCGGTGTGGGTGACCACGAGGCAGTCGGAGCGCGGGTGCATCTTCTTCGCGAACTGGTAGCCCAGATCGTTCACCCGCTGCACGTCCTCCGGCCTCGTCGGGTCGAACTCCTCGTCGCTGAACGACTGGCGGTAGTGCAGCGCCTCGACATCCCGCTTGGTGTTCTGCGTGAGTGCCTGGGCGCGGCGCGCGAACGCGCCGGGGCCTCCCGGCACGTCGCACGTGACCGCGACCCCACGCTCGTCCCCCTTGCCTCGGATGTAGCGCTCCGTATCGGCGGCGCTGGCGCTCGGGCTGTAGTGCGTGGTGCTCATGAGGCCGTCCGATCCCCGAGCAGCTCGCGGACCTCGCGCAGCAGCTCGATCAGCTCGGGCACTTCCGCAGAGAGCGCCACGGGCTCACCGGCTCGTGCGCGGCGGTCGAGGTCGTTGACGTTGATCGCGAGCGGGCGCACCTTAGCGGCCAGCTCGCGGGCATCCGCCGAGGCCTGCACGTGCGCCTCGACCCCGAGCAGGTGCGCGGCCACTGCGGCGTCCAGTTCCTCGCTCCGAGAGGCATGGAGCGCATCACGCACGACGGTCCGCACCCACGTGCTCGGAGCCAGTCCGAGCCGCTTCGCACGAGTGCGAAGCGCCCCGAGCGTGGCGTCATCGAAGCGGGTATCGAGCCGCCCGCCGCTGCCACGACGACGCTTCGCGCCGCCGTGACTCTGGCGCACAGCCTCCGCATCAGCCCGACCGGTGTTCACCTGGGAGTCGGCCTGCTGCTCCACCTGTACGCCAGAGTGGCAAGCAGTAGCCCCGTCGGACACATCGCTGGCGCTCGTGTCCTCCGGAGCTGCTTGCGAGGGGCCTCCGGCCCCCTCGACCCCCTGGAAGAGCGCGTCCAGTTCGGTGCTCATCGCGCACCTCCCACGACCAGCAGACCGCCGTTCGCGCGAAGGCGCGCAACCTTCGCATCGAGCGCCTTCTGCTTTGCCTCAACACGGCGCTGGCGCTCGTCCTCGGAAAGCGCCGGGCACTCGTCACCGTGCCGCGCGTAGACGCCCGCCTGCGGGGTAGCACAGGTGCAGAGCCTCAGCTCGCGGTTGTGCTCCTCCAGCTCGGCGAGCCGCTTGCGCTGCTGCTGCTCGACGATCTCCCGGTCACGCTTCGCAGCCTCTTCGGCGGCGGAGATCTCCTCAGCACTCGGCTGGATCGGCTGACCGACTCCGGCGAACTCCGCGAACAGATCGTCTCCGTCGATCGCGTCCAGCTTGGGGCGGGCGATCCGGTCGTGCTGCTCCACGATCGGCGCGACCGTGCGCGCCTCGATCTCCCCGCGAACGCGCTGCCGCTCCGCCGTGTCCTTGATCGCCTTGCACCTGCGTGCCAGCAGCTCCAGATCCTGGCGCATATGCTCGTACCGCTCGTAGCTCTGGTACTCGCGGGTGCCATTAAGCACGCCGGAGTTCACGAAGATCGAGAACTCGCGCTCGGCGACCGGGATGATCACCGGGAAGCGGCGGAATCCCTGCCCGAGGTTCTCCGCTTCGTGCTTGACCCGCACGCCGCCCTGCATCGACTCGTACTCACCCGCCAGGCCGCGGAGGAACTCCTCGTAGCCCTCCGGCCCCGTCACGATGTTCACCCGGTTGATCAGCTGCGTCTTCGAGCCCTTGATGTTCACGATCGGCTTCTCGTCCGGCTCGCGCCACGGGCCGAGGATGCGGAAGAGCATGCCGCGGCTCTTCGCCGTGCGGATCATGTCGCCGACGCGCATGTCCTCCCAGATCACCACCGGCTCGCCGTCGTACCCCTCCCACGAAACGTTCTCGCCGCCTACCTTGAAGTATGGCTTGTCCGCCCCTGGAGCCAGGGCGCGAGCGAGCGCCTTCGCGAGCAAGTCCTTGCCCGTGCCGCCCTCGCCGAACACGTAGAAGTTCATGACCGACTCCGGCGCGTCCTGGTACGAGAGGAAGTCGCCGCGCAACTTCTGGAAGTGCGCCAGGTTGCCCTTCGCGAAGTAGATCGCGGGCTCCTGATCACGGACCTGCTTCAGTGTCAGCGAGCCCTTGCCCACAGCCTGGAAGAGCTTGCTGAGCTTCGCGCCACCGCCACCCTCAGCGGCATTGCGGCGCATCGCCATGTGCGCATCCAGCTCCCGGCCGAAGTCGAAGTTCGCGACGATCCGCCCCCGGCCGTACTGGTACTTACCGGGCTTGCCCTCCTGCGTCTTGTCCACGAGGTAGTGCCGATCCGACTGGTGGATACCGGGGATGGCGTCCTTCCCGCGCGACTCATGCGGCAGGTACTCGCTGAGGTCGAAGAACGCCTTCTCCGCAGCGCCGCGGCCCTTGTGCTCGGTTCCGTCCTGCTCCGCGGTCTCCTTCGGCGGCTTCACGCGAGCCGAGGGAATCGAGAACGCATCGGAGACCGTGCGGATCGTGGGGCGCGGACCCTCCGCGTCGGCGACCCACAGCACCATGTGCGCGTGCAGGCCCTTGATTCCGCAGCACACCGTCTCGCCGGTGCCTTCGTCCACCTCGACCAGGCGGTCATGCGGGTGCCACACGTAGGCCCAGCGATGCAGGCGATCGCCCAGCACCGCGAGCCCCTCGTCGAGCTGCTCCTGCGTGAGCATGACCTCGCCGGTCTCCGGGTGCTCGCGGTACTGCATCACCGAGAACACCCGCGACTGCATCCGGGCGCGCTTCACCTGCTCCGCGCTCTCCGCAGCCTTCGCACGGGCGAAGAACTCCTTCGCCTCGGCGACCTGCGCGGGCGTGGACTCGACAACGAAGGGCTCTACCTCATCGCTGGGATCGGCCCCCGGCACGTCCAGCTCGGCATAGTCCACGACTGCAACTGCGGTGGGCGCCTGTGCAGCCGTTTCCGAAACGGATGCGCGGCCACCCAAGGAGGGCCGCGCATGCTGATCGGCGTTGGTTCCCAGGTCAGAGGTGAGATCAGTGGTCGTGCTGGAGGCGTCGAACTTGATCGTTGCAGCCGTATAGCCGTTTCCTGCGAAATCTTGCTCGGCTGCACGAACGTGGTTCCCGTCGTCCGAATTGGCGACGGGCAGCCCGGCTCCGCCGGGTGCCAGGCCAGGCCCTCCGGGCGGGGTCAGGTCGGCGGGAGCGGTGCTGCTGGTGCGATCCGTGAGACTCATCAGCGCTCACCGCCCTTGCGGTAGCGCTTGATGACGGCCTGGTGGGTGACGCCGAGGGCGTCGCCGATCTTCGCCCAAGTCACGCCCTCGGTGCGGGCGCCGGCGACAGCGATCTCGACGGCCTCTTCCAACACGGAGCGAAGCACGCCGAGGTCGTAGAGGCGAGCCTCGGTATCGGCGAGGGAAGGGTCTCCCTGACGCCAGCGGAACGCATCGACGTGATCGAAGGCGGCAGTGTTGGCGCTCATCGGGCACCACCCATCACGGCGGCGACCGCGGCGCGCTGGCGCGGGGTCAGCGGGGTGCGGGCCAGTCGCTGACCAGCTACGCGGCCAGCTTCGCGAGCGGCTACGACTGCGGGGTCGAGGCCGTGGGCCTTCTTGGCGGGTGCGGTGCTCCGGTCAGGAACGGAGCAGTGGGGCGCAGATGCGCGAGAAGAGTCGATAACGACGGTAGACACTGGAAGTCCTCATGCTTGAACCTCCGGTTCCCCGCCACGGTAGTTGGGCTGTTTGACCGGCTGCTCATCCGGGAGTAGTACCGCCAGCTTCTAAGTCTGGCCCCCGGTGGGATCTTCTTGTCTGCAACCATTCTCCCATGACTCGACTCACCATTGCAATGATGAGTCGAGTCATGAGTCAGTCGCGTCTCGGCTCGATCCGAATGAGGTCGGGGTCGAACTTCACGTGACCAGGAACGATGGGCTCGATCGTCACCGTCACCAGCTCATCCACGAGCATCCGGCGGCGGTCCACGTCCAACGCCTTCCACTTCGACTCGACCACCTCGCGGCGTTCCGCGGTGCCGACCGGCTCGTCCACCTCCGCGAGCAGCTTCGCCGCCACCGACACCGAGCGGTCGAGCAGCTCCGCGTCGATCTCGTCGATGCGTGCCTTCACGTCGTTGATCGCCGCCGTGATCTCCAGGACCGGCTGGTGGATGTCGCGCAGCAGCGGACTCAGCTCCTTCACGCGTTCGACCAGGGCGTTCCGCTCAGTCAGCAGTTCTTCGCGGTCGGGCCCGGCGTCTTCCTGGGGCATCACGAGGTCGTGCACGTCCACCGAGGACAGACGGGTGAGCACCGCCTCGGCGACCATCGCATCGACGGGCTCGCGCTGGCGGGTCAGGTGGAACTTTTCGCCGCAGCGGTACGTCGGGTGCTTGCGGCTGTTCGTCCCCGAGACGAGCGTCGCGCCGCACTTCCCACACAGTCCGATCGTGGACAGAAGGTACTTCGGCTGATTGCCCTGCCTCGCCGACCTCCGCACATTGTCCTCCAGCTTCGCCACCGCGGCCCGCCACGTCTGCTCGCTCACGATGGGCGGGAACATCCCGTCCTGCACCGGGTACAGCTCGCCCGAGGCGTAGTGCTTGATGTAGCCAGCGTATTGCGGATTCGCCAGCAGGTAGCGCACGGCATCGACGGAGAACTCCGACCCGCGGGCAGTGCGGTGACCAGCGCGGTTCAGGTCCTCGCGGATGCGGCGGATCGACAGCGACGGCTCACCGAGGAACGCATCGAACGCCCGCCGAACGGCCTCAGCCTCATCCTCGATCAGTTCACCCTCCCTCGTCCAGCCGAATGCCTTCCACGTGGACGCCGGGATGCCCTCGGCTCGGCGACGCTCGTTCGACCTGATCTGACGTTCAGCCTTGCGCCGTGCCTCGAACCGGGCCAACGCGGCGAGCATCGTCGCCCGGAACTCGCCGTCGGCCGTAGAGAGGTCGATCTCGCCGTCCACCGTGACGACCCTCAGGCCGAGGTCGATCAGCGTGTTCAGATCCTTCGTGCTGCGCAGCAGCCGGTCCATGTCCACCGCGACCACCATCGAGAACCGGCCAGCCTTGGCGTCCTCCAGCATCTCGGCCCAGCGCGTGCCAGCACGGCGCTTCTTCGTCGCCGACACTGCGTTATCCTCGTAGACCTCGACCACATTCCAGTCCTTGGCCTCGGCGAGCGCCCTGATCTTCCGCAGTTGCGTATCGACCGTCCAGCGGTCGCCCTTGCGGTCCATGGAGGCGCGGACGTATGCCGCCACCTCGTTCGTCTTCCTCAGCGCTACCAGTTCGACCATGTAACCAAGCTTACGCGAACGAGTGTTTCAACCTCGATATGCACTAGCGCATGTCGATGACACCGGTGCCTACCTCGATGTGTTTGGTGGTGGCCGCGACAGCGCCCAGCAGCGGCATCGGGGCGGAGGCCTGCGGCACGAAGTGGTGGACACGGAAGGACGCGTTGTTCACGCCGATTTCGTCCGCAGCCTGGGCGATCTCCAGATGAGTCTTGGCGATCTTTTCCGCAGATGGCCCGTGCTGGCCATCGAAGGCGTAATGCCCGAAGCTTAAGAATCCGAACGCTTTCATTGGATAACACTCCTTTTGATGGTGTTAACGAGAAGGTAACTTTGCAACGAGATACCGTGGACTTCAAGCTCGACGTCTAGGGTCGTGGCAAGTCGGTGGCACGTTTTTCAATTCGACGCTTTGGGGCACTACCGGGGTCCCCGGTGGTCTTCTTAGATTGCGCGGTTCAGTTTTCCTAACCTAAAGCTCGTTTGAGCGTGCTATCCGCTGATGTGCCTCCGATGCTGCTGCTCATAAGCTACCGGGCGCCCCATCAATACAAGGCGTAGGTCGCGCCTGAGGTCAGGTCGAGGAGGATGCCGTGGCTGACTGAGTCGTAGTCCGAGTTTCCGCACCCCTGGCCTCTGGTGGACGCGCTAGCCCCGTTCGGGGTAGCGCACGAGGAGATCGTTGCCGATGACTGCGCCGTCGTTGAGCGTTGCTTCGCTCACCTTCGCCCCGGCTGCACCCAGGCCCATAATGTGGCCAACCTCGTCACCGTGGGCGATGAGATGGTCGGCGATGATACGCCGGTGGCAGCGCCACCACACCGCCTCGGAGCACATGATCGCGGTGGGGGTTTCGGCGGCGTTCGCTCGTAGCTGCGAGATCGCGTCCGAGAACTCTCCTCCCAGAGCATGGTCGGCGTAATTGTGGAAGCTGCGGTTACGCCAGTTACCGTTAACCTCAAACGGTACCGAGTGGGACACGTTGCGTCGCCCGGTGAGGCCCTCGCTTCTGCTGTAAGTGATGCCACATGTGGGAAGGTGTTCGGCAAGGTGGTCGTCGTTGAACCACGGGTACTTTCTGGACCCGGGCAGCTTGCGTACATCCACGATGGATGTCACACCGGCAGCCTTGATCATTTCAACGAAGTCCTCGAACTCGAGGTTGGAGTGGCCCACGGTGAAAATGCGCATGTCGCCGATGTTACGCGCCAAGCGGGTACACCCACATCGGCGTCCAGGTATCGTGCATCGGCAGGTGGACGGAGTGGTAGAACGCGGGGGTGGCCGACAGGATGTTTGATGCATTCGCGCCCGCCTTTGCGCGGTATAAATCCTATTTACGGCCGAGCGTTTCGCACGGACCGTTCGGTTAAGTATCAATGGTTCGCTTGGGCGACACCGGAAGCCTGAATTAACCGCATGTGGGGCGAGCCCCATGTATGTCTTGTTAAAGGACGCTGCTGCACGAGGAGCGGGGCGAAGGCTACCTGGTGCGCACTCGATGTTTGTCCAACATAGCGGGGTGTGGTGGTTTCTAGCTGCTATTCACGAATGAGAAGGTGGCTTTCCAACGACACGTCGTGGATTCAAGTTCAACGTCTAGGGGGGGGCTGACGTACCGCCCCTCGCAACTGCCTAGCATCGGCACTACTGGGCCGCGCCGGAGGGCTTGCCCGTCGCCGAGGAACCGAAGGCAACGCCATCGTTCTCCGGCGCGACGAGAGCTATCCAATTGGGGATTAATGCTCCCTATAAACGCGTAAACTTCAAGGTCAACGTCAAAAACCGTAAGGAGAAAAAGCCTTGAGCTTCAACGTGTACCTGTCCGGCGAGATTCACACCGACTGGCGCGAAGAGATCCAGCGCGGCGCGGAGGCCGCCGGGCTCGACGTCGTATTCACCGCGCCGGTGACCGACCACCCCGCCAGCGACGCCGCCGGCGACCACCTCGGCGAGGCGCCCGCGGGCTTTTGGCGCGATCACCAGTCCTCGAAGGTCAACTCCATCCGCACCCGCACCTTGATCGAGAAGGCCGATATGGTCGTCGTCCGCTTCGGGGACCAGTACAAGCAGTGGAACGCTGCTTTCGACGCGGGCTACTGCGCGGCACTGGACAAGCCTTATGTCACCCTCCACGGTGAGGACATCGTCCACCCACTCAAGGAAGTCGACGCCGCCGCGCAGGCGTGGTGCACCACCACCGACCAGGTCGTAGAGATCCTGCGTTACGTGCTCGAAGCCTAAGAGAGCGCCCGAAAGCTGCGCTGTTCTATTAAGCAGGCAGGCGCAGCGTCACGGCGAGCCCACCTTCAGCCCGCGGAGTCAGTTCCACCGAACCGCCGTGGGCTTTCGCAATTGCATCGACGATCGCCAGCCCCAGGCCTTGACCGCCGCCCGCGGTCCGCTGCGCCCGGGCGAAGGGCTCCACCCACGTGTGGACCTCCGCCGCGTCCAGCTTAGGCCCGTCGGACTCCACGGTGATCTCCGCGTTCCGGTCCACCTGTGCGACCGCGAGGGAAGGATCCTCGCCGTGGGTGAGCCCGTTGCCCACCATGTTCTCCACCGCCTGGCGCACAAGGGTGGGGGAGGCGGCCACGGTGACCTGCTCGGCTGTCACCGGAGCCATGTCTTTGAAATGACTTACACCAAATAGCGCGTAAGGCTTGCTTAGGGTCGACCTGATTTGCTCACCCATATTGGGCACGAATATCAGAGCCGCGTTACGCGAGCTATGGTGTTAGGCATCCGCTATTAACGGCGATGGCTAGTGACCGCCGTTATTAGTGACTTCAAACCATATGAAACTAGACGTCCTGGCGAAGAGCGACTTCGCTGTGCGAGATACGGCTGTTCGTTGTGATCGTGGATCCTATGAAGCATCGGGTATGGCGACCGGCATAGATGCCCGGACAAAATACCTACCGTCTCCAGGCAGCGACATTATCCAAGGGGAAATTGTGGTTGCTTTTGCGCCCAGTGATCGTTGCATGGAAAGACAAGGAGAATTCTCTGAGTGTTTCGGAGTTTATTCTACCACTGCGTCAATAGAGTGTTGATGGAAATCTGCCAGCACATGGGGCTGGTGGCTGCGTCACGCTGTGCTGTGAGGTTTGGGGGCGTGGGCGGAGGTGCCAGAAAGCCTAGGAGCGGTCGCAACGGGGGAAACAAACAACGACGCTTCGCGCCCCTTCTGACTCCCGAAATTTGACACCGCCTGCGGTGTGCAGGAGGTCGGTTTCTCGGCGTGGGGGGTAGGTTGCGGGCACTCAGTTAAGCTACGTGTTCGTCGGTACTTGCGAAATCTCGGACCAGCACAAGGGGCATATGAATAAGGATGGTTGCACTGTGCGGCCCACATGGCAGGGGCAGGGGAGATGAGGCTAGAGCATGGTCGCGGCGGGGACGTAGGGGGTCGGGAGCGTACGAGAATGGACACTGGCGGGGCATAAAGGTTGGAGATACTCATCGAGCTGATTGACGAGGTTTTTACGAGGCTAGACACCGATATCGGCGCCTGGCATTCCACGCTACGACCTGGTTGTTGATTGCGGCGTATCGTTCCCGTTCACGCCGATATTGTCGTTTGGTTGGCTTCGTATTCAGCGCACGATGTTGCCGTTGGCGTCGTAAGTGTAAAAGCCAGCACCGGACTCTTTGCCGGTTTTACCTGCCGCGATCATCGGCTTGATGGTTTCGTCCACGAAGGTCTTCTTCCACTGCGGCGCCTGCTCATCCGACTCGATAACGGCCACTAACGTGCGCAGTCCAACCAGATCCATGATCTCGACAGGGCCACGAGGGGAACCCGTGGAGTTGCGCCAATCTCGGTCGATGTCAGCGGGCTCGGCTATCTCATGATGCAGCAGGTACATGCCTGCACTCAAAAGTGGCACCAGCAGAGTGTTTAGTACGTACCCGGGCTGCTCGCGCTTGAGTGGCACAGGCACCATGTTGATCTCTTCTGCAAACTTCACGGCCTGGTCAATGAACTTCGGGTCTGTGCCTTCGTGCGGCATAATTTCCGCAGTGTTCTGAATCCAGATGTGGTTGGCAAAATGGATAGCCAGGAAGCGCTCGGGTGCACCCGAGGCATCAGCGAACTTGCTGGGCATGAGCGTGGACGTATTCGTGGCGAACATGGTGTTGTCGTCGGCTAGCTCGCCGACCTGTGACCAGACTTGGCGTTTGAGGTCCAGATTTTCCGGGACCGCCTCGATGATGAGGTCGGCTCCTGAAACCGCTTCTTTCAGTTCAGCGGTTTGGGTGAGATTCGCGTAGGCTGCGGCGATGGTGTCGTCATTGGCAGAGTCCAGCTCTTGCTTCATCTGTTGGCTAATAGCTTCGAAGCGCTTCTTTCCTGCGGCGAGCGCCTCTTCGTTGATGTCATAAGAGACGACTTTTTTTCCTGCGAATGCGGAAACGAAAGCGATTTGGGCACCCAAGACACCAGCGCCGAGAACAGTTACATTATTGATTGTCATGTAGCCGACGTTACGCTGTTCCTGCGTGCGATGCCACGACACAGCGCGCCGACCAGATCCAACTCCTGGCGATCCCGGACGTCCACATTCGCCAGGTGCAGCAATGGAGCCACTG
>NZ_JASLIP010000061.1 GCF_030152825.1 Corynebacterium sp.
CCATGCCACACATCGTTTTTCTCGACGCCAACGTGCTGACCAGCACCACCGTGCTGCGGTGGCTTTTCGACCTGCGCGCAGCACTGGGCGGTGAGGGGTGCGCACTGCGGCTCGTGACGTCCTTAAAAACCCTGTCGGAGACGGGTGCCACGATGAACTGGCGCGTACCGCAATCCACCGGCGCGCAGCGGGACCAGCGGATGGCGGAGCTACGCCGCGCGATGGACGACGTCCTCCCCCACTACCCCAAAGACCTCGCCTTCAGCGGGAAGGACCCCGGCGACTACCACGTGCACGCCGCCGCAACCGCCTGCGAAGCCACCACGCTGCTGAGTTTCAACCGCCCTTCTGACTTCACGAAGAAGCCCGCCCGCGAGAGCTATCGGGTGACCAATCCCGATGATTTCCTCCACGAGCTGGGCACCACCTACCCCGGCGCGTTGACGCAGGTCGTGGCCGCGCGCACGGGAAAGAAGGGCACGGATGGGGAGGGCGCAGCGGACATCGCGGCGCTGGTTCTGCAGCTCAAAAAAGCGCAATGCCCCCGGCTCGCAACACTGCTGCCGGGGGCACTGGGTGGGTAACCGCCACGGTATCCGAGGCCCTGGGCGTCCTCGAATGCGCCAGAGTAGCTGAGCTTCATGGCACCGTAAGCGGAAAAGTCGTAGGTCCACAGCGCAAATGTGCGGGTCGGGGCACCTTTCGGACTTTTACTTAGCGAAACATCCAGCCATAGCAATCTTCTAAGTTACCTCTTAGAAGATCTTACGATGCTGGCCGGAAGGAAGCACATGGCCCACTACGACCTTTATCAAGCTCTCAATCTCGACCGATCCAAGGCGCCGGACGAGATCAGCGCCGAGCTCTCCGAACGCCTGGAGAAGAATGAGCTGGACAACATCGGTGGTCGGGAGGAAGTAGAGATCGCCCGCGCCATCCTGGGCGATCCGCAGAAGCGCACCGCCTACGATTCCCGCCTCGATGACCCGAACGCCCCAGAAGTGGACGTCAACGCCCTCCGCCAGCTGGCCGCCGCGGACTTCTCCGCGCCCGCTGCCCCGACGGGCGATCACGCAGCCGGCGCCGGTATTCCAGCTGGTGCTGCCGGCGCTGCAGGCGCGGCCGGCATGGCTGGTGCCGAGCACTCCCAGGAGAAGCAGGGCCCGTCGCTGGGCGAGCGCTTCAAGGAGGCCGGCGCGAAGACCCAGCAGCAGGTCGCTCCCGCCATGGAGAAGACCAAGAAGGAATTCGGCCGCTCCTCCAAGATGGCCATCCTCATCACCGCGATCGCCACGGCCGTCGTGATGCTGCTGCTGTTCACGCTTTTCAACCTCTTCACGGGTAATTCCGGCCCAACTAACGTGGGTCACTCGAAGAAGGTCACTCAGCTAGTCGAGCTGCGCGACAAGGACAAGACCGAAAAGTGGATTCAGGACAACGTCCAGTTCGATTTCCAGGATGATCTCCGCGACCGGATTGACTTGGACGATGACTATCGCGGTATGGATCGGTTCCTCGATACCGAGGAGCCGAAAATCGTCCGCTCGGTCGACGTAAGGGACGCAGGGCTTATGGAATTTACCTTCGACGAGGACAGCATCAAGGATGCGTATAAGAAGGAAGGCGTCAAGAAGAGCTACTTCTCGCTCATCGGAGATAAGAACGGTAAGGATTCCCGCTGGCGCATTGGAGTCATCGAGTTTGACGACGGCAAGCTTGGCGTAGATTTCCTGAGGTCTGCTAACGACTCCTTCGATGAGATGCTCGAAGACCTGAAGGATAACTTCTAGAATCTCTAGCTTCCTGGATCAACGAGTCAGCTGATCCAGGGTGCCGAGAGAGGCGAGTCGCAGCAGTCGCTGCCCGCCTCCCTTCCTCTATGCCTGGCCCCGCCGCGACCTGGTTATACCTGCCGTTGAGTCCCCGCCCCACAGCTCGCGGTCACACTAGCCCTTCGCCGCTGCGACGATCGCCGGGGCGCCCTCCGCCGCGGTAGCGCGCAGCGACCAGTCCGCCAGCCGCGTTAGGTCGGTGCGCTCCGGGGAGATCTCCAGGATGCGCGCACCGGCGGCCTTCGCGACCTGTGGCAGGCCCGCAGCCGGGTAGACCACGCCCGAGGTGCCAATGATGACCACCAGGTCCGCCTCCTGCATGGCAGCCTCGGCGGCGTCCCACTCGCGGTGCGGCAGCGGCTCGCCGAACCACACCACGCCCGGGCGGACGGGGTTGCCGCATAGGGAACAATTCGGCGGGGTGGCGCGCTCCAGCTGCTGATCGGGGAACTCAGGGGTGCGGGCGGGCTTGTGGCAGATGGCGCAGCGGTAGCTGAACAGGCTGCCGTGCAGGTGCGAGATCCGCTTGCTGCCCGCCCGTTCGTGCAGGTTGTCGACGTTCTGGGTCACGACGTGCAGGTTGATGCCCCGCTCGGTAGCCCAGGCGGAGTTCTCCCACTCCGCGATCGCCACGTGGCCCGCGTTGGGCTGTGCCTGCTGGCAAACATGCCCGCGCCAGAGGTACCAGGCGTACATGGGGTCGGGGTCCTTCGCCCAGGAATCCAGGGAGGCCATGTCCTGCGGGTTGATGCGCTCCCAGATGCCGGTCTGCGCGTCGCGGAAGGTGTCCAGCCCGGAGTCCTTGCTCATCCCCGCACCGGTGAAGACGACGACGTTACGCGCACCCGTCAGGACGTCGATCAGTTCTTGCGGTAGGCCGTCGTTCAGCGTGAAAACACCAGAG
>NZ_JASLIP010000067.1 GCF_030152825.1 Corynebacterium sp.
TCCCCAGAGAAGCCCTTGGCCTGGATGTGCGGAGCCTCCAGCGGACGGCCCGTGCGGTTGTCGATCACCACGGATACGGCGATGAGGCCACCCTCGGCCATCGCGGTGCGGTCCTCGAGGGTATCCGCGTCCACGTCGCCCATGCGGGTGCCGTCGACGTACAGGTTGCCCACGGTGATCTGACCCACGACCTTCGCGTGCCCATTGTGCAGGTCCACGACCACGCCGTTCTGGGCGAGCGGGACATGCTTCGGGTCCACGCCGGTGGAGATAGCCAGATCGCGGTTGGCGCGCAGGTGGCGCCACTCGCCGTGCACCGGCATCGCATTGCGCGGGCGCGCGGCGTTGTAGAGGAACAGCAGCTCCCCTGCCAGACCGTGACCAGAGGTGTGGACGTTGGCGTCGCGGCTGGTGACGACCGTCGCGCCGATCTGCGACAGCATGTTGATCACACCGAACACTGCCTCTTCGTTACCCGGGACGAGGGAGGAGGAGAGAATGATCAGGTCGCCGTTGCGGACGGTGATCTGGCGGTGCTCCCGGCGTGCCATGCGCGACAGCGCGGCCATCGGCTCGCCCTGGGTACCCGTGGTGATGAGAACCACCTTGTGCGGAGCCATGCGGGAGGCCTCGTCCATGGAGACGATGGTGCCGCGCGGGGCGTTCAGGTAGCCCATGCGCTCTGCGATCTCCATGTTGCGGATCATCGAGCGGCCGGTGAAGGCCACCTTGCGGTTTGCTGCGACCGCCGCGTTCACGGCGGACTGGATGCGGGCCACGTTGGAGGCAAAGGACGCCAGAATCACGCGCTGCTTCGCGTCGCGGATCAGTCGGGTCAGCGTCGGGGCGACGTCCGCCTCGGAACCGGAGAATCCCGGGGTTGCGGCGTTGGTCGAGTCGCAGAGCATGAGGTCCACGCCCTCGTCGCCGAAGCGGGACAGCGCCGGCAGGTCCGTCGGACGGCCGTCGATCGGGGTCTGATCGAGCTTGATGTCGCCAGTGTGGATCACCAGGCCGGCCGGGGTCTTCAGGGCGATGCCCAGGCAGTCCGGGATGGAGTGGTTAACGTTCCAGAAGCGCAGGTCAAACGGGCCGTAGTTCACGTGCGACTGGTCGTTGACCTCGACGATCTTCGGGCGCTGGCGGTGCTCCTGGGTCTTGGCCTGGATGAGCGCTGCGGTGAAGCGAGAGGCAACGATCGGGATGTCCGCGCGCTGCTTGAGCAGCCACGGGATCGCACCGATGTGGTCCTCGTGACCGTGGGTGATCACGAGAGCCTCGACGCGGTCCCACTTATCGTCCAGGTAGGAGAAGTCCGGGAGGATCAGATCCACGCCCGGCTCGCCGCTGGATGGGAAGAGCACGCCACAGTCGATCAGCAGCAGGCGGCCGTCGTACTCGAAGACGGTCATGTTGCGGCCGATCTCGGAGATACCACCGAGGGCGACGATGCGCAGCCCACCCTTGGGCAGGGCCGGTGGCTCCGGAAGGCGCTTCGTCAGGTCAGCGCCCTGCATGGCCTGCAGTGCACCGCGACGACGATCCCCGCCGCGGCCACGGCGGTTGTTGTTACCGTTGCGGCCGCCGGACTTGGACTTGTTTCCACCGCGACCGGAGCTATTCTGGCCACCGCGGTTATCGTCGCCCTGCTTATCGCCGTTGTTGGAGCCCTTGGAGCGACCACGGCCACGGGAGCGGCGGTTGCGGGAACGGCCCCCGCCGTTACCGCCGTTATTGTCGCCACCGTTGTCACGGCCGGAGCGCTGGCCACCCTTGCCGGAGCCCTCGTCGGCGCCGGAGTTCTGGGCCGGCTGCTGGCCGCCGTCGTTGAAGATGGTCGCGGCCTCAGCGTTGCTCACGCGGTTCTTGTCGGCGCGTTCGCGCTGCTGCTCAGCGCTCGCGTTCCCCGCATCGGATTGTGCAGCAGTTTCCGCGCTCGGCGGAGCCGCCTTTCGGGTTACCTTGCGTCCCCGAGAACGATTTTCAGTCATATTATCCTTTTAAACCCCTGCATCCTGCAGGTCTTGTTCCAGCTGATCCAGTTCGGCTGGGTCTACTTCCAAAATTGGTAGGCGCGGTGCACCAACGTCCTTGCCGCGCAGCTTCAGCGCCGCCTTCACCATCGTCACTCCCCCGAGGCGCCCCTGGGCCCGCTCCAGCGGGGCCAGGCTAGCCGCAATCTGCTGAGCGCCCGCCAGGTCGCCCTGATCGTAGGCGTCGCGCAGAGCGCGCAGCTTGTCCGCGGCCAGGTGCCCGATCACGGAGATGAAGCCCGTCGCACCGACCGAAAGGAACGGCAGATTCAGCGGGTCATCGCCGGAATACCAGGCCAGGTCCGTGTTCTGCAGCAACTGCAGAGCCTCCGGCAGCTTGCCCTTGGCGTCCTTGACGGCCTGAATGTTCTCGTGCTCCGACAGCCGCTGGATGGTGTCCATTTCGATGGGGACGACCGACCGGGACGGAATGTCATAGAGGCAGATCGGGAGGTCGACGCTGTCCGCGACCGCAGTGAAGTGCTGAAACAGCCCCTCCTGGCTCGGTCGGGAGTAGTACGGGGTGACGACGAGCAGCGAGTCTGCGCCAGCGTCCTGTGACAGCCGGGAGAGTTCGATGGTGCTCGCGGTGTTGTTCGTGCCAGTGCCGGCGATCAGCTTGACGCTATCGCCGAGCTCGGCGCGAACAGCCTTGAGTAGGTTGATCTTCTCCTCGTTGGTCGTGGTTGGAGATTCTCCGGTCGTACCAGCGAGAACGAGAGAATCGCAGCCTTTATCAACCAGGTGCCCGGCGAGCTCGACGCCCGCCTTCAGGTCGATAGTCCCGTCCTTGTGGAATGGCGTCACCATTGCCACAGAGACCGTTCCGAAGTGTTCAGCACCACGAATTGCTGCATTACCTGTACTCATAGGTATAAAGATTACCTTTCTTCACCAGGTTTGTGGTTATTTGCTGCTCCCCGTGTCCCGTTTCGAGGAACTGATTCACCTGTTTCCAACGCCTCCTCGGCCGCGAACTAAATGTCGCTGACGTAGGGGCTTGTCGCGATCTGGGTCTTATCCCGCAGCTCGGTGATCGAGAAGTCCTCGAAAACCTCCGGCGCGATCGCTTGGAGCTCCACGAGGCACGCGATGGCCACCCGACGAATCTCCGGATCGGCGTGCTCCGTGGCCCGCATGGCGATGAAGTGTCGCCAGCTGCGGAAGTTACCGGACATGACGAAGCGGGTCTCCGCCGCGTTGGGCAGGACAGCCCGTGCCGCCTGTCGGGCTTGTTTGGCCCGCAGCGCCGCATTCACCCTCGCGCTGGCCCCGTCATCGAGGTCCTCGTTGAGGCTATCCAGTATTTCGGTATAGGCGCCGTGCGCGACGTCCGCCGCCTGGAGGAAAAGCCTCTCCAGGTCGGGGTTATCCTGCACGCTGCGTGGCACAACCACCCGCGCCTCGTCATCCGGGACGTAACGCTGGGAAAGCTGGCTGAAGGAGAACATTCGGTGCCGCATCACCTCGTGGGCACAGGAGCGAGACACGCCCCGGAGGTACATGGTCGCGCTGGAGTGCTCCAGTACCGCGAGGTGGCCCACGTCCATGATGTGGCGGAGGTAGGCGGCATTCGTCGCGGTGTGCGGATTGGGCTTATCCCAGGTCTCGTAGCACGCGCGCCCGGCGAATTCGAGGAGCGCGGACGGCCCATCGGTATCCGTTTCCCAGTCGATATCCGCTGGCGCGTGGAATTGGGTGTGCCCGATGAGCTGGACGTCGAGTTCCACCGGTGTTGCCATAGCGTTTTCGCCCGAGCCCTAGTCCAGACCCAGGAACTTCTCGAGGCCGATCGTCAGCCCCGGGTTCTCGGCGATTTTCTCCACGCCAATGACCACACCCGGCACGAAGGACTCGCGGTCGTAGGAGTCCTGACGGATGGTCAGAGACTGCCCGCGGGTACCGAAGATAACCTCCTCGTGCGCCACCATGCCGGTCATGCGCACCGCGTGGACGGGAACCCCCTGGACGTCGCTGCCTCGTGCGCCGTCGAGGGACTGGGCGGTGGCGTCCGGCTGCTCCTCCAGCCCGGCCTCGCGGCGAGCTCGGGCGATCCCCTCGGCGGTGTGCACCGCGGTGCCGGAGGGGGCGTCAAGCTTATTCGGGTGGTGGAACTCGATTACCTCGGCGGACTCGAAGAATGGTGCCGCGATTTCGGCGAACTTCATCGTCAGCACCGCGGAGATGGCGAAGTTCGGGGCCACCAGCACACCGACCTTCGGGGCTTCCTGCAGCAGGCCGCGGACCGTCTCATAGCGCTCCTCGGTCCAGCCGGTGGTGCCGACGACCGCGTGGATGCCGTTGCGGATGCAGAACTCCACGTTGCCCATCACGGAGTCCGGCTGGGTGAAGTCGACGACCACGTCGGTTTTGGTGTCCACGAGCTCCTGGAGGTCATCGCCGTGGTCCAGGGCGGCGGAGAGTTCCAGGTTCGGGTTCTGCTCCACCTCGGCGACGATGGTGGTGCCGACGCGCCCCTTGGCGCCAAGTACTCCTACGCGGATCATGAACTTTCCTTCCTGCCGAAGCGTGCTTGGCAATAGTGTTTCTTTAGCCCCCGGCCGGTGGCCGGGCTTTCCTGATATCAAGACTAATAAGACGAAGCGGGCACCGCGTGATGTGGTGCCCGCTTCAAGCGTTTAAGCGCTTAGTCCTCGTCGACCGGAACCAGGGAGATCTTGCCCCGGTTGTCGATATCGGCAATCTCGACCTGGATCTTGTCGCCAACGTTGAGCTCGTCCTCAACCTTCTCGATGCGACGGTCGCCGCCGATGTTCGAGATGTGCAGCAGGCCGTCGCGGCCCGGCAGCAGGGAGATGAAGGCACCGAAGGCGGTGGTCTTCACGACGGTGCCGAGGAAGCGGTCCCCGACCTTCGGCTGCTGCGGGTTGGCGATCGCGTTGATCTTCTCGATCGCAGCCTCGGCGGCCTCGCCGCCCACGGCGGAGACGAACACGGTGCCGTCGTCCTCGATGGAGATGTTGGCGCCGGTCTCCTCCGTGATCTGGTTGATGGTCTTGCCCTTCGGCCCGATGACCTCACCGATCTTGTTCTGCGGGATGGAGATCTTCGTGATGCGTGGCGCCAGCTCGCTCATCTGGTCCGGCGCGTCGATGGCGTCTTCCATCAGCTGCAAGATTTCGAGGCGGGCGCTGCGTGCCTGGCCGAGCGCGGAAGCCAGCACCTCGGAAGGCAGGCCGTCGAGCTTGGTGTCCAGCTGCAGGGCGGTGACGTACTCGGAGGTGCCGGCGACCTTGAAGTCCATGTCGCCGAAGGCGTCCTCCGCACCGAGGATGTCGGTGAGGCTAACGAACTTCTCCTTGCCATCGACGAGGCCGGAGACCAGCCCCATCGCGATACCGGCCACCGGCGCCTTCAGCGGCACGCCGGCGTTGTACAGCGAGAGCGTGGAGGCGCACACGGAGCCCATGGAGGTCGAGCCGTTGGAGCCCAGCGCCTCGGAGACCTGGCGGATGGTGTACGGGAACTCCTCGCGGGACGGCAGAACTGGGGTCAGGGCGCGCTCCGCCAGGGCACCGTGGCCGATCTCGCGACGCTTCGGGCTGCCCACGCGGCCGGTCTCGCCGGTGGAGTACGGCGGGAAGTTGTAGTGGTGGATGTAGCGCTTGGAGGTCTCCGGCCCCAGGGAGTCGATGGTCTGCTCCATCTTCAGGGTGTCCAGGGTGGTCAAGCCGAGGATCTGGGTCTCGCCACGCTCGAAGAGTGCGGAGCCGTGGGCGCGCGGCAGCAGCTGCACCACGATGCCCAGGTCGCGGATCGAGGTGTGGTCGCGGCCGTCGATACGGAAGCCGTCCTCCAGGATGCGCTGGCGCACGATGGTGCGGGTCAGGTCGTTGTGAGCCGCACGGATCTCGGATTCGCGCTCCGGGAACTGCTCGATCAGCGCATCGACGGTCTCCTGCATGTTCTCCGCGAGGGACTCGTCGCGCTCCTGCTTATCGGCGATCGTCATGATCTGTGCGACGTCAGCATCGCACTCGGCCTCGACGGCGGAGTAGACATCCTCGTCGAACGGTGGGAAGAGCTCGAACTCGCGGGACTCGGTGTCCACCGCGTCACGCAGCGCGTCCTGAGCGGCACAGAGGGTCGCGATGAACGGCTTAGCGGCCTCGATGCCCTCGGCGACCACTGCCTCGGTCGGTGCCGGCGCGCCCTCAGCAATGCGCTCGACGACATTGTCGGTGGCCCCTGCCTCGACCATCATGACAGCGACATTCGGCTGGGACTTCTTGCCCCGGCCACCCTTCGCCGGCTCGGTCACGCGACCGGCGACAACCAGCTCGAAGACGGACTGGGAAACCTGCTCACGCGTCGGGAAGGCCACCCACTGGCCCTCCGGGTGCTCCTCATCCACGACCAGTGCCATGCGCACGCCACCGACCGAGCTGGACACCGGCAGGCCGGAGAGCTGGGTGGATGCGGACGCGCCGTTGATGGCGAGGACGTCGTACATCTCGTTCGGGTCGATGGACATCACGGTGATGACGACCTGCACCTCATTGCGCAGCCCCTTGACGAAGGTCGGGCGCAGCGGGCGGTCGATGAGGCGGGCGGCGAGGATGGCGTCCGTGCCCGGGCGACCCTCGCGACGGAAGAAGCTGCCCGGGATGCGGCCGGCGGAGTACATGCGCTCCTCGACGTCCACGGTCAGCGGGAAGAAGTCGATGCCCTCGCGCGGGGAACGGGAGGCCGTCGTCGTCGACAGCAGCATCGTGTCCTCGTCCAGGTACGCGGTGACGGCGCCGTCCGCCTGTCGAGCCAGCAGGCCGGTCTCGAAGCGGAGGGTGCGGGAACCGAAGTCGCCGTTGTCGATGGTTGCGGTTGCCTCCCAGATCCCTGCGTCCGGGTCAACCATCTCAACGGAGACGTTCTTAGGAAGATTGTTTTTCTTGGAGCTCATAGCGTGTGTGCCACGGCCTTTCATCACAAGAAGCGCCCGTCGCAGTCTTCAGATCATCGGTGCCGAAGGGGCGCTTAGAAGTCGGTCAATATTTCACCGACGAGCCTAGCACGCGCGCAGCAAAAACCCCGCCCGCGTGTGACACGGAGACGGGGTCGGAAAGCTACTGAGAGCCTCGGGGGCGGAAACCACCTCCGGGGACGATCGCTCTTAGCGACGCAGGCCCAGGCGCTCGATCAGGGAGCGGTAGCGCTCGATGTCGGTGGAAGCCAGGTACTTCAGCAGGCCCTTGCGGCGACCGACCAGCAGCAGCAGACCACGACGAGAGTGGTGATCGTGCTTGTGGTCCTTCAGGTGCTCGGTGAGCTGGGAGATGCGGGCGCTCAGCAGAGCAACCTGTGCCTCCGGGGAACCGGTGTCGGTCTCGTGCAGGCCGAACTCCTTGAGAGTTGCTGCCTTCTCGTCCTTGGACAGTGCCATGGATTACTCCTTGTTATTTCAGTCCGCGCTAAAGATTCTTAAAGACTGCCCGAAGGCAGTCCGCGCGACTACCGCGAACCGCAGTCGCTGACCGAGTTACCCTAGCACAGCCTTGCGGGTGGCTGCCACATCGCGGTCGATAGCGGCGATGAGCTCGTCGAGGGAATCGTACTTCTCCTGCCCACGGATGCGGGAGACGAAGCTGACGCGGACCTCGAAGTCGTAGAGATCGGCTTCGTGGTCCAGCACGAAGGATTCCACACTGCGTGGCTCATGCCCGAAGGTCGGGTTCGTGCCCACGGAGATCGCCGCGGGAAGCTTGGCCCCCACCGGCATGGTGCCAACCTTGTCGCTAAGCCTCTGGTGGGACAGCTCCGCCTGGTTCGGCAGGATCTCCAGGTACCCGGCGTAGACCCCGTCGGAAGGCAGCGCGTAGATATCCGGGAAGTACAGGTTCGCGGTAGGAAAGCCCAGCGCCCGGCCACCCCGGCCCGCACCGTGGGTGACCACGCCCTCCACGGTGAACGGACGGCCCAACGCCTCCGTCGCGGCCTCCATGTCCCCCTCGGCGATGCGCTGGCGGATCCAGGTCGAGCAGACCGTGTGGTCGTCCTCCGAAAGCAGTGGCACCACGTCCACCGTGAAATCCCGGTGCTGGGAGACCTCACGGAGCGTGTCCGGGGTGCCGGAGGCCTTGTGGCCGAAGGTGAAATTCTCCCCCACCACGACGTGCTTGGCCCGCAGCGTGTCGAGCAGCGCCCGGTCGATGTATTCCTCTGGAGACCAGGAAGCGATTTCCGGGGTGAAGGCCTGGACAACGACGTGGTCGATTCCGAGGTCCATCGCCAGCTGGGCGCGCTCCTCCACCGTGCCCAACAGCTTCGGAACGGATTCCGGCTGGAAGACCACGGTCGGGTGCGGGTCGAAGGTAAACATCACCGCGGGGACGCCGAGCTCCTTGGCCTTGGCCACGGCTCTGTTAATCAGCTCTTGGTGCCCGCGGTGCACGCCGTCGAACACACCGATTGTCACGGCTGCGCCGTCGAGGTTGTGGGGAACACGATCAAGCCCGTACCAGATACTCACGTTGGGGATCTTAACCCATAGACTGGCGCCATGGCTCAAAAGCACTCCCCTTCCGAAAGCACCCGGCGTTCTGGCGACCAGGCGGCCCCCGCCACCGATCGGCCGTCGGGAACCCCTAGCCTGCTCGACCGTTCCGGGCTGATTATTCTCGACAAGCCAGCGGGGGCGAGCAGCCACGACATGGTCGCGAAAGTTCGCCGGATCATGGGCACCAAGAAGGTCGGCCACTCCGGAACTCTGGACCCCATGGCCACCGGTGTGCTGGTGCTGGGCATCGAGCGGGGTACGAAGTTCCTCGCCCACGTCGTCACGCACGATAAGCGTTACGAGGCGACGATGGCCTTCGGAGCCAGCACCGTCACCGACGACGTCGAGGGTGAGGTGCTGCACACCGCGGATACGACCGAGATCGATTTTTTCACCGCTGAGGGGATGACCGCGCGGCTCGGCGAGATCTTCGCGGAATTCCAAGGGGAGATCATGCAGCGGCCGACCTCCGTGTCCTCCATCAAGATCAATGGACGCCGCGCCCACGAGCTGGTCCGGGAGGGCAAGGAGGTCGACATTCCCCCTCGCCCGATCACCATCCACTCCTTAAGTTTCTCCGATATCCGTCGGGAAGAAACCCCGCAGGGGCCTCGCTGGCTGGTCGATGTCAGCGTCCACTGCAGCTCCGGGACGTATATCCGCGCCATTGCCCGCGACGTCGGCGAGGCACTGGGATTGGGCGGTTACCTCACCGCGCTGCGCCGCACCAGCGTGGGGCCGTTCGATATCGCTGAGGCCGTCACCCTCGAGGAGCTTGCCGACACCCCGGAGCTGAGCTTGAGCCTCGATGCTTCGATGCAGGTCTGCTTCCCCACCCGGCCGATCACCGAAGAGCAGGCGGCGGACCTGGCGCTGGGTAAGTGGCTGGAGCCAATCGGGTTGAAGGGCGTTCACGCGGCTGTGGATCCGCAGGGCCACGCGATCGCGCTGATTAAGGAGAAGGGTCGGCGTGCGGCCAGCGAGTTCGTCGCCCGCCCCCACGGGTTGGTTTAGGCGCGCACGCCCGCCATCGTCAGCGCGTAGCCCTCAGCTGCTGACCACAGGCCCTCGATGGCGGGAACCGGAGCGTTCCCGACGAGCAACCGGGCCTTAAAGCTCCCGTCCTCGCGGAGTTCGATGCGTGCCTGGTCGAAGTCCAGGAACTGCTGTGTCAGCGGATACCAGGCCTTGTACACCGCTTCCTTCGCGGAGAAGAGCACCACTCCCAGGGATCCCTGGCCATCGTGTCCACGGCCCAGGCGGCGGGACAGTCGCCGCAGGCCTGCACGCTCCTCCGGGCTCGCGATCGTTGCGAACACTCCCTCCGGGAGCGGGGTGAGCGGCTCGGCGTCGATGCCTAAGGAACCCCAGCGACTGGCGCGCCCCACCACGGCCGCCCGGTAGCCGGTGGTGTGCGTCATCGAGCCGACCACCGGGGCGGGGAACTCCGGCATCCCCCGGTTGCCACGCAGGATTGGTTGATCCGGGATGAACTGCTCCATCGCGCGGTGGGCACACCACCGGGAGTCCCCGAATTCCGCCTTGCGCCGGTCCACCGCGGTGGCGACGAGCTCCTGCTCCACGACGGGCAGACCCTGGTAATTGCGCAGGTTTTCAGCCGAGGAGTGATACTCGACGCAACGCACCCCACTCAGCAGGCGCCCGGGTTGAAGCAGGGAGGGCACCCGCTGAAACTGGTGGTCGTAGGCCTGAATCGGCTCGGTCTGATGCGATGGGATCAAAACGTCGTTCCACATTGCCTACTGCCCTCCTCGTCTTTCCTCGTTCTCAGTTTTGGATCAGATGTGCGCGGGGTACTCATGACCGGATAGGGCCACAGGGACATTTTTTGCCGGGGAGGCAAGCTGCGTTTACGCTCCCTCGGATAGCCCAGGGAAACTTCCACATGCGGCACACCATCAACTTCAATACCTAAAGGTATGTGAAGATGCCCGTGAATAACAGTTGCCGCACGATAACGCTTAGCCCACTGCTGGGTGTGCCGGGTACCGGAGAACAGCCCAATCTCGGGATATCGCACACGCCGCAAGGATTCCTGCGCCAGAGGCCAGTGGTTCACGAGCACGGTGGGGCCAGTGACTTGCCCCAGACGGCGCACCGAATAGGCCAGGCGTTCCCGGCACCACTGCGGGATGTCCACGAAGGGCCGGATCATGTAGTAATCACTAAAGACCAGGCCTTGCGCCTTCGCTTCGTCGATCGCTTCCTCCGGGGTGGCGGTCAGATCGCGCCAGGAGTGATCGTAGAGAGTGAATAGGGGGACGATGGTGTGCCCAGCGAACTGCTGATAAGGATCCTCCGGGGTGTAGATCCCAATGCGCCGGCAACGACGGATGAGCTCCTCATATCTCGCCTTCCCCACCGGCCCGTGGCCCGCACCGGCGTAGAGCTCGTGGTTGCCAGGCGCGTAGATCACCTTCGCGAAGCGCTGCCGAAGCTCGCCCAGCACGTCGACCACGACGTCCAGGTCTTCGGCGACGTCGCCTGCCACGATCAGCCAGTCCTCGGGGTTGCGGGGCCGCACCAGGTCGACGACGAGATCGCGGTTGCCGCGGGCTCCCACGTGCAGGTCGCTGACTGCCCACAGAGTCACCGCATCCTGCCCCTCTTCCGCCTCTGCACCGCCGGCGACGGCGGCGGTGTAAGCGAACTGCGCTGCCAGCAAATCATCTGCGCCCTGCATGCCCACCATCTTCATCGTCCGTCGTTATCCGGCCCGCGACTTAATCGTCGCCCAGCCACGCTTAAATCCTATTGCCAAGGAAAGTTCCCAGAAAACTCAACCCTACGCTGCCTCACCGAGGCTTTAAGAAAGAGCAAGGTCAGCCGCGTGGCACTCTCCCTCTCCCGTTAGCCTGCCGTGGCACCCTGGGCGCTTCGCTCCTCCCGCTGATCAGCGCTCACCGTCCAGGCGTTACCGCGGTAGCGCCACAGAACCGCGCCGAAACGGATCAGCATGAAAGCTGCCAACCCCGCCCATACCCCGATCAGGCCCACGTCGAAAACGAGGCTCAGCCAGACCAGTGGAATGAAGCCGATGACAGCCGCTGCGATGCTGGCGTTGCGCAGGAATGCCACGTCCGCAGCACCCAGCAGCACCCCGTCCAGGGCGAACACGGCACCGCCGGTCACGATGATGGAAACGAAGACCCACCACGGTCCACCAATCTGATCGAGCACGGGAGCGTCGGCCGTGAAGAGCTGGGGAACCACCTGCGACCCCAACCCAAAGAACACCGCCAGCAGCACCGAAGCCCCCAGCGAGAACTTCAACACCTGGCGCGCCACGGAGCGGGCCGCACGCGCCGAGCCAGCGCCCAAAGCGGCCCCCACCAACGCTTGGGCGGCAATCGCGACACTATCCAGCAGCAGGGACACGAGATTCCACAGCTGCAGCAGGATTTGGTGAGCGGCCAGCGCCGGGGCCCCAATCCGCCCGGCCACCGCCGCTGCGGAGAGGAATGCCGCTTGGAAGGACAGAGACCGGGCGATGAGGTCGCGCCCCATCGCCAGCTGCGTTCGGATCACCCTCCCATTGGGACGCATCGAGCGGTGATCCCCGAACTTGCGCCAGTGAAACACCAACGCCCCCAGGAAACACGCGGCGATGATGAGCTCACCGGCGACGTTTGCGATCGCGGAGCCCACGAGGCCCCAGCGGCGCACGGCCAGTGGGACAGTCACCGCCATGGGGATGACCCCGGCCAGCGTGAAATAGAGCGGGAGCCGGGTATTGGAGAGCCCCCGCAGCCAGCCGTTACCCGCCATGATGAACAGCGCGGGAATCACCGACAGGCTGGTGACTTTAAGCCAGTTGGTGGCCTCGGCAGCCACCTCGGCGTCCCCGGATAAGGCAAGGGAAATGGCCGGGGAGAAAAAGAACAGACCCACCGCGAGCACCGCCCCAACGCCGAGTGCGATCCAGGATGCCTGAATGCCCTCGTGGACAGCATCGGTAGTGCGTCCTGCCCCGTAGTGCCGCGCGGCGCGGGCCGTGGTGCCGTAGGAAAGAAAGGTCAGCTGCGTGGTGACGGTGCTCAGCACCACCGCGCCCGTCGCGAGTCCAGCCAGGGAGGTCGCCCCGAGCCGCCCGACGACGGCGGTGTCCAGCAACAGGTACAGCGGCGTGGCTGCCAGCACGATGAGCGCTGGCCAGGCCAGCGCGAGGATCTTTCGGGTCCCGACGTCCTCAAACTCCTGCAGCGTTGTGGGCTCCTGCACCGTGGCTTTCCTTCAACTCCCTCTTCTCGGCACGATTCTTCCGCGCAGCACCCAGCAGCCAGTTCAGGGCGCCGGGGCTGCGCAGGCAGCGCTAGTCGCGCTCCTTATAAGGGTTTGCCTCGCCCGCCGGCTTGGCCTGGGCAGCCTGGGCACGCACGGCCTCGTCCTTCGCACGAGCCTCGGCGAGCAGCTTCTCCATGTGAGCGGACGCCTCCGGGACGGTGTCGTGCACGAAACTCAGGGTCGGCGTGAAGCGGACGCTGAGCTGGTCGCCTACGATCTTTCGGAGCTGGCCCTTGGCGCTCTCCAGCGCGGCAGCAGCCAGCGGAACATCCGGCTCCTCGTCGATGGATGCGCCACGGACGGTGTAGAACACGCTGGCGTCGTGCAGGTCACCAGTCATCCGGGTGTCCGTGATGGTCACGTACTCCAGGCGTGGGTCCTTGATCTCCCGCTCGATGGCGACGGCGACGATCTGCTGGATGCGTTTGGCCATGCGCGCGGCGCGAGCATTATCAGCCATGATGTGGCACTCCTTTTCGGGCGGGGCCTTCACGGTCCCGCCGGGTAGTGATGTAAAAACGGCAAAAGCCGGGCGCTGCCCCGCCGCCCCCGTTTCCGGGATTGCGGCGGCCTAGCAATCGCCCAGCTTAGCTAACCGGTGTTGACCAGTTAGTCGCGAGGGACCTCGACCATTTCGTAGGCCTCGATCCGGTCGCCGACCTCGATGTTCGGGTAAGACAGCACCATACCGCACTCGTAACCGTGCGAGACCTCGGTGACGTCGTCCTTCTCCCGACGCAGCGAGTCGATCGTCGCGTCCTCGGAGATGACCTTGCCATCGCGGACAAGGCGTACCTTGGCGTTGCGGCGGACCTTGCCGGTCTCCACCATGCAGCCTGCGATGAGGCCGACGGCGGAAGCCTTGAAGATCTGGCGGATCTCCGCGGTACCGATCTCCTTCTCCTCGTAGATCGGCTTGAGCATGCCCTTGAGGGCAGCCTCGATCTCCTCGATCGCCTTGTAGATGATCGAGTAGTAGCGGATGTCCACGCCCTCGGCGTTGGCCGCCTCGGTGGCCTTGCCCTCGGAGCGGACATTGAAGCCAATGATCACGGCGTCGGAGGCCGCAGCCAGGTGGACGTTGGTCTCGGTGACAGCACCGACACCACGGTCGATGATGTTCAGCGCGACCTCGTCGTCGACCTCGATCTTCAGCAGGGCGTCCTCCAGTGCCTCGACGGTACCGGCGTTGTCGCCCTTGAGGATGAGGTTGAGCGTGCTCGTCTCCTTGAGCACCTCGTCCAGGTCCTCCAGGGACACGCGCTTGCGGGAACGGGCTGCCAGCGCGTTACGACGGCGGGCGTCGCGGCGGTCCGCGATCTGGCGGGCCGTGCGGTCCTCGTCGACAACCAGGAGGTTATCGCCAGCACCAGACACGCTCGTCAGGCCGAGAACCTGGACCGGGCGGGACGGGCCAGCTTCCTGGACGTCGTTGCCGTGCTCGTCGATCATGCGGCGCACGCGGCCGTAGGCATCGCCGACGACGATGGAGTCGCCGACGCGCAGGGTACCGCGCTGGACGATGATCGTCGCGACCGGGCCGCGGCCACGGTCGAGGTGTGCCTCGATGGCGACACCCTGGGCGTCCATGTCCGGGTTGGCGCGCAGATCCAGGGACGCGTCCGCGGTCAGCAGGACAGCCTCCAGCAGCTGGTCGATGTTCTGGCCCTGCTTCGCAGAGATGTCAACGAACATCGTGTCGCCGCCGTACTCCTCCGGCACGAGGCCGTACTCGGTGAGCTGGCCACGGATCTTGTCCGGCTGTGCGGTCGGCTTATCGATCTTGTTCACCGCGACCACAACCGGGACGTCCGCAGCCTTGGCGTGGTTGATCGCCTCGACGGTCTGCGGCATCACGCCGTCGTCAGCAGCGACGACGAGGATCGCGATATCCGTGGACTTCGCACCACGAGCACGCATTGCCGTGAAGGCCTCGTGACCCGGGGTATCCAGGAAGGTGACCGGGCGCTCGACGCCCTCCATGTTCACGCTGACCTGGTAAGCGCCGATGTGCTGGGTGATGCCACCGGCCTCGCCGGAGCCCACGTTCTCCTTACGGATGGTGTCCAGCAGGCGGGTCTTACCGTGGTCGACGTGACCCATGACGGTGACGACCGGCGGGCGCTGGGCGAGGTCTTCGTCGTCGCCCTCGTCCTCACCGAACTGCAGGTCGAAGGACTCGAGCAGCTCGCGGTCCTCGTCCTCTGGGGAAACGACCTCGACCTTGTAGTCCATCTCGTCGCCCAGCAGCTGCAGGGTCTCGTCGGAGACGGACTGGGTGGCGGTCACCATCTCGCCGAGGTTGAAAAGCGCCTGCACCAGTGCTGCTGCGTCAGCGTTGATCTTGTCCGCGAAGTCGGCCAGGGAGGCGCCACGGGCGAGGCGAATCTTCTCACCGTTGCCGCTCGGCAGCTTAACGCCGCCCACGACCTTCGGTGCCTGCATTGCCTCGTACTCATTGCGTTTCTGACGCTTCGACTTACGGCCGCGGCGCGGTGGACCGCCCGGACGGCCGAATGCACCTGCGGTGCCGCCGCGACGTCCGCCGCGACCGCCACGTGGTCCCGGACCACCTGGGCCACCCGGACCACCCGGGCCGCCTGGGCGACCACCACGGCCACGACCGCCGCCGAAACCGGCTCCAGACTTGGCGGGCATCTGACCCGGGCTCGGGGTGGCTGGCATCATCGCCGGGGATGGACGACGGCCACCGCCCTGGCGTGCTGCCCCCAGCTTCGGGGTGCCCTGGCCACGGCCCTGACCTGGGCGAGCTCCCGGGCGTGGCGCCTGGCCACGGCCGGCGCCGCCACGGGTGCCGCCTGGGCGAGGCATGTCACCTGGGGTGGCTCCGCTACGCGGGCGCGGTGGGCGCTCGGTGGTGGAGGAAAACGGGTTATTAGCAACCCGCTGCGGGCGCGCGCCCGGCTTCGGACCTGGCTTCGGGCCCGGCTTGCCCGCGGCGCGAGCAGGCTTCTGACCCGGCTTCGCGGCCGGCTTCGGTGCAGCCTGGCCCGGCTTTGGCGCAGCCTCAGCCGGGGTCGGGGTCGCCTTCGCTGCCGGTGCAGCCTTAGCTGCAGCGGCAGGGCTTGGCTTCGCGCTTGGCTTGGCTGCCGCGGTACCCGGCTTCGGCGCAGCCTTCGGCTTAGCCGCAGGCTTGGCACCCGGCTTCGGACCACGCTGGGTGCTGTCCGGAACGCTGCCAGCCTGTGCCAGCGGGGACGGCGGCGTCGTCGGCTTGGACTCCTGCGCGACGCCGTAGAACTGCTTCATCTTCTTGACGACAGGGGGCTCCACGGTGGAGGAGGCTGTCTTAACGAATTCTCCCTGTTCCTTCAGGGTTGCAAGGAGTTCCTTGCTGGTCACACCGAGCTTCTTTGCAAGCTCGTGTACACGTAGCTTTCCGGCCACTACTCTCCTTCGATATTTCGGAGCCGGTGGCCTTATGCGGAAAGGCTACGTCCGGCTCCCTTTAACGTTTCTGGTTCATCGCTGATGCCGCTTCATCGTGCGCTCATCAGTTCAGAGTGCTTTCAAACATGTCGGGCTCCGTCAACTGATAAATCGTTAACTGTCCATGGAACGTTCAACACGGCGGGTCAATGTTCTTGAGACCCTTCGCGTCCCAGCACCGCCCATAACTCATCGAAGTCCGGCGTCACTGAGCCCAATCGCAGGGCGCGGTGGAATCGCCGTTGTTCGATGGCCTTCTCGAGGGCCTCTGCGGTGGGGCTAAGCCACGCGCCGCGACCCGGGAGCCGGCCGTGAAGATCTGGCACGATGCGGGTTGTCCCGTCGTCGCTGTGCTGGGCTACACACCGTAGGAGCTCGGCGGTGGGCTTCACCTTTCGCGTGGCGATGCACGTGCGCAGTGCGACGTGCGCCGTGGTCTTCCGCGCGAGCGCAGGGTCCACAGCCGATTCGGCGTGCGAGCCTTCGCGTTTCGCTCGGTCCTCCACAAGCTCACTTTCTCTCGAGCAGCACAAATGCGTGGTCCAGCACGTTGACCAGCCCCCAGTCTACGTGAAAAGCCTGTTAGGGGTTAACCCACCCCCATTTCAGCGTTGTGACAGTTCCCTGCGCTGATCCCCGTTACCCACCCCTCAATGACTCCCCGGCCCCGCCGGATCCGGCGGGGCCACCCTAGCGAGCCTCCCCCACGTTGAACGTCAGCGGCGCTAGTTCGCCTGCTCGCCCTCGCTGGCCGAGTGCTCCTCCGGCGCGGCGTCGGACTTAATGTCGATCTTCCACCCGGTGAGACGCGCGGCGAGGCGAACATTCTGCCCCTCCCTACCAATCGCCAGCGAGAGCTGGTAGTCCGGAACGACCACGCGAGCGATCTGCTGCTCTGCGTCGATCACAGTCGAGGAGACGAATTTCGAGGGCGAGAGCGCATTGCCCACGTACTGCGCCGGGTCGTCGGAGTAGTCGATGATGTCGATCTTCTCGCCGCCGAGCTCAGCCATGATGGCCGACACGCGCTGGCCGCGCGGGCCGATGCACGCGCCCTTGGCATTGAGCCCCTTGATCGTGGCGCGGACCGCGATCTTCGTGCGGTGACCCGCCTCGCGGGCGATAGACATGATCTCCACGGAGCCGTCGGCGACCTCCGGAACCTCGAGCTCGAACAGCCCGCGAACCAGCTCGGGGTGAGTGCGGGACAGGCTAATCTGCACGTTGCGGTCGGCGTGCTTGATGACGTCCGTGACGAAGGCCTTCACGCGGGTGCCGTGCTTGAGCACCTCACCGGGGATGTGCTCGGCGGGCAGGATCTGGCCGTCGATGCCGTCAGCCTCGGTACCGATGTGGACCACGGTGATGCCGCGCTCGTTGGCGCGTGCGTCGCGGGTGACGACACCGGAGACGATAGTGTGGCGGATCGGCGAGTACTCGTCGTAGCGCTGCTGAACGCGTGCTCCCCCGATTCGTCGGCGGATCGCCTCGCGCATCGCCAGCGCCGTGGTGCGGTCGAAGTTCTCCGGGGTCTCGTCCAACCGGCCGGTGACGTTGCCCTCCTCGTCGCGCTCCACCTGGTAGATCGCCACTGCACCCGAGGTGGGGTCGATCTGGACGTCCACCTCGCCGGCGAAGGCGCTCTGGTTGCGGTAAGCCTCCTTCAGGCCGTTGGCGATGGCGTGGATCAGTTCGTCGACCGGTACGCCCTCCTGCCGCTCGATGGCGCGCAGCGTAGCAAGATCAATATTCACTTGTACTCCTCATCGACTTCTTGTCGCTTAGGCTTCGTCACTCTTCGCGAGCTCATGGTACTCGGCCATGGTCAATCCGAGTAATTCCTGCTCGGCCGCTGGCGCGGATGAGAATTCAACCTCGATGGTGGACCCGGCCAGCTCAGCAAGCGGGTAAATCTGCACCGGTGCCTGCGGGGTCTTCTTCCCCGCATTCTTGCCCTGGGACTTCTTCCCGGTCTTCTTCTTGGCTGCTGGCAGGATCGCGACCTCGTCATTCTCGACGCCCGCGATGCGCCCCTTACCCCCTCCCGGAAGGTTGGCGAGTCGGCCAAGGTTGCGCTGGAAGTGGCGAGCCTCTCGCAGCGGGAAGTCCAGCCCAGGGGTCGTCACCTCGAGGGTGTAGCTCGGCCCGAGGTCAATCTGCTGTGCTTCCTCGGCCGCATCAAAAGCAGCGCCAATCAGCTGAGAGGCTTCCTCGAGCAGGTCGAGGTCCGGGCGTTCGTCCGCGTCCACGGCGATCTTCACGCTGGACTTCGCCCCAGCCCGGGTAAAGGTGAGTTTTTCCACATCCAGTCCGCACTTTTTCGCCTCGTCGGCTGCCAATGCGCGGAGCTTTTCATCAAGAGCGGTTCCCATGCCTTGCACCCTACCCGCCAGTGCGGTGCCCAGCGGAATGTGTGGCACCATAGTGGCTGTGAATCCGGACTCTCCTCAGAATCAAAGCCTCCACCTCCCCGAGCGCTCTAGCGCCTCCCCAGCCCTCACTCGGCGTGGCGTGCTCAAAGCCGGGGTCGCGGGGGTTGGGGCGGTGCTTGCGACGGGCCTGCTCTCGGCCTGTGGCATCGACGAGGCTTCCGAGGCGCTTAACCGAGTGCGCGGTGGCTTCCAGCCCAATGAGCAGCTGCGCTCAATCGGAGCGGTGATGCGCTCGGCTCTGGATCGGGCCGACGCTGAGGAAGCGGATTTTATCCGCCGCCAGATCGGAGTTCTCGAGAAAGAATTCCTGCGCCAGTGCGGTACCGACGATGAAGGCCAGCGGGACCCGCAGTGCAGTTTCGAGGACGCAGACGGTGGCGGCAGCGGTGACTCCTCCACTTCCAGCACCGCGGCGTCCTCTACCGACGAGAGCTCCGGGACCAGCAGCACAAAGAAGGGCAAAGATTCCGTGGCTGAGCGCAGGCAGCTCTTCGCCGGTATCCAACGCGAGCTGCTGGGCGCCATCGAAAACCCGGATTTACCAGACGCGGGCGCCCACGAGAAGGACTCTCATGGCCGCACCGTGACCCGGCAAGAGTTCCAGACTCAGCTGCTGGTCGGCCTCTACGGCGCAACCGCACCCGTCGCCGGTGCGCCACAGCGCGAGGATATCGCCGAGCTGCTCGAGGATCCTGAGGTCGTGGGCCGCGGGAACACTAAGGCGCTCGGTGAGGATCTGAAGGAAGCCCTGAACAGCGTCTACGGAGCGATCCAGGCCGCCGGGGTCGCGCTGGCGGCCGACGACGGCTCCGCACGCAAGCAGCTGGCAGCCGCCGGAGATGGTGCCCGATTGGCCCGCGACGTCGTCACCGCGATGATCACGCCCGCCGCAGACGACAGCACCGAGAAGCCTGAAGACGCGGAAGGGGCCTATGAGCCCCCTGCCGGCTTCGGCGTATCGAAGGCCACCGCGGCCCCCGCGAGTGCCAAGGAAGCCCCCGCTTTCCTACACGCCGCGCTCGCCGCCCCCCTTTCCCAGCTACGCCTACTGGCCGGCCGCGCCGAAACCGGCCCACTACGGCTTGCGCTGGCCCAGACGTGCGCAGCACTAAGTCGCGCCCAGGGCCAGCTGGAACTGGCGCAGGAGCTTGGGCCCGAAGCAGTGGTCCTGCGAGGTGGGGACTAGCCGCGCCACCACGCAGCCCCTCTTATCCCCTGAGTTAACCCCCATCGTTTGCCCACGCCCCCTGCTGGCGTGGGGTTCGTTTTTAGGCCCGGGCGGCCTTCGTGATGACGTCGACGGCGTCCGCGAAGTCGATCTCGGAACGCTCGTCGTTCAGACGATCGCGCAGCTCGACTTTGCCCTCGGCGAAGCCGCGGCCAACGACCACGACCTGCGGCATGCCCAGCAGCTCGGAGTCCTTGAACTTCACGCCCGGGGAGACCTTCGGGCGATCGTCGAAGAGCACCTCCAGGCCCGCGTCCGACAGCGCCTCGGCGAGCTCGCGCGCAGCCTCGCCCGCGGCCTCGTCCTTGTTGGCGATGACCACGTGGACGTCGTAGGGGGCGATGCTGCGCGGCCAGCGCAGGCCCTTCTCGTCGTGCATCTGCTCGGCGACCACGGCCAGCAGGCGGGAGACGCCGATGCCGTAGGAACCCATCGTCGGGACGGTGCGTCGGCCGTTCTCGTCCAGGATCTGAACGTCGAAGGCCTCGGTGTACTTCCGGCCCAGCTGGAAGATGTGGCCGATCTCGATGCCGCGGGACAGGGTGAGCACGCCCTTGCCATCCGGGGAAGGGTCGCCCTCCCGAACCTCGGCGGCCTCAACATGACCATCCGGGGTGAAGTCGCGGCCCGCGACGAGGTTGGAGTAGTGACGATCCTTCTCATCCGCGCCAGTGATCCAGGCGGTGCCCTTGACCACACGGGGATCGGCGAGCATGCGCAGGTCGTTATCCGCGAACGTGCGGGGTCCAACGAAGCCCTTGACGAGGAAGGGGTACTTCTTGAAGTCCTCATCATCAGCCAGTTCGACGACAGCCGGCTCCAAAGCGGCTTCGAGACGCTTCATGTCGACCTCGCGGTCGCCCGGCACGAGGACGCCCGTGAGCTCAGGCGCGAAAGGCTTGCCGTCCTCGTCCTCGCCTGGGCGGGTGACCTTGCACACGATGCACTTCAGGGTGTCCTTCGCCTGCACCGGCGCCCCGTCGACGGTCAGGCCCGCCTCGTTGGCCCATTCCACGAGAGTCTCGATGGTGTCGGTGCCGGGACTTTCGTGGCTAACGGCCTCCGGCTTGTCCTCGACCGACTCCTCAGACGGCGGAATGGAGACGACCGCCTCCACGTTGGCGGCGTAGTCGGACTCCGTGGAACGCACGAAGGTGTCCTCGCCGTCCGCGGCCACCGCGAGGAACTCCTCGGAGGCCGAGCCGCCCATCGCGCCAGAGGTCGCGTAGCAAATGACGTACTCGATGCCGAGCTCGTCGAAGATCCGCTGATAGGCCTTGCGGTGCAGCTGGTAGGACTCATCCAGACCTTCGTCGGTCATGTTGAAGGAATAGGAGTCCTTCATGACGAACTCGCGGCCGCGCAGGATGCCGGCGCGAGGGCGGGCCTCATCGCGGTACTTGGTCTGGATTTGGTAGAGAACCTTCGGGAAATCCTTATAGGAGTTCAGCTCCCCCTTGACGAGCCAGGTGAACAGCTCCTCGTGGGTGGGGCCGAGCAGGTAGTCCGCCTCCTTGCGGTCCTTGAGGCGGAAGAGCTCAGGACCGTATTCGTCCCAGCGCCCGGTGACCTCATAGGGCTCCTTCGGCAGCAGCGCGGGGAACATCAGCTCCTGGCCACCGATGGCGTCCATTTCGCGGCGGACAACGTTTTCGACCTTGCGCAGCACGCGCAGGCCCATGGGCAGCCAGGAGTACACGCCCGGTGCGACACGGCGGATATAACCGGCACGGACGAGCAGCTTGTGGCTGGCGAGTTCTGCATCAGCTGGGTCGTCGCGCAGCGTGTGCAGGAAGAGGGAGGACATGCGGGTAATCATGATGCTTAGCCTACAGCCCCGCGCCTGCATGGCAGGCCACCGGCTAGCATGTTTTCATGCTCATCATCCTGCCTCCTTCGGAAAGCAAAACAGTGGGCGGCCAGCCCGGCCCGGTTGCCGTGGATCAGCTGGCCTTCCCCGGGCTAGCACCAACCAGAAAACACCTGCTCAGCACCCTTGAGGAGATGGGCTGCAGTTTCCTTGCGGCCCAAGAAGCACTGTCGAAGGACTCGAGTTCTGCAGAAGCCGCAGAAGAGCGGATTCGCTCCTTAGACAAGATGATCGGGATCCGTGCTACTCAGCACGCTGAGCACGAGTCCAACGCCGCCGTCGCTTCCTCCGAGCTATTGCCCGCGGTGGAGCGCTACACCGGGGTGGCCTACGATGCCCTCGATCCGACGGGGCAACGCACCGGCCGGCCCCTCCCCGCCGACGCACGTGCGAGGCTGGCGATCGGCTCCGCGCTCTTCGGGGTGATCGCTGCCGATGACTTGATCCCCCGCTATCGGCTCTCCGCCGGCTCCAAGCTGTTCGTGGACGGTGAGGCCCGCACTCTGCGGTCCCAGTGGACGAAGCCGGTCGAGGGCAACCGCATCAGCGAGGAGCTCGCACGCTGGCGGGAGGATCGCGCCGCCGACACGGACGGTACTGGCGGCGGGATCATCGACCTGCGCTCCGGCGACTATAGGGACCTCGGGAAAATCCTGGGAGCGGTGAGCTTGCGGGTGGAATCCGAGTACCCGGACGGCAGCCGCAAGGTCGTCAGCCACTTCAACAAGCACTACAAGGGGCTGGTAGCCCGAGAGCTGGCATTGGCAGGCGGCCACCTGCCCGCTGACCCGCAGGGAACCGGCGAGCTGGCGGAGGCCTTCGCCCACCGCATCGGCGAGGTAGAGGCCTTCGTCGAGGCGAATTTCCGCACGGAGGTCCCCGACCCGGGCGAGGTCACGCTCATCGTTCCGGCCGACTAGGCGGAAAGCCCCTCCCCTCTTCGCTCAGCTAGAAAGCCGCGGCCAAGCCCTTGATCCGGCGCTCGTTGACCCGGCCGATCACGATGATCGCCGGCGGCTTGATTCCTTCTGCCTCGATCGTTTCCCCCAGGGACCCAAGGGTGGTTTCCTTGACCCGCTCGCCATCGATGGAGGCCGACTCGATGATCGTCACTGCCTGCTCGCGGTCGCGTCCCTTGGCGATGAGCTCAGCCGCGATCGCCCCGGCGTTTTTCACGGCCATGATCAGCAGCAGCGTGCCAGTCAGCCCAGCCAACGCCTCCCAGTTCACGAGCGACTTCTCGTGGCCCGGAGACACGTGCCCGGAGACAATCGTGATGTCGTGCACCCAGCCGCGGTGGGTCAGCGATACGCCGGCCAGCGCTGGCGCGGAGGTCGCGCTCGTGACCCCTGGGATCACTGATACCGGCACGCCAGCGGCCGCGCAGGCTTCGGCCTCCTCAAGCCCGCGGCCGAAGATGAAGGGATCCCCGCCCTTCAGGCGCACCACCCTCTTGCCCTGTTGAGCAGCCTCGATGAGCATCTCGTTGGTCTTCTCCTGAGCGACCTGCTTGCCATAGGGGATCTTGGAGACGTCCACGAGTTCCACCCCGCGCTCGGCGGCCTCCTCGGCAAGGCTGAAGGGGCCCAGGTGGTCGGCGAAGATGATGTCGGCACCCTCGATAGCTCGCTTCCCTGCGACGGTGATCAAGCCCTCGCCGCCGGGGCCGCCGCCCACCAGCGTCACGGTCCCCGCTTTGGGGCGCTCGTGATCCCTATCTCCCGCATTCTGCGCTTCCCCAGTCCCGCCCCCGAGGTTATTGACCGGCACGCCGTGCTGCTCAGCTGCTGCGATCAGTTCCGCCGCCCCCGGGGTCTCCGCCGGGAGCACGACGAGGGCGGTGGTAGCCCAGTCAATCTCCGACGCCGCTCCGGCAGCGCAGGTGGTGACGATGGCGCCTGCGTCGCTGCAGCGCTGGGCGACGAGCGCGGCATCGGGACTACCGGCCGGGACGAGGACGTGGACGTTGCGCAGAGAAATACTCATAAGCACAGCATAGTAGACCGATCGGTCTAGAATCTCAAGCCCCCACCAACAGCGCAAAACCGCCCGACCCGAGGACAGTCCTCTCGGGCGGGCGGGCGGCCTGCGGGCAGCGGAAGCTACTTAGCCAGCTTCAGCGCCTTCTGGGAGCGATCCCACTGCTCCTGGAACAGGGCCTCGTTCTTCACCAGGCGCTGGCCGTAGGACGGGATCATCTCGCGCAGCTTCGGAGCCCACTCAGCCATGCGGCCACCGAAGCAGCGCTCCAGCACCTCGAGCATGGCAGCCGGGGCGATGGAAGCGCCCGGCGAGGCGCCCATCAGGCCGGCGATGCTGCCGTCGTTGGAGTTGATCAGGGTTGTACCGAACTCCAGGGAGCCGAACTTCGGGGCGCCGATCGGCTTGATGACCTGGACACGCTGACCTGCGATGACCAGCTCCCAGTCCTCGTCCTTGGCCTCCGGCATGTACTCGCGCAGGGACTCCATCTTCGCGGTCTGGTCCTTCAGCAGCTCCTCGACCAGGTACTTGGTCAGGCCGAACTCCTGCAGGCCAACACCGATCATGGACGGCAGGTTGCCCGGACGCAGCGACTTGAACAGGTCCAGGAAGGAACCGGACTTCAGGAACTTCGGGGTCCAGCCGGCGTATGGGCCAAAGAGCAGGCCCTTCTTGCCGTCGATCACGCGAGTGTCGAGGTGTGGCACAGACATCGGCGGGGCACCGACAGAGGCCTTACCGTAGACCTTCGCTGCGTGCTTCTCGATGAGCTCCTCATTGGTGCAGCGCAGCCACTGGCCGGAGACCGGGAAGCCACCGTAGCCCTTGATCTCCGGGATGCCGGCCTTCTGCAGCAGCGGCAGCGCCATGCCGCCGGCGCCGACGAAGACGAAGTTGGCGGTGACGACGGAGGTGTCGCCGGTGTGGCGGTTCTTGACGGAGACCTTCCACTTCGCGCCGTCGCGCTTGAGATTGACAACCTCGCTGCCGTAACGCACCTCGACGCCCTCAGCGGTCAGGGCGTCGACGTACTGGCGGGTCAGCGCACCGTAATTAATGTCGGTGCCCTCCTCGAACCAGGAAATCGCGGTCGGGGTGTTGAAGTCGCGGCCCTCCGCCATCAGCGGCAGGAACTCGCGGAACTTCGTCTCCGAGTCCGAGAACTTCATATTCGGGAACAGCGGGTTATCCTTCAGGGCCTCGTAGCGAGCCTTCAGGTAGTCCACCTGATCCATGCCCTGCGCAAAGGAGACGTGCGGAACCCGGTTGATCCACTCAGACGGCTCGCCCAGGATGTCGTTCTCCACGAGGTGGGACCAGAACTGGCGGGAGACCTGGAACTTCTCGTTGACACCGACAGCCTTGGAGACGTCGATCTTGCCGTTGACCTCCGGCGTGTAGTTCAGCTCGCACAGCGCGGAGTGGCCGGTGCCTGCGTTGTTCCACGGGTCAGAAGACTCGGCGGCCGGGGTGTCCAGGCGCTCGAGAATCAGCTGGCTCCATTCCGGCTGCAGCTGCTTCAGCATCACAGACAGGGTGGTGGAGATTACGCCGGCGCCAACCAGCAGGACGTCGACGGTATCGTTTTGAGAACTATTCGTTGCCACGGTTTCCTCAATCCTTCACGGAAGAAAGCTTTTTCACGCTTCTTCAACCATACGCCTGTGCCTTTTCGATCCATATTCAAGCCTGCCCTTATACCCCTGAAAAGTTGAATATGATCGATCCCGATGAATGATTCCACAGCTATGAATAACGCCCCGGTCCAGGGTAACAACACCTCCTCCCGGCAACTGGCCGATGTCCTCACCGATGCGCGAGGCGCGAGCGTCGCAGAACTGACCTTCGGGCCGGATCTTCTGGGGCCGGGATTCGGGGTCCACTACGTCGAGATGGGCGACGATCCTGACGGCGAGACCCCGGTGCGTTTCGCCCTCGTCCGCTACTCACCCGCCGACGCTGGCGGGTCGCCCGCCGCGACTGAAGGCTCAGACCAGGCTCTCAAGTTTTACGCGCGTCCCGCCCTACTCTTCGTCCACGGGATGACGGATTACTTCTTCCAGGACCACGTGGCCCGCTTCTTCCACGAGGCCGGCTACGCGGTCTACGCCATCGACATGCGCAAGTGCGGCCGGGCTTGGCGGGAAGGCCAGACCTGGCACCACGTCACCAGCCAGGCAATCTATGACGAGGACCTCTCCATCGCGCTGGGGCTCATCGGTACTGCCCACCCGACCGTCGTTCCGGTGGGACACTCCACCGGCGGGCTGGACGTCACCACCTGGGCCGGCCGCCTCAACGCTGCCGCTCAGCGCGATCCTTCCGGCGCGGAGGCCGGGCTGCACGGCATGCTCGGCGCCGTCGTCGGCAACTCCCCCTGGTACGGCATCCAGTTCGACGGCCTCGTGGGCTTCGTAATCAAACGGGTCTTCCCGCAGCTCGCCAAGGTCGCCCCGCACATTCCCCTGCCGGAGGGAATCAACCCTTCCTATGGGCACTCACTGCACGCCGATTACGCGGGCGAATGGGACTACGACCTTGAGCTCAAGCCCATCGAGCCACGCAAGAAGTACGTCAGCTGGATGGCCGGTGTGGTCCGCCAGATCGCGGAGCTCGAGGCGGGCCGCTGCGACACCGGCCTGCCGACCCTGGTGCTCACCAGCGACGGCCACTACTTCGGGCGCGGGCTCACGGAAGCTACCTACCTCAATGACCCGATCCTCAAGCCGGAGCAGATGTGGCAGACCGCGCCGAAGGTCTCCCCTCATGCACACATCGAGGTCATCACGGACGCCACCCACGATGTCTTCCTCTCCCGCCCAGCGGTGCGCCATCGAGCCCTGAATGCGACCGCCGACTGGCTGGCTTCCCAGGGCATCGCCGGCAACTAACCGGCAGCGAGACTGGCCCGTGGCCGCCGCCCGATCGTCGCGCCTATGCTGGCAGGCATGAAGAACATGAATGCCGAGCAGAACACCGCGCCGGGAGAGATCCAGGACTTCGACATCATCATCGTTGGCACCGGGTCAGGGAACACGATCCCGGCCCCGATCAACGATGAGAAGACCATCGCTATCGTCGAAAAGGGTGTCTTTGGTGGCACCTGCATCAACGTCGGTTGCATCCCGACGAAGATGTTCGTCCACACCGCCGACGTTGCGCGCTCCTTCCGCACCGCCGGCAAGCTCAGCCTCACCGGCTCGCTGGAGCACGTGGACTGGAAAGGCATTCAGCAGCGCGTCTTCGGCGACCGCATCGACCCCATCGCTGAGGGCGGTGCCGCCTACCGCGCCGGGGACGAAACCCCGAATATCACCCTCTTCCACGGAGAGGCTGCGTCCTTCGTCGCTCCCCGAACGCTGCGGATCGGCGACGGCGCGGACGCGCCGGTCATCCGCGGCAAGGACGTGGTGCTGGCCACCGGCACCCGCCCGTGGATCCACCCCGTCCTCGCAGACTCCGGCGTGCGCTACCGCACCAACGAGGACATCATGCGTCTGGACACCCAGCCCGAGTCACTGATCATCCTGGGTGGTGGCATCGTCGCGGTCGAGTTCGCCGCGATCTTCGACGCCCTCGGCACCAAGGTCACGGTCGTGAACCGCAGTGAGCGGCTCCTGCGCAAGCTGGACGCCGAGATCTCCGAGGCCTTCACCCTACAAGCCCGTGAGCAGTGGGATACCCACCTCGGGGTGGAACCGCGCTCGGCGCGCGAGACCGACAACGGACAGGTGGAGCTCACCCTCGACGACGGAACGGTGCTCGTCGCCGACGAGATCCTCGCCGCCCAGGGGCGCATTAGCAACGCGGACACGCTGGCACTCGAGGCTGCTGGCGTCGAAAAGAAGGAGAACGGGAAGATCAAGGTCGACGAGTTCGGCCGCACCACGGCCGAGGGGGTATGGGCGCTGGGCGATGCCTCCAACGACTTCGATCTCAAGCACGTCGCGAACCAGGAGGCGAAGGTCGTCCAACACAACCTCTCCCACCCCGAGGACCTGCGCGCCAACGACTACCACGCCGTCCCCAGTGGCGTGTTCACCCACCCGCAAATCGCGGTGGTGGGGATGACAGAGGACGAAGCCAAGGACACGGGCCGGGAGCTGACGGTGAAGGTGCAGCGCTACGCGGATGTGGCCTACGGCTGGGCGATGGAGGACACCACCGGTTTCTGCAAGGTGATCGCCGACCGCAAGACCGGCGAAATCCTGGGCGCGCACATCATGGGGCCGGAGGCCAGCACGCTGATTCAGAGCTTCGTCACCACGATGGCCTTCGGCATCGATGCCCGCCGCTTCGCCACCGAGCAGTACTGGCCGCACCCGGCGCTGACCGAGCTGGTGGAAAATGCTCTGCTCGGCCTGGAGTTCGACTAGCCCCTAGTCCCGGTCTATGCCCCCGGCCGAGCCGGGATACCTGGTCTAGCCCAGAGCTAGTCCTCGCTCGGCAGGGTGAGGACCTCGTAGCCCTCCTCGGTGACGACGAGGGTGTGCTCGAACTGGGCGGTCCACTGACGGTCGCTGGTCTGGACGGTCCAGTCGTCATCCCAGATCTCGTAGTCCAGCCCACCCAGGTTGATCATCGGCTCGATGGTCAGGGTCATGCCCGGCTCCAGCAGCGTCTGGTTGCTCGGGTTGTCGTAGTGCAGGACGATCAGGCCATTGTGGAAGGTGGGACCCACACCGTGGCCGGTGAAGTCACGGACCACATTGTAGCCGAAGCGCTTAGCGTAGGACTCGATCACGCGGCCAATGACGTTGATCTCGCGGCCGGGCTTGACGGCCTTGATGCCGCGCCACATGGCGGCCTCGGTGCGCTCGACGAGGAGGCGGTGCTCTTCGCTGACGTCCCCGGCGAGGAAGGTCGCGTTCGTGTCCCCGTGCACGCCGTTCTTGTAGGCGGTGACGTCGATGTTGACGATGTCCCCGTCCTCGATCACCGTCGTGTCGGGGATGCCGTGGCAGATGATCTCGTTGAGGCTCACGCAGGTGGACTTCGGGAAATCTCGGTAGCCCAGGGTAGACGGGTAGGCCCCGTGGTCGCACATGTACTCGTGCGCCACGCGGTCAACCTCGTCGGTGGTCACCCCTGGACGGACGGCCTTGCCAGCCTCCTGGAGCGCATCAGCGGCGATGCGGGAGGCTTCGCGCATTTTCTCGATGGTTTCTGGATCTTGGATCCAGGCCTCGCCAATGTTTTCCTGGACCTCGGCCTTCCACGCGTATTCCGGCCGCTCAATGTGGGCTGGCACGGTGCGGATCGGGGTTGGCTTACCTGGGGAAAGTGCTGCTCTGGTCATAGTGCCCGATGGTACTCCCCGGCCAGCGGCACAGGTCCTTAGCCCTCAGCGGCTGGGGTCAGCTCGTCCTCGCGCGGCGCGGCCGGGGCGTCCAGGTGCTTGAAGAACTCCCCGGTCACCGCGGTGGCGTGCTCACTGCCGCCGCCGCGGACGATGAGGGTCGCGAAGGCGAGGTCGCCGCGGTATCCGGTGAACCAGGCGTGCGAGCCGTCGTTGATCTCCGCCTCACCGGTCTTGCCGCGGACGTCGCCGTAGCGGTCGAGCCCGGCCGCGGTGCCGTTGGTCACCACGTCCTGCATCATCGCCTGCAGCTCAGCGATCCTCTTCTTATCGAGCGGCTGAGGCCCGGCCGGGGCCTTCTTGTCCTTATCGGTGCTGCCCTTGTTCCCAGTGGCCTTCTGTTCGGTGCCCTTCGGCTGGGTACCTGGCTTCGGCTTGTGGGAGGTGATGAGGTACGGGGTCGGCATCTTCCCCGCCGCCGCGGTGGCCGATACCAGCGCCATGCCGAAGGGGCTGACCAGGTCGTGGCCCTGGCCGTAACCGGCCTCGGTGCGGTCCAGCATGACCTCGCCGGTGGGCACCGAGCCGGTGAAGGTGTCCAGGCCCGGAATCTTGAAGTCCACACCCAGGCCGAACTGCGCGCTCGTGGCCTTCAACTCGCCGGGCTTGAGCTTGGTGGAGATATCCGCAAACGTCGTATTGCAGGAGCGGGCGAAGGCCTGGCGAAGTGGCCCGTCGCCGAAGCCGGAGCCGTTGTAGTTCGTAACGACACGCCCGCCGATGTCCTGGGCACCCGGGCAGCCCACGATCGAATCTGGCGTGAGGTTCTGCTTCTCCAGGCCTGCGTAGGCGGTGATGATCTTGAACGTCGAACCCGGCGGGTACTGGCCCTGCAGCGCGAGGTCGCCGTGCTCATCGGCCTTCGCACTCTGTGCGACCGCGAGCACCTCGCCCGTCGACGGCCGCATGACGACCATCATCGTCTGGCTATCCGCCCGGGTGTCCACGGCCCGCTGGGCGGCGTCCTGCACCTTCTTGGAGAGGCTGACCTGCACCGACGGGGCTTCCTTCGCCTCGTGCTTCTCCAGCTCCGTGACCTCGTTGCCCTCGGCGGTGGAGACGATGACCTTCCACCCGTCGGTGCCCTGCAACTCCTCCCCGACGACCGCGTTCACGCGACTCAAGATGTCCGGCGCAAAGTTTGGGTCCGGGCGGACCAGCGCGGATTCATCGTTGAGGCGGACCCCGGGCACGTCCCGCAGCACACTACGCAGCCGCTGCCCCAGCTTGTCCTCCACCATGGCGACCGAGTAGTCGCCGTCGACCTTCTTGGCCTCCGCTGCGACCTTCTCCGCGTCGATGGCCGGCGCGTTCTCCCCGCCCAGGGTGCTAACCTCGGCTGCGATGCGCTCGGCCGCAGCCCGGGGGTCACGGGCCTTGTCTGCGTTGAGGAAAATGCGCCACTTCTTCCCCGGCTTCATCAACACGGCACCGTCGGAGCCCACCACGCTCGCGGTCTCGGCCGCCACGGTGCGCAGCTCCAGGTGCTGATTGGCCCCCAGGCGCGGGTGCAGAACCGTGGGCTGCCAGCGGACCACCCAGTCGCCCTTGGACTTGGTGAGCGTCATCTGGGAGTCGTAGGCGAAACGTCGCTCCCCCGGCAGCTGCCAATCCATGCGGTAGCTGGCGGTCGCGACGTTGTCCTGGGTGCGCACGTCCTTAAGCTGCGCATCGAGCCCCTCGGCCTGCAGCTTGGTCCAGGTGTTGTCGATCTCCTTGGCCGCGGTGTCCGACTTGTCCGTGATGGTCTCCGGCTCGTTGCGTTCGGCCAGCCGTTCCAGGAACTCCGCCGCGGCGTCATCCGCCACATCCGGGCGCGGGGTGCACCCGGTGGCGGCCACGGTAACCCCCAGGGCGCACAGGAAGGCGAGGATAATCCGACTCATAACCGTGTACGTTAGCACCGCATTTGTGCTGTTCACCGGCATGACACAGCCGAATTTTCACCCTGCTTAAGCTGGGAGTGGTGCCCACAGGGGCCGCTAGGCGATGATCCCCCGCTGGCGGGCCACGGCCACCGCCGAGGTGCGATTATTGGCGCCCAGCTTGCGGAAGACGTGCGAGAGGTGGCTTTTCACGGTGGCCTCGGTGAGGACGAGCTGGCGGGCAATGTCCCGGTTGGATTTTCCTTCGCCGACCAGTGCCAGCACCTCGAGCTCCCGAGGGGTCAGTGCTTCGGTCGGGTTTGTCATCTGGCCCATGAGTTTTCCCATGATCTCCGGGGCCATGACGGACTCGCCACGGGCGGCGCGTCGAATGCCGTCCAGCACCTCGGACGGTGGGGCGTCCTTGAGCAGGTAACCGACCGCACCTGCGGAAACCGCACCGACGACGTCCTGGTCGGTGGAGTAGTTCGTCACCACGAGCACCTGGGGGCCGTCGGGGATCGCGCGGATCGCCTGGGTGGCGCGCACCCCACCCGCCAGCTCGGTGCCAGCCGGGCCTTCCCCGAAACGCAGGTCCATGAGCACCACGTCGATCTCCTGCTCGGTCCCCTGGAGTTCCCGGACCTGGACCACGGCCTCGTCCGGGTCGGCGATGGAGGCGACGACGTCGATGCCCGCAGCGTCCTCGGCAGTTTCGATGAGTGCCTGCAGCCCCACGCGGACGACGGGGTGGTCATCCACGATCATGATGTTCAGCCCACCCTGGGCTCCCCGACCAGGGGCCTGTGCTGCGTGGTTCACTGTGTCTCACCTTCCCGGCGCGTGTTCGACCCGGCGCCATCGACCCGATCGTATCCGGTCGTGGGCACCGTGATCGAGATGCCGGTTCCCTCTCCGGGGGCGGACTCGATGGTCATCTCGCCGCCGAGCGTCTCGACGCGACGGTAGACGCCGGAGAGGCCGAGGCTGCCGCCGGTAGCTCCGCGGTCGATGGCATCGCTGGGGTCAAAGCCCGCGCCGTTGTCGACGACGTCGAGAATGACGTCTCCCGGGTGGAAGGTCAGCGAGAGTTTGGCACGGTCGGCCCCGGCGTGGCGAACCACGTTGGATACGAGTGACTGGGCGCAGCGCAGCAGCCCTTCCTCCACTTCGTCGGGCAACGGGCGGGGCGCGCCGTCGGTCTCGAAGCTCAGCTTCTCTCCGAGCGGGGTGGAGCTGGCTAGCCGTGCCAGGGCCACGGGCAGCGCTGCTCCCTCTAGTGGGGCGGGCTGCAGGGCGGCAATGATGCGGCGGGTCTCGGCGAGGTTCTCGGAGGCGGTGGCTCTGGCCAGCCGCACCTGGGTGAGCATCCGCTGGTGCACCGCCTCGATCTTCGGCTGGTCTGCGGGGTGTTGGGCAGCGGCCCGCTTTCCCCCGCTATCGGGCGCTCCCCCGGCCTCGCCTACCCCAGCCGGGCTGGCTCCCTCCAGCTGGGATTCCACGGCGGTGAGCAGCATGTGGATGCTGGATAGTCCCTGGGCCACGGTGTCGTGGATGTCGCCAGCCAGTCGCATCCTTTCATCGGCCTCACCCGCCTTGCGGGAGCTGGCCAGGGCTTCTTCGCGGGCCGCGACCAGGGCATCGAGGGCACGTGCCTTGGCGGTGGCTTCCCGGTGCAGCAGCTGGAACCCGACCCCCAGGGTCCAGGCGACCGCGGCCCCGATGGTCGGTCCGGTCACCGCGCCGATGTTCCAACCGATGTGGCCGACCAGCATCGTCACGACCCCGAGCGTGAGTGCGGCGACCACCACCGCGGAGATCCGCGGGCTAAACACGTACACAGCGAGGAAGAACATCGGGAAGACGACGAATGCGCCCTCCAGCTGCCCGATAGACATCACGGCCCACGACCCCACCAGCAGGGCGAACCAGGTGGGCGCGCCCACCCAGCGGGTGACGAGTCGCTGGCTGCAGTAGATCACCCAGAACAAGCCCAGACCGACCCAGGTCATCGGGTGGGTGGCCCGCCAGGCCACGAGGATGAGCAGGCCGATCATCAGCACCTGCAGGCCCAGCCACAGCCCGTGGGAGAGCTTGTCGAGGGTCGCTGGCTGCGAGGTGACTGGGTGGGTGCGCGGGTCTTCGTTCACGCCTCCACCCTACCCCCCACGGCCTGGGGCTTTGGGCCGACTCATCCTTTCGTATGAGTCAAAGTCCACCCCCACAGCCGATGTATTACTCGCCGCGCCCGGCGAGCATAGAAGTATGTTTCAAGGTCTTAAAGAGCTCCGTTCCGCCCCAAGCCGCACTGCGCTGATCACCCTGACGGTCGCCATGATCACCGTGATGGTGACCTTCCTGGCTTCCCTCGCCGCGGGTCTGAAATATCAGTCGGTGTCCGCGCTCCAGGAGCGCCTGAGCGACGATCAGGTGCTGGTCCTCGAGGACTCCGGCACCGCGTCGCTATCCTCCTCCCGCCTCAGCGAATCCCAGATCGACACGCTGCGCGAGGACTACGGCGCCTCCCTGCTCGTCGTCGTCCGGGAGCGCGTGGACTCCACCCCTGTGTCCGTGTTCAGCTCCCCTGATATCCCGCACGGTGTTGCGCAGGTTCCGTCCGAGTTTGAGGACGACGCCCTCGCCCAGGCCTCCGGCACACCCGGCACCATCACGCTGGGCGGCAGCGATTTCCAGGTCGAGCGCCCGGACCGGGACCTCTACTTCGACCACCAGCCGGTGATCTTCGTGTCTGACGCCGATGCTGGGAGCCTGCGCACCAACTCCCTGGCGGCCGTCGTGGACGCCGAGGCAATCGATTCCGCGGGCGGGGCACCCGAGAGCACGGTGGCGCTGAGCGGCGATGACCGGTGGAATGCCTCGGCCTCCTATACCGGTGAGCAGCTCTCGCTGAACCTCATGATCAACCTGCTGTACGTGATTTCCGCCCTCGTGCTCGGCGCCTTCTTCATGGTGTGGACGATCCAGCGCCTGCGCGGCGTGGCGATCTCCTCGGCTCTTGGTGCGTCCCGCCGGGTGCTGATCGCCGACTCGCTGGGCCAGGCCGTGGTCGTCCTGGCCGTGGGAATCCTCGGCGGGCTCGCGGTCACTGGCGTTGTCGGCATCGCCCTGGCTGGCACCCTGCCGATCGACCTCACCGCTGGCACGATGCTCCAGCCCGCTGGCATCCTGCTCCTCGCGGGTCTGGCAGGTTCCGCGCTCTCGCTGCGCCCCGTGCTGAAGGTCTCCCCACACGAGGCCATGGCGGCAGCCTAAGCACCCCACTCCCGACATCGACCCCAACCACGCCTTCCAAGGAGAAAACCCATGACCACCGCAACCTCGCACAGCACCCAGACCCTGCAGCAGAAGCGCAATGCACGCTCCGGTTCCGGGCTCACGATGGACGCCATCACCCTGGAGGTCACCGATGGCGCGGCAACCCGCCGCGTTCTGAATGACATCTCCCTGCACATCGCCCCTGGCGAGCTGGTGGGTATTACCGGCCCGTCTGGTTCCGGCAAGTCCACCCTGCTGTCCGTGGCTGGCTGCCTGCAGGAGCCGACGAGCGGCGAGGCCGTATTGACCGCGGCCGACTCCGGCGAAACACTGAGGCTCACCGGACACTCCGCCCGCGAGGCGGCACGCATCCGCCGCAGCCACATTGGCATCGTCTTCCAACAGCCGAACCTATTGCCCTCCCTGCGGGTCAAGGATCAGCTCATGGCGATGCTGCACCTCGGCTCCCCGTGGCCCCTGCAGCGCAAGGCCAAGCAGGCTGCCTCCCAGCGCGCCGACGAGCTGCTGGATGCTGTGGGTCTGGGTGGCCTGCGGCAGCGCAAGGTCGGCGAGCTCTCCGGCGGGCAGCAGGCCCGGGTCAACCTCGCCCGCGCTCTCATGAACTCCCCACAGCTCCTGCTCGTCGACGAGCCCACCGCGGCACTGGATACCACCACAGCGACCCAGGTCACCGAGCTGATTCGACGGATGGCTCGGGAGTCCGACGCGGCCACCCTGTATGTCTCCCACGACCAAGATCAGCTGGCCACCCTGGACCGCGTGGTGACTCTCGTGGACGGCGAGATCACCGAGAGCCGCTAAACCCGGATAAGACTTCGGCCCGGCCTGCGCGTGCAGGCCGGGCCGATCGTCGTCATAACAGGGAAAGAACCCTAGCGGGTGACCTTCACCTCGGCGGAAGCGCCCTCCACGGCCTCCATGCCCTGCTCCTCGGCGATGCGGTGGGCCTCCTCGATGAGAGTCTCGACGATCTGGTCCTCGGGCACGGTCTTGATGACCTCACCCTTGACGAAGATCTGTCCCTTGCCGTTGCCGGACGCCACGCCAAGGTCGGCGTCCCGAGCCTCGCCCGGACCGTTGACCACGCAGCCCATGACAGCCACGCGCAGCGGGAACTCCATGCCCTCCAGGCCGGCGGTGACCTCCTCGGCCAGGGTGTAGACGTCCACCTGGGCGCGACCACAGGACGGGCAGGAAACAATCTCCAGCTTGCGGGGGCGCAGGTTCAGCGACTGCAGAATCTGGTCGCCGACCTTGATCTCCTCCACCGGGTCCGCAGACAAGGACACGCGGATCGTGTCGCCGATGCCCTGGGAGAGCAGCGCACCGAAGGCCACGGAAGACTTGATGGTGCCCTGGAAAGCCGGGCCCGCCTCGGTCACGCCAAGGTGCAGCGGGTAGTCCGTCTTCGCCGCCAGCTGGCGGTAGGCCTCAACCATCACGACCGGGTCGGAGTGCTTCACGGAGATTGCGATGTCGCCGAAGCCGTGTTCCTCGAACAGGCCGGCCTCCCAGATGGCGGACTCCACCAATGCCTCGGGGGTGGCCTTGCCGTACTTTTCGAGCAGGCGCTTATCCAGGGATCCGCCGTTGACACCGATACGGATCGGAATGCCTGCGTCCCCAGCGGCCTTGGCGACCTCCTTGACGCGGCCGTCGAATTCCTTGATATTGCCCGGGTTGACACGCACCGCGGCGCACCCAGCGTCGATGGCCTGGAAGATATAACGTGGCTGGAAGTGAATGTCAGCGATCACCGGGATCGGGGACTTCTTGGCAATGATCGGCAGAGCCTCGGCATCGCGAGGCTTCGGGCAGGCCACGCGAACGATGTCGCAACCCGACGCGGTCAGCTGGGCGATCTGCTGCAGCGTCGCATTGATGTCGTGCGTCTTCGTGGTCGTCATCGACTGCACCGAGATCGGGTGCTCACTGCCGACTCCCACGTCGCCGACCATCAGCTGGCGGGTCTTCCGGCGCGGCGCGAGCGTGGGTGGAGGTCCATCTGGGATTCCCAGAGAAATGCCGGACATGAAGGTCTCTAGCCCCTTTCGAAGAAAATACAGTGCTGCGGATCAAGCAGCGTGCCCCTCCCAGCCTAATACCGCTCCGGCGCCAGCGGGCAACGCCCCCGCTGGTGCGGTGCGGACTGGGTTGCAACTAGAACAGCCGCACGGGGTTGATCACGTCCGCGACGATGACGATGGCGCCAAAGACCATCAGCAGCAGCGCCACACCGTAGGTCAGTGGCAGCAGCTTGCGGTGGTCCACCGGCTGGCCCGGCTCCTTACCGCGGCAGCGGCGCAGCCCATCGCGAATGCGCTCGTAGATAGCCACCGCGATGTGCCCGCCATCGAGCGGTGGCAGCGGTACCAGGTTGAAGGCAGCCAAGAAGAGGTTCAGGCTAGCCAACATCATGAGGAAAGAACGCCACTGCTCGTGTTGGACCAGCTCCCCGCCGATGCGGGAAGCGCCCACCACGCTCATGGGGGAATCATCCGCGCGCTCGGCTCCGAAGATCGCCGCGACCACTCCTGGCACCTTCGCAGGCAGCGCGACCAACCCCTTGGCCGTCTCGGAGACCATGTAGCCGGTGAAGGAGAAGGTTCCGCCCACCGCGGTTGCCGGGTTGTATTCGACGTTGCCCGGCGGCTTGATCGTGATGCCAATCGCACCGGCCAGCCTCGTGGAGCCATCCTGGTTGCGCCGTTCGACGATGTCGACGTCGACCTGCTTGACCTCGTCCGTGCCATCGGTGTGTTGCACGCGCATCGGCACGGGGAGGGTATCGCCCACGCTGAGTTCGCGGCCCTGCGTTTGTGACTCACCGCCCGCGGCGCCAGCCGCGTTCTCCGAGACGAGTCGGTCAATGGCCTTGGTGAAGTCCGGGAAGGTGGGCACCTCCTGGCCATCCACATCGGTGATGGTGTCCCCTGGCTTGATGCCCGCAGCGGCTGCGGGGCCGTCGCCCGTGCAGGCCGCCAGCGTGCCGTCTGCCCCCTGGGTCGGAGGGGCGCACTGGGTGGACTGCACGGTGGTGCGGATATCCGCCTTGTGGTCGGGCAGGCCCCAGATATTCGCCACCGAATAGAGCACGATCAGAGCGACAAGCACATTGACGGCGATGCCGCCGGAGAGCACGATGACCCGCTGCCACCAGGGCTTGCGGTACATCGCGTGGGGCTTTTCTTCCTCGCTGAGCTCGTCCAGCGGGGTCATGCCGGCGATCTCGCAGAAGCCGCCGAGCGGGATCGCCTTGATCCCGTACTCGGTTTGCGGCACGCCACCGGTCGGGTCGGTAGCAACCTCCGTCTCCGCCATCAGCGGAGCCGGATTCGCCGGGACGTTAGCAACGTCGACGTCGACGTCGGCTGTTCCCGCGGCGGCAGCTGCACGTCCCTTCTCCCTCGGCGCGGTCGACCACAGGGTCGGTCCGAAGCCAATGAAGTATCGGCGCACCCGCATGCCGAAGGCGCGGGCGGCGAACATGTGCCCCGCCTCATGCAGCGCAATGCTGAT
>NZ_JASLIP010000069.1 GCF_030152825.1 Corynebacterium sp.
GAGATCGTCACCTTCATCGACGAGCTGCACACCATCGTCGGCGCCGGTGCCGGCGGCGACTCCGCGATGGATGCCGGCAACATGATTAAGCCGCTGCTCGCCCGCGGTGAGCTGCGCCTCGTCGGTGCGACCACCCTGGACGAGTACCGCCAGCACATCGAGAAGGACCCGGCCCTGGAGCGCCGCTTCCAGCAGGTCTACGTCGGCGAGCCGACCCCGGAGGACACCATCGGTATCCTCCGCGGGCTCAAGGAGCGCTACGAGGTGCACCACGGCGTGCGCATCCAGGACTCCGCCCTGGTCGCTGCCGCCAGCCTCTCGGATCGCTACATCACCAGCCGCTTCCTGCCGGATAAGGCCATCGACCTGGTCGACGAGGCCGCCTCCCGCTTGCGCATGGAAATCGACTCCCGACCGGAGGAGATCGACAACGCCGAGCGCATCGTCCGCCGCCTCGAGATTGAGGAGATGGCCCTGGCCAAGGAGACGGACGCCGCCTCCAAGGACCGCCTCGAGCGCCTGCGCTCGGAGCTGGCCGATGAGAAGGAGAAGCTCGCCGGCCTGACTGCTCGCTGGGAGAACGAGAAGTCCAGCATCGACTCGCTGCGCGGAATCAAGGAGGAGCTCGACGCCCTGCGCCGGGACTCTGAGATCGCGGAACGCGACGGGGACTACGCCAAGGTCGCTGAGCTGCGCTACGGCCGCATCCCGGACGTCGAACGGCGCCTGGAGGAGGCCGAGCAAGCCCAGGCCAAGGCGCAGGCTGGCAACCAGGAGATGATGCTCACCGAGGAAGTCACCCCGGACACCATCGCCGATGTTGTCTCCGCGTGGACCGGCATCCCGGCCGGCAAGATGCTGCAGGGAGAAACCGAGAAGCTGCTGGAGATGGAGAGCGTCCTGGCGGGCCGCGTCGTTGGCCAGAAGCAGGCCGTGAACGCTGTCTCCGACGCCGTGCGCCGCGCCCGTGCCGGCGTGGCTGACCCGAACCGTCCGACCGGCTCCTTCCTCTTCCTCGGCCCCACGGGCGTGGGTAAGACTGAGCTGGCCAAGGCTCTGGCGGAGTTCCTCTTCGACGACGAGCACGCGATGGTCCGCATCGACATGTCCGAGTTCGGTGAGAAGCACTCCGTCGCCCGCCTGGTCGGTGCCCCTCCGGGATACGTCGGCTACGACCAGGGCGGACAGCTGACCGAAGCGGTGCGCCGTCGCCCGTACACGGTCGTGCTCTTCGACGAGGTGGAGAAGGCCCACCCGGACGTCTTCGACATCCTGCTGCAGGTCCTCGACGAGGGTCGCCTGACTGATGGACAGGGACGGACGGTGGACTTCCGCAACACGATGCTGATCCTGACGTCCAACCTGGGCGCCGGCGGCAACCACGAGCAGATCATGGACGCCGTGAAGGCCCACTTCAAGCCGGAGTTCATCAACCGCCTGGACGATGTGCTGATCTTCGACCCGCTGTCCGAGGAGCAGCTGGAGCACATCGTGGACATTCAGATCGGCGGGCTGGCGGATCGTCTGGCTTCCCGTCGCCTCACCCTGGATGTCTCCCCGGAGGCGAAGGCCTGGCTCGCCAAGCGCGGCTACGACCCGGCCTACGGTGCCCGCCCGCTGCGCAGGCTGATCCAGAAGGCCATCGGAGATGCCCTGGCCAAGGAGCTGCTCTCCGGCGCGATCCGGGATGGCGATACTGTCCGCGTGGACGTGGACCCGCACGAGGTCGAGGGCGTGGATAGCCTCTGGATCCACCGCGGCGAGTAATCGCACCCTGCCGGGGCGGGTGAATCCTCGCCCCGGCAAAGCCCAAGGCCCGGCGGCCGCTCAGTAGGTGCTGAGCGTCCGCCGGGCCTTTTCCCTGCTCGCTGTGTTTATGCAGGGCGCGAAACGAGAGTCCTACTAGTTCGACTTATAGACGGCCTTCGGTAGGCGCTGGGAGTCCAGCTCGCCGCCGTCGGCGCCGATTACGCGCAGGGTCTTGCCGTCGATCACGATGGTGTTCGGCGCGGCGGGGACGCGGAACTTGCCGCGGGCCACGTCCGCGGAGGCCATGTCGACGTCCTCCTCGTAGCCCATCCCGTCGCTGTAGCCGCGGTAGTAGTAGCCGCCGTTACCCGGGTTCTCGCAGATCGAGACGTAGGTGGAGCCGTTGGTCGCCGCGTACACCCACTCGTCGGTGGAGTTGCACTGTGCGTTACGGCTGACCACCCAGCCGTCGGAGCGTAGCCCGGAGGGGTAATCGGACGGGGACGAGACCGCCTTCGGGCCGTCGGAATCTTCCGGCTCGGAGGTCTCGGTGTCCTCGTCTTCGTCCTCGTCGTCTTCCTTGGTGGTCGTCTTCTCGGAGGAGGATTCGTCCTCGTACTCCGTCTCGTAGACGGTGACGGGGTCCTCGCTGGAGCCGCCGTCCTTGGAGCCCGCGAGGAACCACCACAGGCCACCGCCGATCAGCGCGAGGATGAGGAGGACGATGAGTGCGATTAGCCAGCCCTTGCCCGACTTCTTCTCCTGGGGCTGCTGATAAGGGCCCTGTTGGTACGGCCCCTGGGCGTAATTCTGCTGGTAGCCACCCTGCTGATAAGGGGCCTGCTGGTAGCCCTGCCCGTTCGGCGGCCCCTGCTGGAAACCTTGCTGATAGGGGCTTTGCTGGTACGGGCTCTGCTGGAGGCCTTGACCGTAGCTCGCCGCGCCAGCCGCCCCGCCGGCCGACGCTGCGCCCCGCTGGTAGTTCGGTGGTTGCGGCGAATTCGCCAGCCCAGCCCAGTCCTCCTCCGGGTTCGAGGAACGCAAGTCCGGGTCGGTGGTCTCCTTGCCCGAGTTCCGCGGCGCGTTGGGGGACGTCGGCGTGGATTGGCCGACACCGGGCTTGTCGGCGCCTGGCTGGTTCTGCGCCCACGGATTACCCGAGGGCTGATTCCATGGGTTCTCCACCTGGCCGTCGCCCGAGCCAGACGGTTTCTTCTCCCACGGGTTTTCGGACATCCACTGCTCCAGTCTTTGAAGGGTAGAAAGCTAACCTAAAAAGCATATAAGAAAACCCGCCTGAGCGGGCACTAGGCCCCGATAGAGGATGCTTCCACGGGGTCCCGAGTGGGAGAGGCTGAGTAATGGAAACCTCAGTCGCGCACAATCTCTAGGATGGTGACCATGAGCCAAGCAACTTCCCGGCGCGTGCACGATACCTTCTCCAAAATCCCGGGCCCATTCATCAACGGTGAGCAGCTTTATGAGGCCTACCGCCTCGGCGAGCGCATGACCATCATCGACTCCCACTGGGCTAAGACTGAGAACAGCGCGTGGGAAGCCTACGTGGGCCAGCACCTGCCAGGGGCGATGTTCTGCAACCCCCTCCAACACCTGGCCGGCACCCCCTCCCGCACACGGGGTCGCAACCCCATGCCGGGCCTGGCCGCCCTGCAGCGCAGCTTCTATAACTGGGGCATCACGGATGGCCGCCCCGTCGTCATCTATGACGCCGGGCGCAATATTTACGCTGCTCGCGCCTGGTGGATCCTGCGTTGGGCTGGCGTCGAGAACGTGAAGATCCTGAACGGCGGAACCTCCCAATGGGAGGAGGCGGGCGGCGACGTCGCCGGTGGCATCGGCGCCCTCCGAGGGCGCGGGGACTTCAAGATCCGACCACGCTCCATGCCGGAGCTGTATATCGACGAGATTGACGTCTGGTGCCGCGACCGAATGCTGGTCGACTGCCGCGACCCGGAGCGCTTCCGTGGCGTTCGCGAGCCCTTCGACCACCAGGCAGGCCACATTCCGAGCGCGGTGAACATTCCCGTGGCCTCCTTGCTGGATGAGGAAGGCAAGGTCTTGGGTGGCACCCAGCTGCGGGAGATCTTCGCGAGCCACGGCATCGATGAGAACACCGAGCTGACCGTACACTCCGGATCCGGGCTGGACTCCGCCCTGTTCCTGGCTGCGATGGAGGAGGCGGGCCTCCCCGTCGGGCGGCACTTTGTGGGGGGTTGGTCACAATGGTCCGCTTCCTCCTCCCGCAAGATCGCGCGCGGTTAAGCTGGGGAAGCATGACAGACGGGCACGATTTTGAGGACCTCGGCGGCGCGGGGGATGTCGGCGCCGCAGGCTTCGGCGCAACTGACGTGGATGCCGTCGCAGGAAACCGCGGTGGAGTTCCGCATTCCGAGCGCACCCCTGTGGGCGCGCCGCTCGCCGGAACGACAGCGCCGCTGAGCGCAGTGCCGCACCCCGTGTTCGCTTCCGGCTCCGCAGGCGCAGGCGTGGCCGTGATCCCGGACCCCGATAAGGAGATCGTGGAGGTGCACTCCCCGGTTGCGGGAACCCTCGTGCGGGTACAACCCCACATGTTCGTCGTGGAACTGGAAGACGGTAGCGCCCGCGTGCTGGTGCAAATGGGCATCGACACTGATCAACTCGACGGCCAGGGTTTCGCCACCCGCTGGGCAGAGGGCTCGACCGTGCAGGCGGGAACGCCAGTGGTCACCTATGCACCCAAGGAGGTCGGCCGCCTCGGCTACGACCCGATCGTGCTGGTGCTGGCGTTGTGCCACGGGTCGGGGGAGATCGAGTTTCCCGTCGCGCTGAGTGGCCCGTGCGCGGGGCAAGACGAGCTGTTTAGGGTCTAGCCGGATGGCACGGCGCCTATTGAACCTCGTCGCGATGCTGTGGATGCTCGCCGCGTTGACGGGCTTTCCGCTGCTGCTGGATACCGATGTGTTGCGTCGGTTGGCGACCTACTACTTCCTGGGGCTGCTCGCGCTGCAGATCATCCCCCTGGTCATGACCTACAACGGCAGCTTCGGTCACAGGCTCCACCCAATCAACGTGGCCTATATGGCACTGGCCTCAATCGGGCTGGTCGGCAGCGTGATGTTGGCGATCGTGTTCGGGGTAAACGGCGGCCCAGCGGCCACCATCATCGCGGGCGCGTTGCTATTCATGGGTGTCGTCGGCGCGACGGTGCTCGCGCTCTTTGCCCGCCCGTGGCG
>NZ_JASLIP010000083.1 GCF_030152825.1 Corynebacterium sp.
CGAAAGTGCGATTCACATCAGCTGGTAGCTCCGCCGCGCTAGCCAGGTAGAAGACCACATCGCGCACCGAAATCGGCGTAATCTCATGGCGAATCCAATCCGGACCAATAGCGCCCGGCAGACGCTCCGAGAGATGACGCAGCATCTGAAAAGAAATCGAACCCTGGCCCAGCACCACGCCGGCCTGCAGCGCGGCCGTCGGGACCTTCGAGTCCAAGAAGATCTCGCCTACCTCCACACGGGAGCCCAAGTGCTCCGAGAGCTCTTCATCCGAAGGATGCAGCCCACCCAAGAACACGATGCGGCCAATCTCCTGCTCCTCCGCCACCGCAGCAAAGCGCTGTGCCATCTCGCGCTCTTCCTTACGGAAGTCACCGCCCTCCCCCATGGAGTGGATGAGGTACCAGGCTGCCGTGGCGTCGGCAAGCGCGGCTCCCAGATCCCGCCTATCGGTTGCATCGCCCTCGTAGACCTCAACCTCGCCCGCGCCGGCCTGCTTACCCTCAGCCACGATCTTGTCACCCCAGGGCATCGACAGCGCCGTGTCACGGCTGCGGGCAAGCGTACGCACCCGCCAACCGCGGTCCAGCAATTCCGTGACGAGGTTACTGCCGACGTACCCCGTCGCACCCGTCACCAGTGCAAGCCGCGTCTGTACAGCGGTATCGTTGGTCATAGCGTTTCCTCCGGCCCTCCGGCGCACGCCGGCGAGTGCAATGTTGCCAATACATTCGACGGTACGCGATTGCCATAATTTATGGCCGCCGATGCCTACCTCATCATTCAGCGACCGGGTAGCGGCGACACCAACGGGCACGCGCTTGGCAACGCCGCGCAAATGCCCTCTCCTTCACAGTTACCGATTAGCTATTTTTCACAAGCTACGCCGTCACCGTCGCGATCGAGATCGGAGCTGTAACCAGGATCTCCCGCATAGATCGGGGCTGCACCAGCGGCACGAACTGCTGCACAGTTTGCCTGGAACGCGGCGGCCTGTTCGCTTAAGCGGCCTGGTGCGGCCATGCTGAGCATGGCCACGCTTGGCGCGGGCAGGTGGGCCCACCCCGTGTCGCTAGTCGAAGAGATTCGAGGGCACGCACCAGCCCGCGCGCTTGATGTCGCGTTCCGCCAGTCCGGGGCCGGGTGCTGGGCGGTCCTTCCCGGCCCGATGGCTCGCAGTTTCTTCGCTATCGACACCCGCGGCACCGGCCGCCCGATCCGCAGCCTCCCTGCCACCGGCGGTGCTGGCTTCGAAGCCCTCGTGGCCGCTCTTGCCCTCCTGCCCCGCCTGGGCTTGGCGCTCCACGAGCTTCTCCAGAGTGTCCCGGTGCTGAGACATTTCGAGCTCGAAAGCCGTCGCAGCCTCATCCATGCGGGCAAGGAACTCCCCCATGATCGCCTCGTACTTATCGCGGTCTACCACTGCCCGCTCCTTTCAATCCCCACCTCATAGGTCCGCTCCAGGGTGATCCCGGTGGTTGCGGGCTTCACCGCGGGCGAGCCTCCAGGCTCCGCGTTCATTCCACCAATCGCACCGTCGCCAGAAGCATGGGCAATCTGCCCTGCCTGGGCGGTATCCGCCCCCTCAGCCAGCCAGATATCTGGGCTCCAGGCCGTGGCTTCGGCGGCTTCAATGTCCTGGGGCAGCGCACCGGAGGTCTCCAGTTCGACGACGGGCCAGTCGTCGCTCGACTGCCCCTCCCTGTTGCCGTTCGGAGTGCTGCCTTCACCGTGGCTCGCAGAAACATCGTGGCCTGAACCTGCTGTGTCATCCTCAGGGCTGGACTGCGGTGTCTCCACGCCTGGCGCAGCCTCAGCCCCTGGGCCATCATGTTCCGGTGAGTCCGTGCCGACCGTTGGCGTAGCGTCCTGCCCCTCCGGGAGATCCTGAACAGCCTCGCCAGCCTGCTCGAACTGCTCACCGTGGCCACCGCCGACGTCCTGGCCGGTCACCGCCTCCAACACCGCCGGATCGGCGGTGCTGAGCTGCACCTCTCCCTCGCTGCCCGCCACAGCCGCTTCGCAGTCCGCGACCAGCTGATCAGCCGCTTCGGTGAGCGCCCTGTTGCGGCGCTTCAGCTGCTCGCACACGGCGCGCTGGGCGGAATTCCCCATCGCCTTCAGCAGCTCCGGCGGGCACTCCGGCAGCGCGATGCGAGACTGCTCCACCTGGTCCTCAAAGCGGGAAACGATCCGCTCCACCTCCGCGGCCGTCTGCTCGCAGAGGTTGCCGATGAGATCCGCGGCACCCCTGCCCGAGTCCGCAACCTGCACCAAGCCCTGGTCGTACTGCTGCTGCGCGGCGCACGCCTGGGCCAGCTGCACACCACCGCAGCCCTCAAGATCTTTCGGGTCCGCCCGGAGCACCGGCGGTGGCTTCCTAAACAGAAGATGGGCGGCGGACTGCAGAGCATCCGGGTCCAGGCCGCGAGTGAATCCAGCGGCGGACTCCGCAGGCCCCACCGGGACGCCGTAACTGGCCAGCTGCTTGATGGCGCGCTCCACGCG
>NZ_JASLIP010000098.1 GCF_030152825.1 Corynebacterium sp.
GCTACCTGGGGATCTCCATCAGCGGAAGTAGAGGGATTTGAACCCCCGGATGGTTGCCCATCGCTGGTTTTCAAGACCAGTGCATTCGGCCGCTCTGCCATACTTCCGTGCGCGGGTTAGCTTACCCGGTGCCCCTTTAAACCGCACACGGTGCTGGTCATGCCCCGCCCGACGATGCGGGGTCACGCGGTGCAGGCCAGCGTGCGGGTTCAGCCCCGGCCAGCGCGGTTCCAGCCGGGGCAGGGTGGGCCCTAACCGGTTTTGGGCCGTGCTGTGTCGCATATTGGTCAAAACCTGACACGCTACGGCCCAAAACTAGTTTCCCTAGGCCAGCACCTTCGACTCCGCGATGCCCTCGTCCATGCGCCGGTTGTAGCCGTCCAGCCCCTTGCGCAGCACCAGGCCCAGCAGCAGCGCCGGCAGGATGAACACCAGCAGGCCCAGGAGGTCCAGCCAGTAATCGCCCTGGTACGTCCCCGCGATGGAGGCGCGGAACGCCCGGATCGCATACGTCGCCGGCAGGAACGGGCTCATCGACTGGAACCAGCCCGGCAGCAGCTCCAGCGGATACGCGCCACCCGCGCCCGAGACCTGGAACACCAGCAGCAGCACGCCCAGCGCCTTACCCGCGTTACCGAAGGAGATCACCAGCGTGTACACCACCAGCATGAACACCATGGAGCTCAGCCAGCAGGCCAGCGTAAGCAGGAACGGGTGCGCGGGCTCGATGCCAACGAAGAAGATCAACCCGGCTGCCATCAGCAAACTCTGCGCCGTCCCGATCAACGCGAAGATCCCAAAGCGCCCCAGGTAGGCCTGCGCGCGGCTGTAGCGTTCCGGATCCAGCGCCTCCTCGGTCTCTTCCCCGCTCTCGGAGATGCGGGTGTGCACAACCACGGAGGTGATCAGCGCGCCGACCCACAGCGCCAGTGCACCGTACAGCGGGGTCATGCCCGTGCCGAAGCTATTCACCTCGTTCAGCGGCTCGCGTTTCACGGCCGTGGGGTTGGCCATGTGCTGCGCCACCAGGCTCGGGTCATTGCCGATCATCCGCGCCAGGCGGGAAAGATCGCCCGTCTCGCCGGCCCGCTTGATCTCCCGGGCCAGCTTGTCCGCGTCATCCGCACGTTGGTTCAGCTTCTTGGACAGCTCCGCGGTGGCCGCCTGCATGGAACCCAGGGAATCCGCGAGCGACGCGTCCCCGAGCGTGCCCTTCGCCCGCTGCAGGTCCGCCTTGACGCCCTTCACGCTCTGGCTGAGCTGCTGCACGGACTCACCCAGCTTTGCCAGCTGGGGCTGCAGGTCGTTCGCGTAGCTGTTCTTAGCCTTATCGACGGCAGCGACGGCGGTCGCGATCGCGGACTTACTGTCCTTCCGTGCCTGTTCCATGGACGTCTTCCCGGAGCGCAGGTCCTTGGCGGACCGGCGGAAGGTATCCCGCAGCTCGGTGGCCCGCGCGATGGACTCATCGATGTTGCCCAGCACCCGCTGGTACGCGGGCTTCGCGGTGATCGGCAGCGCCGGGGCCACGCGGGTCTCCAGCGTGTTGCGCAGGTCATTCAGCCCGCCCAGCTGCGCGTCGAAGCGGTCGGCCATCCGGTCCAGCTCGTTCGCGGAACCCTCCGGGCTGCTGTTCGCGCGCCCGAGGACGCGGTCGATGCTGTTGCCCACCGCGGTGTAGCTGTCGCTGGTGGCCTGCAGGGACTCGCTCAGGGACGACGCCGCCCCGGCGAAGGTCCGGCCCAGGTTGGCCAGCGCCTCGTCGCTCGCGCCGGAAGCCCCACCCGAGCCACCGGAGCCGCCAGTTCCGCCCAGGTCGAGGGCATCCATCTGGGCGCCAGCGGAGTCAGTGATGCGCTCGGCGCTCTGCGCCAGCGGGATCGTGGACTCCACCAGGGAGGACAGCGAGGACACGGAGTTGCTGCCCTGCCGCAGCTGGCGGGATACCCCGCCCACACTGGCTTCCATCCGGTCGAGAACAGCCTTCGTGTCGCCTTCCGTGAGGACCTTGTTCAGGTCCTTGACCAGCCCCAGGCCGACGTTGTTGACGACCTCGGAGAAAGACTCGTTGATCTGGTCGATCGCGCCGGTGGCCGCCTGCTCGGTGATCATCGGGGCCAGCGAGTTCTTCTTCTGGTTCGTGTACATCGTCAGCTCCGTGGGCGCGGTGCCGGCGATGTAGAAGGTCATCAGGTCCTTGGAGAAACTCGGTGGCAGCACGATGCTGGCGTAGTACTCGCCGGAGCGGGTGCCTTCGAGGGCGTCCTCCTTGGTGGTGATGGTCCAGTCGATCTGCTTATTCAGGCTCAGCTGGGCCAGCACCTGCTCGCCCAGGTTGAGGTTCACCTGGGCCAGATCCGTGTCGTGGCCCTCGTCCTCGCTGCTCACCGCGATCTTGAGCTCGTCGGTGTTGTCGAAGGGGTTCCAGCTGGCGAGCACGTTGAACACGGTGAATACCAGCGGAACCACGGTGAGCCCGAAAAGCACGATCATGGTGATGACGTTCTTGCGGGCAGACCGCAGGTCGTGGCGCAGGATTTCGCGGATCTTGCTCATTAGTTCTCGCCCTCCTGCTTCTCCACGTCACTGTTCCCGCTGCATTCTCCACCGGCATCTTCGCCACCGTCGGCGGCCGCATCGCCGCCCCCGGCCTTCTCCGCGTGGGCGCGCGCGAGATGTTCCTCGTGCTCGTCGTCGAAGGTATATTCCTTGGACCCGGCCGCCTGGGTGGCGGCAACGTACTGGAGCTCATCGCTATCCAGGTCACCCAGCTCCTGGGCGTGCAGGTAGCTCTGGCCGGTGTACTCCCGCGCGCCGATGATGAAGATGATCAGCAGCGCCCAGGCGATGCCAATCGCGAAGATCAAGGCACGCTCGGTATCGAAGACCGCGTTGACCACGCCCAGCACCGCGAGTCCGATCAGCCCGATAATGGCGGTCCGGCCGATCTGCTTCGGCGTATCCCGCAGCACCTTTGCCGTGCGCTCCTCGGTGAACTCGTTGAACTGTTCGTGGTTGTTCAGCGCGTGGATGACGTCCGCCATCCGGTAGCCGGAACCGACCACCTGAACCTTGTCGGAGACCAGCAGGCCGGAACGGGCTAGCTGCTGGTTCAGGATCAGGTTCACGTGCGACAGACGTCGTCGGGCGACCATGCCCACGAACAGGAAGACCAGGGACAACAACCACAGCACGCCGAGCGCCTGCCAGTAGTGGGAGCCGTAGAAGCCGCCGATGGTTTCGCGGGCGGCGTCGATGCCGTAGGTCATCGGCAGCAAGGGGTGCACGATCTTGAAGAAGTCGGGCGTCATCTCGATGGGGTAGAGCCCGGAGGCGCCCGGGATCTGCACGAAGGCCATACCTACCGCCAGGCCACGGCCGATGTGACCCAGCGCGGAGACAAGCCCGTAGATCACCCCGAGGTATCCCAACCCGACCAGCACATTCGTGAGTGTGTACAGCGTCGGGCTGACGGTCTGCACACCGATCAGCAGGTTACCGATGGACACGATCACGGCCTGCCCCACCACGAAGGCTGCCATCAGCAGGAAGCGGCCCCAGAAGGCCTGGCTCACACTCACGCGGCGGGCGACCTTGCCCAGGTCCTCGGTGTCCACCTCCACGCGGAAGATGACGACCAGCACGAACGCGCCGATCCACAGCGTCAGGTTCGTGAACAGGGCGGCCATGCCGGAGCCGTAGTTCTTCACCGGGTACATCGGCTCGTTGACCAGCATGGCCGGGGTGGCCATGAACTGCCCGATGTCCTCGGAGTTCAGCCCGCGGACGGTGCGGAAGGCCTCGTCGTCGCCGAGGCTTAGGGCCAGGACGTCCGTCTTCGCGTTCTCGACCCCGTCCTGCAGGCTGCTGAGGTTGCCCTTGAAGTCATCAATGACGTCGGTCGTGGCGCCGATCTGCCGATCCACGCCGTCCAGGACGTTCGACGCCTCCTTGAGCAGCGCCTGCTGGGAGCTTAAGGACCCGGAGAAGGAGCCGGTGGCCGCGCTCAGTCGGTTGATCGCCCGGTTGAGCTTGGGCAGGGTGTCGCCCGTGGTGCTGTTCAGGCCCTTTGCGGACTCTCGCGCGGCGGCTGCGGCCTGAGTCAGCTCCTCGGAGCTATCCCGCAGCACCTTGGCGGTCTCACTGGTGCTCTTGCCCGCAGCGTTGAGGTCTGCGAGCAGCTGGCGGTTGGCGTCGTTGCTGCGCTGCAGGTCGTCGATGGTGGCGTTGAGCTGACCAGCGATGGTCGGGCTCACGCCCGCGGCGCCCATCAGGCCGCGGAGCTGCGCGATATTGCGGTCCCCGAGGTCGACGAGCTGGGTGGTCTGCTCGCTGGCGCCGGCGATCTGGCGGCCGGCCTGTTCGGCGGCGCTGCTGACCGCGGCGACGGAGGAGTTCGCGGCGGCGGTGCCTTCAGCCAGGGCGGAGGTGCCCTGGGCGTAGGCGTCGCCAGCGGAGTCGGAGAAGTCCGCGACCATGCGCTGCACGATCGCGACGGACCTATCGACCTCTGCGAGGGTGGACTTGGCGTCCTCAAGGGTGCCGTGAGCGGAGTTCAGCGCATCCTTAGTGGCAGCGATGGTGGGGCGGGCGCCAGCCACGCGACCCTTCATCTTGTCCAGGGATTCCTGCCCCTCGCCCAAGGTTGAGAGGGTCTCGTCCAGCCCGGTGACGGCCTTGTTCTTGCTGTTGTCGATCCGGCCGGCGATGCTGTTGCCCTCTTCCCGGACCTTCTTGGACGCCGTCTCCCCCAGCTGCTTTTTGAAGGAGCTGGTGATCTTATCCTTGATACCGGACGCACCGGCATCGGTGATCAACGGGGCGACGGCGCTGAGCTTCTCGTTCGGCCGGTAGATCAGTTGCGGCTGGCTATAGGTTCCCTGAAATGTGGAGAGGAGATCCCGGGAGAAACGGTCGGGGATTTCGATGCTGCTAAAGACGTCGCCACGCGCGAGGGCGCGATCAGCTTCGGATTTGGACATGAATTGCCAGCCGAGCTCGTCGTTGTCCTCGAGCTCGGCGACGACCTCGTTGCCGATGTTTAGCGACCCCGTGAGCGGCGATGACGCGCCGCGATCTTCGTTGACGACGGCGACCTTGATGTTTTCGGTGTTGCCGTAGGGGTCCCAGAACGCTGCGACGTTCACCCAGGAGTACAGCGCGGGTGTGATCATGACTCCGATGAGAATGACCCACACTTTACGGACGCTCACGAGACGCTTGAGGTCTCGAACAAAGATCTTCCAGGTGGTGTTCACGACGTGACCGTACCACTTTTTTGGGGCTGTTGAGCACTCGCTGCTGGCCGGTGGAGTAAAGGTCGTCGCGCCAAGCGCAGAAGAAATGCGCTTAGCGGGCAAATATTCAGTTTTGATTCAGCTGGATGCTGTTTCGTCGAGGACCGTTTGGCGATGAGGGCGAGACGGCCACCAGAACTTCTCCCCGCAAACTTGCACGACTGCTGGGACCACGAGGCTGCGCACGATGAGAGTATCCAGCAGTACTCCGATACAGATCACGATGCCGATCTGGGCGAGAGCGACCAGAGGAAGAACTCCGAGAGCCGCGAATACGGCCGCGAGCAAGATGCCGGCTGACGTGATGACACCACCGGTGGAGCAGAGGGCGGAGAGAATCCCGTTCTTGGTGCCAACGGCGTTGGCGTCTTCTCGGGCACGGGTGACCAAGAAGATCGAGTAGTCAATACCGAGGGCGACGAGGAAAACGAATGCGTACAGCGGAGTAGATGAGTCGAAGCGATCAAAACCAAAGAGGTGGTGCGACACCCACCATCCAGCACCAAGTGCCGCGACATTGGTGAGCAGCACGGATCCCGTCATCACGAGGGGCGCGACAACGGATCGCAGCAGGAACAGCAGTGCCACAAAGATCAGCCCAAGGACGAGCGGGAAGACGACCCGACGGTCATCGGCCGCTGCAGCCTCGGTATCGTAGAGCTCCGCGTCTCCACCGCCAACAAGCGCATCTGTGCCATCCAGGATTGCGCGTAGCTCCGGGGTCGTTGCGCCGGACACCTCGATGAAGCCTTCGTCATTGGGGCGTGGTTGAAGCCCAGCGCCGCTGAGGCGTTCCGAGGTGGCCGTGATGTCCTCGGTAGAGATGATTGCTGGGGTTGCGGAGGCATCGGGGAAGGCATCCGATAGTTCGCGAGCCGCAGAAATGGATTCCGGGGTATCGATGAACTGATCTGATTGATTGAGTCCGGTGTTGATGCTGAGCGTGCCCAGCGACATTGCCCCGAGTGCAAACAGTGACATGGTCAGAATCGCAGCGGGCCTTTTTTCGACGGCCCCACCCACGGCGTTGAAAACCCTGTGCTCGGTGGTGTCTCCGACGCGGGGGCTTCGTGGCCAAAAAATCCA
>NZ_JASLIP010000008.1 GCF_030152825.1 Corynebacterium sp.
CAGATCATGACCTCGTCTAACACCGCATCGGTAATCGTGCTGATCGTATCTGGGCTCATATCCACCCCAAGGGTGGACCCAAGATGGTGCTGAATATCGCGCACCGTCATCCCGCCGGCGTACAGCGAGACGATCATGTCATCGAGCTCTGTGAGCCGACGGGAGCCTTTGGGCACCATCTTTGGAGCAAACGTGCCGGCACGGTCCCTGGGCACGGTCACTTCCACCGCGCCGTAGCCAGAATTAACGGTCTTGGTGTACGAGCCGTTGCGGTGATTACTCTCCTGCGCGGCTTCCACCCGGGCTTTGGACTTGCGGTCGGAGTGGCTATAGCCCAAATGCGCATCCATCTCCGCCTGCAGACCAGCGTTGATCGATGCCTGCAGCAAGCCTTTGACCAGATCACTTGCATCATCAACAGAGGTCGACAGCTCGCTTATCAAGCTGGCCAGCTCAGGATTTTCCATCAGCTTCTCGCTGATCTCGTTGACCCTTGCCGGGTCGTGGCCTTTCTTCGGTGACACCGTAGTCATTATCGGTGAAACTCCTTCTAGATCAGAGCCTCACACACAAACTTCCTGACACCCTCGAAAGACAACCAAGCCCCTGTTACCACATGCTGGAGCCATTCCGGTGGATTGAGCAAGAAACGGGACTGAATAAGGTCTGGAACCCTATTTAAGCCCGTTTTATACGGTCTGACCAGCAGATAAGCTGAAATTCATACACACTTTTTGTCACTTAATCCGCCCCACGCCCGATGGTCGTGTATAGGGGGCTAAGCCTCAGATGCAAGGGAGATCCCTAGGACGCTGAGGAAGGCGATCAGAAGCGCGTCTCAGGCGGTGCGATGGAAAGAGTAATAGCCGCCCCGCTAGTCGTCCTCAGCGTTCCGTACACGGCGTTGGAAGTTTTTGGCTTCGGCCTGGAGCGTTTCGGCGAGCTGCTCCTCACCATCCGCGGCACCCGATGCTCGGGGAGGGGCGAGAATGAGGTCGGTGGAGTCGTAGCCCGCCGCCAGCTCCCGGGCACGTGCGAGCTCAGCGTCCAGCTGCAGGCCAAGAAGCAGCACGTTATTGGCCATGAAAAGGCAGAAGAAACCGCCGATGATGCCGCCGAGGGCCCCGTACATGCCGATGTGTAGGAAGTTGTTGAGATAAGTCCGGAAGCCCACCCCGATCAGCGTGAGGACAAGCAGCGCGCTCAGGGAGCCCGCCGTGAACAGCCGGAAACGCCCCTGCCTGACGTTCGGGGCGACGTGATAGAGCAGCGCGATGAGCATCTGGGAGAGCCCAAAGATCACCGGCCACCGCAGCCACGTCCACAGCGGCAGGAAGTAGTCGAGCATGAAGGTGCGCAGGCCAGCTAGCCCCAAGGGGTCGGCGATATGGGTGAAGAAGGGGGAGAGGAGCTCCTCGCGTAGGAAGAACCCCGCCGCGATCAAAACAAGCCCCGCCACCAACGCGATGGTCAAGCCCCACATCACTAGCCAGGTCCGCAGGATCGACCGACCCTCCTCGCGGCCGTAGAGCGCGTTCGCGCTGCGGGAAAAGGCACGAACATAGGCCGAGGAGGAGAAGAGCGCGAAGAGGACGGCGATGATCAGGGTGATCAGGGAACGCTGCGTGGTGCCGATGATCGCCTCGATGATATTCGACGCCTGAGCCGCGAAGTCTGCCGGGATATTGCGGTTGATGAATTCGCCTGTCACACCGAGCACCTGGTCGCGATTCTGGTCGAGAACCAGCATCACAATCGCGTAGAAGGCCATGAGGGTGGGGATCGCGGTGAAGATGGAGTAGAAGCTCAGCGTCGCGCCCTTATCGGGAAGCCCACGGTAGAAAAACTCCGCGTACAGCCGCTTGGCGATCATGCCCCATGCCCTCGGGCCAGGAAAACGATGTTCGCTGGTGACCTCTGCTGAGTAACGATCCGGAGAAATCGCCTGTCGGCCCGTGCCGCCACCGGCCGGCATCACGAGCGAGTCGGGGGTGTCATTTTCGGAAAGGGTCATTGGCATCCTTGGCGCATCGGCGGCACTACTGCTTTCATGCTAACGCGAGAACTCCCTAAAATCCGGCATTGACCAGCGGATTAGGAGAGTCGCAGCACTGGCCTGTAGGCTTTGTTCTCGATCACAGAGTTGGTCGTTGCCTCACCGGTACGCCGGTAGGGAGCTAGTTTTGTGTGTCCTATGCGCCCCGTTCGTCTAGCGGCCTAGGACGCCGCCCTCTCACGGCGGTAACACGGGTTCAAATCCCGTACGGGGTACAAAAGAAAACTCCCGTCCTCTAAGCCATTGAGAACGGGAGTTTTTGCTGTGATGTGCCTGCCTTTTTAGGCGAGGAACTTCGGCCGCAGCTCCTTGAGCCTGGCCAGCCCGGCGGCGAGCTTGCGGGGGCCCATCATCGCCTTGACCTCCGGGTGCTTATCGAAGACCTCGTCCGAGCGCACCTCCGGCGCGTTGTACTTCGGCGTGCGGAGGAAGCGGTTGGGGAGGGTGAGCTTGAGGATCGTGCGCTGCACCTCGAGGAACTGTCGGGAGAAGCTATCCGTGTTATAGGGCAGGCCAAACTCCGCGGCGATCTTCTCCACCTCCTTGCCGATCTGTGCCAGTCGGTTGCTCGGCATATCGGGGTAGAGGTGGTGCTCGATTTGGTAGTTGAGGTTGCCGGAGAGGATCGTCAGCAGTTTGCCGCCCCGGAAGTTCGCCGAGCCCAGCATTTGCCGCAGGTACCACTCCGCCTTGGATTCTTTCTCGAGGGCGCGCTTGGTGAAGGTTTCCGCGTCATCGGGGAAGTGCCCGCAGAAGATCACGGCGTAGGCCCAGAGGTTGCGGGTGAGGTTGGCGATGAGGGCCACCTGCGCGGCGCTCTTCGCGTGCTTCTTTGCCCGCTCTTTTCTCCGGTTTTTTCCGGACGCCACCGCCCACCGCCTGGCACCGAAAGCATTCTTGGTGGGCAGCAGGTAGCCCACCGCGGCCGCGAGTGCAGGAAAGGCGATGTAATCCTTGGTGGCCTGCGAGCCGATCTTGCGCAAGGTGAGCATGAGGGAGGGCTTGGTCTCCTCCCAGGTCTGCCGACCGGTGAAGAGTCGGCCGAGTTCGACGTCGTAGAAGGCCACTGCGTACTCGAACAGCGCGGCGAGCACGACATTGGTTAGCGGCTGGAGGGCGGTGGTGGGTTTCCATTTGCGGTCGCGGGTGACGCGGATGACCCCGTAGCCCACGTCATTGTCCATGCCGATGATGTTTGTGAAGGTGTGGTGGCTGTAGTTGTGGGAATGCTTCCAGCCCTCGGAGGGGCCAGTGTTGTCCCACTCCCAAGTGGCCGAGTGGATTTCCGGGTCGTTCATCCAGTCCCATTGACCGTGCATGACGTTATGGCCGATCTCGAGATTTTCGAGGATCTTCGATAGTCCCATCGTCGCCGCGGCGGGAATCCTCGCCTGGGGGAGGAAAACGGTGGCGAGGCGGGAGAGCAGATCGATGCCGCGCTGGGTTCGGATGAGGCCGCGGATGTAGGCGGCGTCTTTCTCTCCCAGGGTGTCGCGGTGGCGCTTCTCGATCTCGTCGAAGCGCCGACCGATCTCGGCGATGTCTTCTTCGCTGAGGTGGGCATAGGCGGTGATGTCTTTGATCGCCATTTTCTTCTCCTTGCTGTGGTGCGGGACGGGTGTGCGGTGACGGGCGTGCTGGGCTGTTGGGCTAAGCGTGCTGGGGAGGGACTGGTTCTGGGTGCTAACCCTGGGTGATGCGGACGTCCCCGTCGGGGATGGAGCAGCAGGTGCGAACCCGCTCGCCCTCCCGGTGGGGCTGTCCGGTGCGAGCATCGACGACGAGGCCGTCGAGAACCGTGGCCGTGCACGTGTGGCAGATCCCCATGCGGCACCCGTGGGTCAAAGCCACCCCGGCCCCTTCGGCTGCCTCGAGGATGCTCGTCGAGGAGTCGCAGGCCACTGGGGCTTGCCGATCCGAAAAATAGATGCTGCCGCCGGCTGCAGAGCCTGTGGAATCCCGGGTGGAAAAGCGTTCGACCCTCGTGCCGGGAAAGTGCTTCTTCATGTCATCCAGCAGTGGGCCGGGGCCGCAGGCGAAGCGCTCGCGTTCCGCGATGTCGGGCACGAGGTTTGCCAGCTCGCGGGGGTCGATGCGGCCCTGACTGGAGGAGTCCCAATGCTGCATTTCGTAGCCGGGCAGCTCTGTGTTCAGTGCGCGGAGCTCCGTGGCGAAAGGCTCCGGGGTCAGCGGGCCGCGTTCCGAGTGGATGTGCCGGATGCTGATGCCCTCGCCTGCGTACTCCTGTTTCAACCAGCGCAGCATGGAGATCACGGGGGTGATGCCGGATCCTGCGGTGAGGAAGAACAGCTTGTTCGGCACCGGGTGGCTGAGGTAGAACTCGCCGCCGGGCTGGCTTAAGCGGATGATGTCGCCGACGCGGGCGACGGTGGCGATGTGCGTGCTCACCGCGCCGTCCGGCACCTGCTTGATGCCTAAGGTGACGGAGCCGAGGTTCGGGCGGGGGGCGTTTGTGATGGAGAAGCACCGCCACTGCCACCGGCCGTCGATCTGCACGCCGAGGCCGATAAATTGGCCCGGGCGGAAGCTTAGCGGGGCACCGCGGGAGGGCGTGATCTTCAGGGTGGTGAGTTCCCCGTGCTGGGTGATGGCCTCGACTCGCCCGCGCAGTTCGCGCCCGGCGAGCGGGTCGAAAAGCCCTGCGATGTCCGCCGGAAGCAGGGGAGTGGTCAGTGTTTTCAGGGCGCGGTGGACGGCGCCCCGGATCGCCCTGGAGGCTCGGGGTGGTGGGGGCTGGGAGGGGTTGTCTCCGCGCGGGGCAGAGGCAGCCATGAGCGACACGCTCCTTAGGGGGTTTAGCAGGGGCTAAAAAAAGGGGGGTATAGTTCAGGAAACTAATATAGCACCCCTATCAGGCCTGCCTTCGCCTCAGCGGCGCGGGGTGAGCAAGCTCACCTTCCCCGTGGCGAGTAGCGTTTTAGCGGCGAGCGACGGTCCGGAGGCGGCCGTAGGTCAGCACGCAGAGTCCCGCGAAGGCCAGCACCCCGATCCACTGCGCCGGTCCGGCGAAGCTCTCGCCGACCACGGCCAGGGCGTCGCCGTTGGAGGTCGCGGCGATGATGCCAGCGTTGATGACACCGAAGAGGGACTCGCCGACGATCAGGCCGGTGGCCATGAGGACGCCCATGCGCTTGCTGCGTTGCGGATTGGCCTGCTTGTCAGCCCACTTGTTGTATACGTAGCCCAGGGCTGCGCCGATGGGGATAATCAGCGTGAGAGACGCCGGCAGGTACATGCCCATGCCCACCGCCAGCGGTGGCAGGGAGTAGCGGGAGGACTTGCTCAGTACCTCGTTGATAATGATCACCACGACGCCGATGGCCGCGCCCAGGCCGATGAGTCCCCAGTCCAGGGAGTCGCCGAAGATGCCCTCGGCCACGGAGCTCAGCAGTGCAGCCTGCGGTGCTGCGAGAGCGTCGGGGCCGGCCCCCGGAGCGCCAGCGAAGCCGAAGCCCTTGCGCATGAGCTCCATGATCGGCGGGATAATCGCAGAACCGAAGATAACACCGACGATGAGGGCCACCTGCTGCTTCCACGGGGTGGCACCAACCAGCTGGCCGGTCTTGAGGTCCTGGAGGTTGTCATTGGAAATCGTCGCGATGCCGAAGACCACCGACGCGGTGAACAGGGTGTAGGCGACGAGTGCCGTGGAGTCGGCCTCCCCGCCCACGACGACCTTGATCAGCAAGGCAGCGGATAGCACGACGATGATGCCGACGCCCGAGATGGGGGAGTTCGAGGAGCCGATGAGTCCGGCCATGTAACCGCAGATTGACGCGACGATGAGCCCCACCAGGAGGGTGTAGATAATCGACAGCGCGATGAGGCCGGTCATGTGGTGCGTGATGGTGGTGTCCTTCACGAAGAGCCACAGGAGCAGGCCTACTGGCAGCATCGACGCCAGCGTGACCCCGGCGACGATTGGGAACGGGATGTCCCTCTCGGTGAGGTCCACAGCCTGGCCATCGTGGCGGGCACGAGAGGAGGCGAGAGCCTCCTTGATGCCACGGATGATGGGGCCGATGATCTTCAAGAGGGTCCATACCGCGGCGATGGCCATGGTGCCGGCGCCGATGAAGCGAACTTCGGAGGAGAAGGTGGCCGTGACGATCTCGGAGATGTCACCCTCGGCCGGGATGAGCCCCGACGTGCGCAGTGGCATGAGCACGCCGTAGGAGATGATCAGGCCAACGATCATGGCGGCACCGACGGACATGCCGACGAGGTGACCGACGCCGATGAGAGCCAGCGAGAGCGAGCCACCCATCATCGTGGCGCCGGGGCCGAGGCGGAAGTAGGAGGACACCGAGGATGCTGCGAGTTTCATGGCGGTGATGATGGACATCACCGCAGACGCGATGGAGCCAAGGATGATCAGACGCAGCCCGGTCTTGTTTTCCTCAGCGGAGTCCTGGTTCTGGGTGTCGCCGACCTTGAGCACCTCGGCGGCTGCCACGCCCTCGGGGAAGGGGAGGTCTGAGCCCGTGACGAGCGCCCTGCGCAGCGGAATGGAGAAAGTCACGCCGAGGATGCCGCCGATGGCAACCACGGAGGCGGTGGTCCAGTAGGGGAAGCCCTGCCACCAGCCGACCATGATCAGGCCGGGGAGGACAAAGATGATCGCCGAGAGTGTGCCGGCTGCCGAGGCAATGGTCTGCACGATGTTGTTTTCCTGGATCGTGTGATCCTGGAAATTGCGCAGAATGGCCATGGAGATCACGGCCGCGGGGATCGAGGTGGCGAACGTCAGGCCGACGCGCAGTCCGAGGTAGACGTTGGCGGCCGTGAAGACGAGCGTGATGATGCCGCCGAGGAGGACCGCACGGAAGGTGAACTCTCGGACGGGGGAGCGGCGGGGCGCTGCGGGGTCTGTGCCTACAGCCGCACTGCCGGTGCCTGTTGAGCTGGACATGGGGCGAACTTTCTGGTCAAAACTTCATGTTCTGAGATGATCGTAGACCCCATAAGCCCTAGAGGTGAATCTCGATTTCCTTTGCCGTCTGCCGCAGCGCGTCCCCGAACTTCTCGGCGGGGGAGTCACCCATGCGGGCGACGGGTCCGGAGACGGATAGCGCAGCCACCATCGTGCCGGTCGAGTCGAAGATTGGGACGGAGGCGGAAGCCAGGCTGGCGTCGCGTTCTGCAACGGATTCGGAGATCTGGGTTTGACGCACGCGCTCTAGCTCCGCGGCGCTGTACGCGGCGGTGGGGAGCACCGCCTGCTGCAGCGAGACGGGAGCCCAGGCGACCAGGATGCGTGCAGCGGAGCCGGCGTTGAGCGTCATCCGGGTGTTGCGAGGAACGGTGTCGCGAAGGCCCGTGGCAGGTTCCGCGTTGGCCACACAGAGTCGCTCGAAGCCGGAGAGCTGGTAGACCTGGACGGATTCCTTGGTCTGCTCCACCAGCTTCGGAAGTAGGTGCTCGGCCGCTTCCTCCAGGCGCGGGCTGGTGCGCGGGGCGAGCTCGGCGAGCGCGGGGCCGGCTGTCCACTGGCCGTCGGCCTGACGCTCGATCAGCCGGTGCTTCTCCAGTGCCACGGAGATCCGGTGGGCGGTTGCCCGTGGCAGGCCGGTTTCGTCGCAGACCTCAGACAGGTTGTGCGGGCGGGCTGCGATGATGGAGAGGATGTAGACCGCGCGGTCGAGAACCTGGATGCCGCTGATTGCCGGGATTTCTGGCTTCTCGGCGCCGGCGGGGTGCGCGTACCCGGGGTTGACCCCCAACTGGGGTGGCTGCGGTGCCGAGTTGGTGTTTCGCTCAGATGTATATCCCATGATTTGATACTATACATTCCATCAAGTGGAACTGGCGAACTTTCGGATGACTCCCGAGATTCGCAAGATTCTGGAAATGAGGAGAGCGTAGTGAACACCACAACTAATACCACCCGCGGCGCAACAGAAAAGCCGCTGACGCTCGCCGAGAAGGTCTGGCGCGACCACCTCGTCGCCAGTGGATCGGACGGCGACCCGGACCTGCTGTACATCGACCTCCACCTCGTCCACGAGGTCACCTCGCCGCAGGCCTTCGACGGGCTGCGCCAGGCCGGCCGCCCCGTCCGTCGTCCTGACCTGACCATCGCAACCGAGGACCACAACGTCCCCACGACCGGCGTCGTCGGTGGAAACCTGCTGGACATCGAGGACCAGACCTCCCGCCTTCAGGTCTCGACCCTGCGTAAAAACGCCGAAGAGTTCGGCATCCGCCTGCACTCCATGGGCGACATCGACCAGGGCATCGTCCACACCGTCGGCCCACAGCTCGGCCTGACTCAGCCGGGCATGACGGTGGTGTGCGGTGACTCCCACACTTCCACCCACGGTGCCTTCGGCTCCATCGCCATGGGCATCGGCACCTCCGAGGTCGAGCACGTGCTGGCCACCCAGACCCTGCCGCTGAAGCCCTTCAAGACCATGCGCATCGAGGTCAGTGGCGAGCTGCAGCCGGGGGTCTCCGCCAAGGACCTGATTCTTGCCATCATCGCGAAGATCGGCACCGGCGGCGGCCAGGGCCACATCATTGAATACCGCGGCGAGGCCATTGAGAAGCTGTCGATGGAAGCCCGCATGACCATCTGCAACATGTCCATCGAGGCCGGCGCCCGGGCTGGCATGGTTGCTCCCGACCAGACCACCTTCGACTACCTCGAGGGCCGCCCGCACGCCCCGCAGGGCCAGGACTGGGAGGACGCCGTCGAGTACTGGAAGTCCCTGCGCACCGATGAGGGCGCGGAGTTCGACACGGTCGTCCACATCGATGGCTCCAGCCTCACCCCGTTCATCACCTGGGGAACGAACCCGGGCCAGGGCCTGCCGTTGGGCGCGACCGTGCCTGCGCCGGAGGACTTCACCAACGACACCGACCGCGCCGCCGCCGAGAGCGCCCTGGAGTACATGGACCTGACCCCGGGAACCCCGCTGCGGGACATCCCGGTGGACGTGGTCTTCCTGGGCTCCTGCACCAACGCCCGCATCGAGGACCTGCGCGCAGCCGCCGAGGTTCTGGACGGCCGGAAGGTCGCTGACAGCGTCCAGATGCTCGTCGTCCCGTCGTCCACGCGAGTCAAGCAGCAGGCAGAGGAGGAGGGCCTGGACAAGATCTTCCTCGCCGCGGGCGCTGAGTGGCGCACCGCAGGCTGCTCCATGTGCCTGGGCATGAACCCGGACCAGCTGACCCCCGGCCAGCGCTCCGCCTCGACCTCCAACCGCAACTTCGAGGGCCGCCAGGGCAAGGGTGGCCGCACCCACCTGGTCTCCCCGCAGGTCGCAGCGGCCACCGCCGTCCAGGGCACCTTCGCAAGCCCCGCCGACCTCTAAGCGAACACGTCACCCAGAAGTTCACCCACGGAACCCACGAAGGAAGCCACACCATGGAAAAGTTCCACACCCACACCGGTGTCGCAGCGCCCCTGATGCGCTCCAACGTCGACACCGACCAGATCATCCCCGCCGTGTACCTGAAGCGCGTGACCCGCACCGGCTTCGAGGACGGCCTGTTCGCTGGCTGGCGCCAGAGCCCGGACTTCGTCCTGAACCAGGATGCGTTTAAAGACGCCTCCGTGCTGGTTGCGGGGCCGGACTTCGGCACCGGCTCCTCTCGAGAGCACGCCGTCTGGGCGCTGATGGACTACGGTTTCCGCGTTGTCCTGTCCTCTCGATTCGCGGATATTTTCAAGGGCAACTCCAGCAAGGCCGGGCTGCTGGCCGCTATCGTCGAGCAGTCCGACATCGAGCTGATGTGGAAGCTCATCGAGCAGAACCCCGGCATCGAGATGACCGTGAACCTCGAGGATCGCACCGCGACCCTGGGCAGCCACACCTTCAACATCGAGGTCGATGACTACACCCGCTGGCGCCTGATGGAGGGCCTGGACGACATCGGTCTGACCCTGCGCAAGGAAGAGCAGATCGCCGAGTTCGAGTCCCAGCGCCCGAGCTTCAAGCCGAAGACGCTGCCAGCCCGCACCGCGGACTAAGCGGCAGCAAAGCCGAAAAGACCCCGCCCCGGTCGGCCACAGAGCCGATCAGGAGCGGGGTCTCGCCGTTATAGGGCGGCAGGTCACCGGCAATGGGTGCTAGGTGCCCGGCCAGTCGGGTTACTTCACCGGCAACGCGCTGGCCAGGTAGTCCGCACCCAGCAGCTGATCATCCTTGAAGTGCAGCACCCACACGCTGCCCTTCTTCACGCGCACGTCCTCGACCTCGATGCCGCTCTCGTTAAAGAGATGCTCCAGCATCGCCGGGATCGCCGCACCCTGGGAGGACACGGCGGCGACCTTGCGCTGCTCAACCGTCGCCTTCAGCGCAGCAACAGCCGCCGGGACGTCCGCCACGACCTGATCGTCGGAGAAGGTCGAGGACACTGTCAGCGGAAGGTCGAAAGCCTGGGAGAACGGGGAGACCGTGTCGAAGCAGCGGTCCGGGCGCGCCGAGAACACCGCCGACGGCCCATAGGCCCCCAGCTGGGAGATGAGCATCTCGGACTGGCGACGGCCGCGCTTGTCCAGAATGCGCTTGTCATCATCACCGCTCCACGTCCGCCGTGGCAGCGCGCGGGCATGGCGAGTCAGCAGAACCCGACGGTTTGCCCCCAGGGCCAGCAGCTCCAAAGCAGCATCCAAAACCTGCTGATCGAGCGGGTAAGTCAGCGACTTGCGTGCCTTCTTCGGCGACAACCAACGCAGCTCGTCGACCTCGTCGTCCACATCATTGTTGCCCTCGAAGTAGCCGTCCACGGCCTCCGCAGTCCAGTAATAAACCACCTTCGTGCGCTTGCGGACCGGGTAGTGGACGTAGCCCAGCAACCAGCCGAGCTCCACGCGGTAGCCGGTCTCCTCCAGGATCTCACGGAACGCGGTGCCCGCGAGGTTCTCGCCCGGGTCGACCTTGCCCTTCGGCAGCGTCCAGTCGTCGTAGCGGGGGCGGTGCTCCACCGCGATCTCCAGCTCACCCTGCTCGTTGTGCCGCCACAGCACCGCGCCGGCAGCGAACGTCGGACGCTCGAACTCTTCGGTGGGGTGGGAGCCGATGCGCGCCACGTGGCCACGCCCATTGATTGACTTGGCCAGGGATGTGGATAGGTTGCCGTCGCCGTTGTTCGTGATCACGAGGAAAATCCTCCCGTCGGGGGACTAGAATTGGGAAGCTGACTTAACAACAGTGATCCTATACGAGGCCAAACAGGATCAGATACGTAGGCATACGGGACATAAATTTTAGGCGGTGTTCGCACGATGGTGCAGGTAGCAGTGATGGGGGCTGGTTCGTGGGGGACGACCGTGGCGAAGGTTTTCGCCGACTCCGGCAACCCCGTCACCCTGTGGGCTCGCCGCGATGAGGTCGCCGCCGACGTCAACGACAATCACCGCAATAGCGCCTATCTCGGGGACGTGGATCTTCCCGAAGGACTTTCAGCGACGACGGACCCCGCCACGGCACTTCACGGTGCGGAGATCGTGGTGCTCGGCGTCCCCTCCCAGACGCTGCGCAGCAACCTGAGCAGCTGGCGGGAACACATCGAGCCGAATGCCACGATCGTCAGCCTCGCCAAGGGCATCGAGTACGAGACCGGGATGCGCATGAGCCAGGTCATCGCGGACGTCGCCGGGGTCGCCAGCGACCGGGTCGCCGTGCTCACCGGCCCGAACCTCGCCAAGGAAGTCGCCCAGGGGCAACCCGCCGCCACCCTCATCGCCTGTGAGGACGACGACCGCGCCCGCTTCGTCCAGTCCGCCGTCGCCGCGCCGTATTTCCGCCCCTACACCAGCCAGGACGTCCTGGGGGCCGAGGTTGCTGGTACCTCCAAGAACGTCATCGCGCTGGCCGCGGGCATCGCCGCAGGCTGTGGCTTTGGAGCAAACACTAATGCCACCGTCATCACCCGCGGGCTTGCCGAGACCACCAGGCTGGCCCTCCAGCTCGGTGCGGACGCGCGCACCATGGCCGGGCTCGCGGGCATGGGCGACCTGGTTGCCACGTGTACCTCGCCACTATCTCGCAACCGCAGCTTCGGCCAGCGCCTTGGCGAGGGAGCGGGTCTAGAGGCAGCTGCTGAGGCCACCAAGGGGCAGGTCGCCGAGGGAGTGGTCAGCTGCCGCTCCGTCCAGGCGCTGGCGCGCAAGGCTGGGGTGGAAATGCCCATCACCGATGCGGTGGTGCAAGTCTGCTACGAGGGCGCGACCCCGGAGCAGATCATCAACCAGCTGCTGGGGCGCACCCGCAAGCCCGAGTGACAGCCCGAGTGCCAGGGGCGCGCCGTCCCCGCGGTGGGCTACCGCGATTCGCTGCCCCAAGCGGGTAGGGTTAGCGCTGTGACTGCAGCTGAAAAACTCACCGTCGCCGTCGTTTACGGTGGCCAATCGACCGAGCACTCCGTGTCCTGTATCTCCGCAGGCGCGATCATCGACAACCTGGACTCTGATCGGTTCACGGTCGTCCCCGTTGGCATCACCAGCGGGGGAGCGTGGGTGCCGGGAACCACGGATACCGCACAGCTGCGAGCCGATGGCCGCGAGCTACCCACCGTTGCCGATCACAGTGAGCGGATCCAGCCCATGCTGGGCGCCGCCGGAAAAGCCACCGAGTTCCGTTTCGTCACCGGTGACCGTACCGGGGAGGTCTTCGCCACCGCGGACGTCATCTTCCCCGTCCTGCACGGCGCCAACGGTGAAGATGGCACTATCCAGGGTCTTTTCGACCTGCTGGGCGCCCGCTACGTCGGCAACGGCGTGCTGGCCTCCGCGGCGGGCATGGACAAGGAGTTCACCAAGAAGATCGCCCGGGAAGCCAACATCCCGACCGGCCCGGAGGTCGTTCTGCAGGGCCGCGCCGAGCTAACGGACGAGGAGCGCGAGCTGCTCGGCCTCCCGGTGTTCGTCAAGCCTGCCCGGGGTGGCTCCTCGATCGGCATCTCGAAGGTGGACAGCTGGCAGGACCTGCCCGCAGCCATCGAGGAGGCCGCCTCCCACGACCCGAAGGTCATCATCGAGGCCATGATCATCGGCCCCGAGGTTGAATGTGGCGTGCTGGAGCGCGAGGACGGCACCCTGGTCGCATCCTCCCCAGCCATGCTGCAGGGCACCGACGCCGGCGAGGAGGGCTTTTATGGCTTCGACGCCAAGTACCTTGACGACACCGTCAGTGCCACCATTCCCGCCCCGCTCGACGAGGCCACCACGCGCCGGGTGCAGCAGCTCGCGATCGAGACTTATCGAGCGCTGGGCTGCACCGGCCTGGCACGCGTGGACTTCTTCGTCACCGACACCGGCCCGATCCTCAATGAGATCAACACGATGCCCGGCTTCACCCCGATCAGCATGTACCCGCAGATGTTCCTTGCTGATGGTCTGAGCTACACCGACCTGCTGACCACCCTGGTCGCCGGGGCGCGTCGCCACTCATAGACCCTAAGACAACGGGAAACGCCCGCCACGGTCACCGTGGCGGGCGTTGGTGTGTGCGGGGGATGCCCCGGAATAGCCCGGGACGTTAACCACGCACTGGGAGGGGCTACGAGCGCTCGGCGCGCTTCGACATGCTCTCGGTAATCGCCTTCGTCACCGTGGGCAGCACATCGCCGCTGCTAAACTGCGGCATCGCGACGGCGACGACCTCCTCGTGGCCGATCGCGTACCAGTGACCGATCGTCGAACCCTGCGCGAGGGCAGGGGCGTCGAACCACGGAACGTCGTCGATCTGGGAAAGCCGCTCACCGCGCTCATAGGACTCCGGGAAGGCAACGCCACAGCGGACCACGACCGGCTCGTTGCCCTCCTTCTCGGGCTGGTAGACGACCAGAGAATCCGCCGCGGCGCGCTTCGCCTGCTCGATGAAGCCCGAGAGCTTCGGATCTCGCAGCGCGTCCTCGCCGGCCACGGCCTTGGCGTTGTTCTCCATCAGCTCGCCCAGCTCCTCGCTGCTCAGGCGACGGAAGCCGGCGATCTCCGCAGGCAGGGTCTCGTCGAAGGAACGGCAGGTCTGCTCATTACGATCCTTGGCTACCGGCTCGTCTGCCAGCGGCAGGGCAGCCGGGGTCACGGGGGAATCAGAGGACGCGACCTCGCCGAGAACGGGCGAGATCTCCGCCACCGCGTCCTTGATGAGGTCGCCGTCCGCCTCGGACGTCACCGCAACGGTCGGCTCCCCGGACACGAAGTACCAGGTGGCCAGGGTGGAACCCGGGGTGGCGTCCTGGGCGATGAACCAGCTCGCCCCCTCAGCCGCGGAGACCGGGCTGATGACTGTGTACTGATCTGGCATCGTGACGCCGCAACGGACGGTCAGTTGGGTGCCGTTGGTGTCCCGGTAAGCGACGGTGCCGTCTGGAACCGGATCTAGAATGCCCACCTTCCGGAACTTACCGGCCTTCTCCGGGGCCTTCTCCACCAGCTGAGAGCACTCCGCGGCCTTCGCATCCGGTGCATCAACGGCGCCGACCGAGACGTCCGAATACTTCTGCCGATCCGAAAGAATCTTGGCTCCCCCCAACACCGCGACGGTGAAGACGAGAGCTAGGATCAGACTGATCGTGACGAGTGAACGGGGAGCCCCTGCTCCACGGCCCTGGGCATCAGCCCCCGTAGTCGGGCCCTGCGAGGCGGCCGGGGATGCACCCCGTGGATTACGCTGTGTGCTCATAGGCACACATCTTATAAGGAGGCGGGCGGATGTTCCGATACACCGGGCCTACGGTGCGCGAGGTGGGGGAGGCGGCCACCATCCAGGCGATCCGTCGTGCAGCCCCGAGCGAACTCAACGGCGACGACGCGGCGATCCTGCGGCCCACAGCACCGAACTCGCGCCACGTCAGCTGCACCGACATCCTCGTCCTCGGGCGCCACTTCCGGCCCGAATACTCCACGGCCTACGAGGTCGGCGTGAAAGCCATCACGCAAAACTTCGCCGACATCCAGGCCATGGGAGCCAGGCCCACCGCAGCCCTGCTCGGGCTGGCGGTCCCGGGTGAGACCCCGCTGAGCTGGGTCAGCGAACTCGCCGAGGGGATTGAGGCCGCCGCCGAGCCCTGGGCTGCCGAATTGGTGGGTGGCGACATCGTGCAGGGCAAGGAACTCCTCATCTCCATCACCGCGCTCGGCGAGCTCACCGGCCCCGCGCCCGCCCTGCGGGTCAACCGCGCCGCGCCGGGGCAGCAGGTCATCGCGCACGGCAAGCTCGGGCACTCCGCGGCGGGGCTGGACGTGCTGCGCCACTACGGCAGCCGGGCAGCGGTCCCGGACGATGAGATCCTGCAGGAACTGGCCAGCTGGCACTGCGCACCCAGCCTGGTGGTGGGGCAGGGGACCGTCGCCCGGGCAGCCGGCGTGGCAAGCATGACTGATAACTCCGACGGGCTGATCTCCGACCTCAACCACATCGCGACGTCATCCGGGGTCACCATCGACGTCGAAAAGGCCGGCATCGCCCCCGACGAGATGCTCCAGCACGCGGCAGACGTCCTGCAGGAGGACCCGTGGAAGTGGGTCTTGAGCGGCGGTGAGGACCACAGCCTGCTGGCCACCACCGCAGCCCGCATCCCCACCGGCTTCCGACGTATCGGGAGCACGGGCTCGCAAACCGGTTCGGGACCGAAGGTCACCATCGATGGCGCCACCCCGGTCTACACCGCGGGCTGGTCCTCGCTCTAAGCCGCCCACGACACCCGCTAGGAGGTCCACCATGATTTACGTGCACCCCAATTGGCAGCTGCCCGGGCTGGAGGAAACCCTGCACAAAGCTCAGGCGGCCCACGCGCCGGGCCAACAGGTCCTCCCGCCGGAGGAATACATCCTGCGGGCCTTCGAGGTCGACCCGGCGGACGTGAAGTGCCTCATCGTGGGGCAAGACCCATATCCCACCCCGGGGCATGCGGTGGGGCTCGCGTTCTCCTCTGAAGGTGAGCAGATCCCGAAGTCCCTGCAGAACATCTTCACGGAATACAGCGAGGACCTGGGCCTGCCCCGGCCCACCACCGCGGACCTAAGCCCCTGGCTGGACGAGGGGGTGCTGCTGCTCAACCGGGTGCTCACGGTGCTCGCGGGACAGGCGAATAGCCACCGGGGCCTGGGGTGGGAGGCCATCACGGAGGCCGCGGTTCGCCAGGTCGCAGCCAACGAGCATTTCTGCGCGATCCTCTGGGGCAAACAGGCCCAGCAGCTGGCGGGCATCATCGGGCCCGAGCGCTGCATCATGTCCCCGCACCCATCACCGCTGTCTGCCTACCGCGGATTCTTCGGCTCCCGACCCTTCAGCCGTGCCAATGAAATCCTGCGGGCCCAGGGTGCCGATCCCGTGGATTGGAGCCTCGACCGTTAAGCTGGCAGGCATGTCCGAAACGATTTCCGCGCTTGCCGTCACCAATTGGGTGAACCGGGCAGCGACGCTGCTCGAGGAGTCTCAGGCGGAAATCAACCGCATCAACGTGTTCCCCATCGCGGACTCCGACACCGGGTCGAACATGGCCCACACCGTCCGCGCCGCCTGCGAGGAACTCCAGTCGGCGGTCGACGAGGGCACGCTGCCGGAGCCGGAGGATGCCACCGACGTGAACCTCCCGGCCATCACCGCGCTGCTGGCCACGGGCGCAGTCAAGGGGGCGCGCGGGAACTCCGGAATGGTGCTGAGCCAGGTATTCCGTGCCCTCGCGGATGCCTCCGCCCAGGGGCCGATCGATGCGGCCGCGTTGGTCCGGATGCTCCAGGACGCCGTGGGCTTTGCCGAGTCCACCATCGCCGCTCCCGTGGAGGGCACGATTCTCACCGTCCTGCGCCAGGCAGCTATCGGTGCGCGCGCAGCCCATGAGGCCGGCCAGGGGATGGGCGCGATCGTCGACGCCTCGCTCGACGCCGCCCGCGAGGCGCTATTCGATACCCCCAACCAGCTCGAGGTGCTCGCCGAGGCCGGGGTCTACGATGCCGGCGGGGCAGGGTTCATCCTCATGCTCGAAGCGCTGAAGGACGTCCTGACCGGGAAGTCCGAGGGGACAGCGATGATGGGCTCCAGCACGCGGGAGTACGAGGCGCCCGGGGGCGATAGCGCATCCGGCACGCACGCCGAATCCCACGGTGTTCCTGCCGAGCTGGAGTTGCTCTTCTTTTTCCACGGCGACGTCGACCCGCTGCGCGAGGTACTCGCCTCCCATGGTGACTCAATCGTTATCGCCCCAGTGTCCGAGGAGCAGGCGAAGGTGCACGTCCACACGCTGGAGGCCGGCGCCTTGCTCGAAAAGGCATTCGGCCTGGGGCAGGTGACCGAGTTGCGCATCGAGGTGCTGCCCAGCCAGCCCGGGACGCTGGCAACCGCGACGCGCCGGGCGTCCCGGCCCATCATCGCCCTGGTGCCCGGCCACAACGAGGACGAGAAAGGCGCTGTGGGCGATTCCGGTGAGGGCGATGAGCAAGATATTTTCGCGGCCGTGGGGGCCGTTAGCCTCGACCCGGTAGCCAGCGAAGAGCAGACCCGCACCGCACTCGGGCAGCTGCCCGACGGAGATATCGCCGTGCTCACCAATGGGGCAGACCCCGCCGCCATCCTGGAGGTAGCCCAGCGGGAGGGCAGTGGCCGCCAGCTCAACATCATCGACACCGACTCCCTGGTCGGGGGCCTGGCAGCGCTCGCGGTGTTTGACCCGACGAACGATTGGGAGGACAACACGGCGGACATGCTGGACGCCAGTGTGTCCCAGCGTTGGTGGCAGGGCCCGCCCGAACAGCTGTCGCAGACTGTTGCCGACCTGTTGGCCGATGGTGGGGAACTCGTCACCTTCATCACCTCCGAGCCCGCCGTGGCCGACGCAGTGGAAGCCTTCGTGCATCGCGCTCGCGAACAACACCCCGGCGTAGAGTTCCACGAGCATCACGCCCGAGGCTTGGGCACTGCGGTTCAGGTGGGTGTCGAGTAGATGCTCGGCTGGCAGGACACCCGCCCGCTCACCACGGCGACCACCCCCGACCGGGCGAAGAACCTGGCGGATAAGCCTGGCCTGAAGACCCTTCAGGATGTGCTGCTGACCTTCCCAACCCGCTACGCCAGGCTGGGAACGTCGGACCAGCTGGACATGCTCGTGCCTGGCGAGATGTACACCTGCGTGGCGCAGATCCTGGGAGTCGAGCAGAAGGAGAACTTTTCGGGCCGCGGGCCCCGCACTTTCATCCGCTTCCGCTTCACCGACGGCAGCGTGCAGATGGAGTCCGCGCTCTTCGGTAACCCGAAGATGCACCTGGGGGTGATCCAGCCCGGCGCGATCCTGCTGCTGCACGGCAAGCTGGATACGTTCCGCAACCAGTGGCAGCTGAAGAATCCGAGTTATGTGACGATCGACCCGGGCCCCAGCGCGCGCTTTGGGGCCTATGGCTCCCTGAAGACCATCGTCACGATCGCGGGCAGTCAGGAGGCGGCGGAGGAGCTGCTGCGCATGCCTTACCTGCCTGGCTATCCGCGCAAGCGGGGTACCTCGACCGCGGAGCTGATCGGGGTTGTGGACCAGGTCCTCCGTGGGCCGCTCGCGCCGACTCCAGGGGGCGAGACCATCCCGGAGATGCTCCCGGATCCCACCGTGGCGGGGACGAACGCGCACAGCGCCGGTGGGGAGGTCGCCGCCGGTTCGGTGCCCGCGTGGCCGACCGGTGCCGACGGTGCCCCGCTGATCCGCTTCGACGCAGCCCTGCGCGGCATTCACCAGCCGCCGGAGGAGGGGCCGGGCGCGGCGATCGAGCGGCTGAAGTTTAACGAGGCCCTCGAGCTGCAACTCATCATGGCGCTGCGGGCGGCGGACTCCACGCGGCGCACCTCGCCGCGGGTGGATGCGCTGCACTCCGAGCTGCTGGCCTCCTTCATCCACGGCCTGCCCTACCGGCTGAGCGAGGGGCAGACGAGCGCGTGGGACCGGGTCGCCGAAGCGCTGGACTCCACGGTGCCGGCGAACCTCATGCTGCAAGGAGATGTCGGTAGCGGCAAGACCCTGATCGCCGCACTGGCGATGGTGGCGGCCGCGGATGCCGGGCTGCAGTGTGCCTTCATCGCCCCGACGGAGGTGCTCGCGGTGCAGCACGCGCAGACCCTCACGCGCCTGGTCGAGGGGCTGCCGATCACCATCACGGTGCTCACCGGCAGCCAGAACTCTGAGGTACGTCGCCAAGCCCTGTTAGACATCGTCAGTGGCCAGGCTCATATCGTGGTGGGCACGCACGCGCTGATGCAGGATTCAGTGGAGTTCTTCAACCTGGGTCTCGTGGTCGTCGACGAACAGCACCGCTTCGGCGTGCGGCAGCGCGATTATCTGAAGAACAAGGCCGCGGCAGGCAAGACTCCGCACATGCTGGTCATGACGGCCACCCCGATTCCCCGCAGTGTTGCGATGACGATGTTCGGCGACCTCGAACCCATCGTCCTGCCGGGGCTGCCGAGTGGACGAGGTGAGGTGCGCACCGCCGTCGTCCAAGCCGGTCGCCGCGCGTGGGTGGATCGCATGTGGCAGCGAATCTCCGAGGACGTCGCCGCCGGGCACCAGGCTTTCGTCGTGGTGCCACGCATCGAGGGCGAGGACGGGGTGCTGGCCTGGGCGGAGAAGCTGGCGTCGGGTCCACTGGCGCACTGCACGGTGGACGTGCTGCACGGCAAAATGGCGCCCGAGGAGAAGGCCGCCGCGATGGCGGGTTTCGCAAAGGAGCGGACGGATGTGCTGGTCGCGACCACGGTAATCGAGGTCGGGGTTGACGTCCCGAACGCGACGGTGATGGTGATCATCGATGCCGAAAACTTTGGTGTTTCCCAGCTGCACCAGCTGCGCGGCCGCATCGGCCGTGGCTCGGCCGACGGCTGGTGCATGCTGCACACCACCACGCTGCCGGGGTCTGCCAGCTATGACAGACTTGAGGCGGTCGCGGCGACGACCGACGGCTTCGCGCTGGCCGAGCTGGACCTCGAGCAGCGAACCGAGGGAGATATCCTCGGCGATGATCAGTCTGGGGCCGGCTCCCGCCGAGCGAGCCTGCTGAACCTCGCAAGCGATGGTGAGATCATCATGCGGGCCAAGGATTACGCCCAGGAGCTGGTGGAGAAGCAGGAGGAGCTAGCCCGGCAGCTCGTCGCGGACATTGAGTTGGAAGACCAGGCGTATATCCAGCGCGGCTAGGTTCTACGGGGCCTCGCAACGCGAGCCTTGGGTGGGCGCCCGGTGCGTAACGGAACAGGAGCAGCAAGGACTAATGAGCCGCATCATCGCCGGACAGGCGGGAGGCCGCAGCATCAAGATCCCCAAGCAGGTCACCCGGCCGACCTCCGACCGGGCTCGTGAAGGCCTGTTCTCCTCCCTCGAGGCCCGCTTCGGGCTGGCCGGGGAGGTCGTCCTCGACCTTTACGCCGGCTCTGGGGCCTTGGGTCTCGAGGCCGCCTCCCGGGGCGCGGCGGAGGTCACGCTCGTGGAAGCGCTCGACGGAGCGGTGAGCACCATCAAGCGGAATATCGCGACGGTGGAGCATCCGAAAACCCACGTGGTTCACGCCAAGGTCAAGACTTTCCTGGCGACTGCGCCGAAGCGTCACTACACGATGGTGCTCGCCGATCCGCCCTATGAGCTGGCCGACGACGCGGTGGCGGACATGCTGGCAGCACTGATTCCGGCGCTGGCGCAGGACGCCGTCGTCGTCATCGAAAGAAACAGTAAGAGCCCGGAGACGGCGTGGCCTGAAGGATTCGAGCCGACGGGGCAGAAGGTGAAGAAGCGCACCTTCGGTATTGCGCGCTTCGATACGGCGATCTGGCGGGGCTAAAGCCGCTCGCGTCAAAGGAGAGGGGAGCGCCGGGTGCCCGGCACAGGGGCCGGCGCTACACTTGGACAGCATGCGAGTAGTCTGCCCAGGATCTTTTGACCCGGTGACAAACGGTCACCTCGATATCTTCACGCGTGCTGCGGCCCAGTGGGATGAGGTCATCGTGCTGGTGACCTATAACCCCAACAAGAATGGGCTATTCAACGAGCAGGAGCGCGTGGCGCTCATTGAGGCAGCCATCGCGGACCTGCCCGAGGAACGGCGCCCGAAGAATATCCGGATCGACACGTGGGACCGCCTGCTGGTGGACTACCTCACGGAGAACGACATCACTGCGCTGGTCAAGGGGCTGCGCAGCTCCCTGGATTACGAGTACGAGCTGCCGATGGCCCAGATGAACCAGCGCCTCTCTGGGGCGGATACCTACTTCCTGCTCACGAGCCCGGAGTATGGCTACGTGTCTTCCACGCTGTGCAAGGAGGTCGCGAAGTACGGCGGGGACGTCTCTGGGCTGCTGCCAGAACCCGTGGCTAAGGCAGTGAAGGCGAAGTTCGCCGAGTCTTAAAGCTCCGTGACCACCGGCTCCAGCGGAAGAAAAAATTGTTAATTCCTGTGACCGGTGTGTTTCTCCGCGAGTGATGCCCTGGAACATGGAATAGTGGGGGACATGTACAAAACCTTCCAAGGCATGGACGATCTCCAGCACATGGTGGAGCAGGCTTATAGCGTGCCCATGACATCCAATTGCATGGTGCCGCGCCGCGAGGTGCTCGACATCCTCGACGAGATGCGTAACGCCATTCCCATCGAGATGGACGACGCCCAGGACGTCCTCGACCACCGCGACAAGATTCTTCACGATGCTGAGGATCGCGCCGACGGCATGGTCGCTGATGCTGAGGCGGAGCGCGATCGGATTCTTGAGGAGGCTCACGCCCGTGCGGAGGCGATGGTGCGCGACGCTGAAGAGCGCGCCACCACCACGGTCGCCCAGGCCGAGGACGAGGCTGACCGCCTGGTCACCGAAGCTCGCAACGAATACGACCACGTCATCTCCCGCGCCGCCGCGGAATCCGACCGCCTCATCAAGGCCGGCAACGATTCCTACCAGCGCTCCGTGGACGAAGGCATTGCCGAGCAGCAGCGCCTCGTGTCCGAATCCGAGGTTGTCCGCAATGCGGAGGCCGAGTCCCAGCGCATCGTGCAGTCCGCCCACGCGGACTCCGACCGCCTGCGCAACGAGTGCGACCGCTACGTCGACTCGACCCTCGCGGAGTTCGAGGAGTCCCTCTCCGCAACCCTGCGCAGTGTGGGCCGCGACCGCGCCGCGCTGCGCAAGGGGGCCGGTGTCTCCGGGCTGCGCAGCGACTCCAACTACGGGGACCACAGCTACGAGGGCTAAACCCCGGGCTCAACGCGCGGGATGAAGCGAACAGGGCGTCGTCCCAAATGGCGGCGGGGAGCCTCAAGCGGGTACAAAAGGGGTATGAGCAACCCCTTCATTCTCGATGTTCAGGACATCCTCGGCCAGCAAGGTGGCCCGGAGCATGTTCACACCACCGGCGAGACCCCGCACAACCTCGGCGGGGAAATGTTCGGAATCGCCCCCGGCACCAGCGTTGATATCGACCTGATCCTCACCAACCTCGGCGAGGCCATCATGGCCCAGGGGACGGTCAGCGGCCCGGCCAGCGTCGAGTGCGGCCGCTGCCTCCGCCGCTTCACGACGGACCTCAACATCAAGGTCGACCAGGTCTTCGGCACATCTTCGGACTTCATCACCACCGAGGACGAGGACTCCGACGAGGAGGGCGACGAGCTGCCACCGCTGGTTGAGGGCGACCGCATCGACCTGACGCAGACGGTGCTCAACGAAGCCGGGCTCAACGCCCCGTTCAACCCCGTCTGTGCTGATTACGGCCTCGAGTGCGAGACCAACGTCCCAGAGCCGGACGGCATTTCGGAGGAAGAAGCGGAAGAGGAGAAGGTCGACTCGCGCTGGGCCGGCCTGTCCGCTATTAAGTCCCGCCTCGCCGGGGGTGACGATGGCTCGCAAGCGTAGGCTCACCGGCGAGGCAGCACTCCGCGCCGCATACTCCAAGCACGACCACACCCCACTGCTTCAGGCCTGGGGTATCGAGCTGTCCGACGAGATGCTGCGGCTGGCGCTCACACACCGTTCCTTCGCGCACGAGAACGACAATGTGCCGAATAACGAGCGCCTCGAGTTCCTCGGCGACGCCGTGCTCGGGCTCTCGGTCGCCGAGCAGCTGTACACGCAGTTCCCCCAGCGCAGCGAGTCCGACATTTCCAAGATGCGCGCGGGCGTGGTGAATATGTACGCGCTCGCGGGACTGGCCCGCAGCCTCGGGCTGGGGGAGTACATCCTGCTCGGCCGCGGCGAGATGAAGACCGACGGGCAGGACAAGGACTCGATCCTCGCGGACACCGTCGAGGCGATCCTCGGCGCGGTCTACCTGGAGCACGGCTTCGCGGTTGCGAAGGCGACCGTTTTGCGGCTGTTTAAGTCCATGATCGATAAGGCTCCGACCGTGGGGTTGACCATGGACTGGAAGACCACCGTGCAGGAGCGCCTGCGCGAACACGATCTGCCGATGCCGGAGTACAAGGTCACCTCCTCCGGCCCGGAGCACGACAAGGCCTTCTTCGCCACGCTCCTGCTGGATGGCAAGGAGCACACCCGCGGCCAGGGCCGCACGAAGAAGGAAGCGGAACACCAGGCGGCCCGCGCCATGGTGGAGGAACTCAGCAAGCGTGCCTGAACTGCCTGAGGTGGAGGTCGTCCGCCGCGGGTTGGAAGAACACCTCCGCGGCGGGATCATCCACGACGTCGACGTCCGCCACCCCCGCGCCGTTCGCGCCCAGCCCGGCGGGGCAGCGGAACTCGTCGCGCTTCTGGACGGCGCCCGCATCCAGTCCATCGAGCGCCGGGGCAAGTACATGTGGCTCGTGCTGGATAGTGGCCACGCGCTGTTTGTCCACCTCGGGATGAGCGGGCAGATGCTGATCCATGAAGCTGCCGATACGGCTCTGCCCACCACGCACGTCCGGATTTCCGCGCGGGTCGCTGCGGGGGAGCGGGACCTGGTGCTGAGCTTTGTGGACCAGCGCACCTTCGGCCAGTGGCAGGTCACACAGATGGTGGCCGATCCGCACGGGGGCTTCGCGGGGGTGCCGGTTCCGGTTGCGCACATCGCCCCTGACCCCTTCGAAGAGGTCTTCGACCCGGTGGCCGTGGCCCGGCGCCTCCGGGCGAAGAAGACCGACGTGAAGCGCGCGCTCCTGGACCAAACGCTGGTCTCGGGGATCGGCAACATATACGCCGATGAGGCGCTATGGGCGGCAGGTGTTGCCCCCGGTCGCCGTACCCGGGGCATGCGCCAGCGCGACGCCGTGGCCGTGCTGGAGCAGGCCGAGGCGGTGATGCGGCGCGCGCTAGCCCAGGGCGGGACCAGCTTCGACTCGCTCTACGTCAACGTCAACGGTGCCAGCGGCTATTTTTTCCGATCGCTCAATGCTTACGGCAGGGCCGGGAAGCCGTGCCCCCGCTGCGGGACGCCGATCGTTCGGGTGCAGTGGACGAACCGCTCCTCGCACTTCTGTCCGCAGTGTCAACCCAGCTAGCGTCCAGAGCGGGGTTGGGTTACGGGCAGGCTATTCCAAGAATGGGTAGTGGAATTCTACAATGCCCCTATGGAAAAACTTACTGAGCTCGTTGATGGCTCGATCAACGGTGTCATCTGGAACATCATCCCGTGGCTGTTGATCGCCGCGGGCATCTACTTCGGCTTGCGGACCCTCTTTGTCCAGGTTCGCCTGCTGCCCGCGATGCTGAAGGCGGTCGCGGAGAAGCCACCGGTCGCCCGCGACGAGCAGGGCAACGAGATCGAGGATGGCGAGCGCGTTGGCATCTCGGCGTTCAAGGCCTTCACGATCTCTGCCGCCTCCCGCGTGGGAACCGGCAACATCACCGGCGTGGCGCTGGCGATCTCCATTGGTGGGCCGGGTGCGGTCTTCTGGATGTGGATGATCGCCATCGTCGGTGGCGCTACCGCCTTCGTTGAGTCCACGCTGGCTCAGCTCTGGAAGTCCCGCGACGTCAACGGTCACTACCACGGTGGTCCGGCCTTCTACATGACCCGCGGCCTCGGCTGGAAGCCGCTCGCCGTCATCTTCGCCGTGGCGCTCTCCTTCACCTATGGCTTCGTCTACAACGCGATCCAGACGAACTCCATCGTCGACGCGGTGGGTGGGTCCCTCAACAGCGATTCCACGACCCTGAAGCTCATCGTCGCGGTTGGCGTCGCCTCCTTGACCGCGCTCGTCATCTTCGGTGGTGTCACCCGCATCGCCAGCGTGACTCAGATCATCGTGCCGCTGATGGCCGTGGCTTACATCATCGTTGGCATCATCGTCGTTCTCATGAACCTCAGCGAGGTGCCGGGCATGATTGGGCTCATCGTCGGTCATGCACTGGGGCTGAAGCAGATCGCCGGCGCGGGTGTCGGTGCCGCCTTCGGAATCGGCCTGCGCCGCGGCCTGTTCTCCAACGAGGCAGGTCAGGGCTCCGCGCCGAACGCCGCCGCAACCGCGACCGTCTCCCATCCAGTTAAGCAGGGCCTCGTCCAGACCCTCGGCGTATATTTCGACACCCTAGTTGTGTGTAGCATCACCGCTTTCGTGGTGCTGCTGGGTCCTGCGGTGACCTACGGACGCGAGGACATCCAGGGCGTGTCCTTGACTCAGACCGCGCTGGCTGACACGGTTGGCCCGTGGGGCGCGCACTTCATCACCATCATCCTCTTCTTCCTCGCCTTCTCCTCGGTCATCGGCAACTTCTACTTGGCTCAGGCCAATATCGAGTACCTCTCCGAGTCGAAGACGGTCATGACGATCTTCCGCCTTGGCGTTATCGCTTTCGTCTTCTTCGGTGCGTTCGGTTCCCTCCCGCTGGTGTGGGCTCTGGGCGACACGATGGCTGGAACCATGGCGATCATCAACATCATCGCGATCGTCCCGCTAGGCGGCATCGCCTTCAAGCTGCTGAAGAACTTCAACGAGCAGCGCAAGAAGGGTCTGGACCCGGTCTTCCACCGGGATATGCTGCCGGAGGCGAAGAACGTGGAGGTCTGGGACGGCTCCGACCCGGCGACCCGCCGCGGCTGGCTCGAGCGCCGCTCCCTGCGCGAGTTCACCTAAAGACTGTGCCCGGAATACGGCGAGCTAAGGAGAAACGGAAGTGACTGAGCAACCACAGGTCCGGCTCACCGCCTGGTGCCACGGCCGCGTTCAGGGCGTGGGCTTTCGCTGGTGGGTCGCTGGCCAAGCCAAGGCGCTGGGGCTGACCGGCTCGGCCACGAACTATCCAGATGGGCGGGTGCTCGTTGTCGCGGAGGGGGCGCGACACTTGGCCGAAGAATTGCTCGACCGGCTCCAGCCCGGTGCGTTGACGAACCCGCAACGCCCGGGTCAGGTCACCACCGTCGTGGAGCTGTGGGGCGAGCCCAAGGGCGCGGAGGGCTTCGAGCGCCGCTAGTGCGTGGGAAGCCTGCGCTTAGAGCTTGTCCGCGCGCACCGTTAAGATAACGGCATGCACTTAAAGTCGTTGACTCTCAAAGGATTCAAGTCCTTTGCATCTTCAACGACCCTGAAACTCGAGCCGGGGATCTGCGCCGTCGTCGGCCCCAATGGCTCGGGCAAGTCCAATGTCGTCGACGCCCTGGCATGGGTGATGGGGGAGCAGGGGGCGAAGACCCTGCGCGGCGGCAAGATGGAGGACGTCATCTTCGCCGGTGCCGGTGACCGCAAACCGCTGGGGCGCGCGGAGGTTACCCTCGTCATCGACAACTCCGACGGCAAGCTGCCGATCGAGTACTCCGAGGTCGCGGTCACCCGCCGCATGTTCCGCGACGGGGCCAGCGAATACGAGATCAACGGCGCCAAAGCCCGGCTCATGGATATCCAAGAGCTGCTGAGCGACTCGGGCATCGGCCGCGAAATGCACGTCATCGTCGGTCAGGGAAGGCTCTCCCAAATCCTGGAGTCCAAGCCCGAGGAGCGCCGCGCCTTCATCGAGGAGGCCGCTGGCGTGCTGAAGCACCGGCGTCGCAAGGAGAAGGCGCAGCGCAAGCTGGTCGGCATGCAGGCCAACCTGGACCGCCTCCAGGACCTCACCGATGAGCTGCACTGCCAGCTGGGGCCGCTGGCCCGGCAGGCCGACGCCGCGCAGCGGGCGTCCACCGTGCAGGCCACCATCCGGGACCGTCGCACGGTGCTGGCCGCCCACCACGTCCGCACCTTGTCGGAGAACCTCCACGAGGCCAATGCCGAGGCCGAACGGCTCATCGAGGAGCGCGAATACCTCACCGAGCAGCTCGAAGAGCACTCCGGCGAGCTCGCCGAGGTGGAAGAAGAGCTGCGCACCGCGTTGGAAGACGCGGAGTGCGCCCGCACCCTCTGGTACCGGCTCTCGGCGGTCGCGGAAAAGAACTCCGCCTCCCTGCGCATCGCGGCCGATCGCGCACAAGCCAGCGAGGAGACCGCCTGGCTGGGGCCCGACCCTGCTCACTTGCTGGAGCGCGCCGAGCGGGCCGATGCCGAGCAGGAGGAACTCGACGAGGCCGTCGAGATCGCCCAAGAAAAGCTCGAGGGCATCCGGGAGACCGTCGCCGAGGCTCAGGACGCCGCCCGGCAGGCGGAGAACGAGCACCTCGCCCAGGTCCGGGCCATCGCGGACCGGCGTGAGGGCGTGGTAAGGCTGCTCTCCCGCCAGGAGGCAGCCAGCGAGCGGTTGGCTAATGCTCAGGCCGAGGTGGAGCGCAGCGAAGAGGCCGTGAGCGAGCACACCGAGGAGCTGGACAACCTCAGCGAAGAACTCGCGGAAGCCGCCGACGCGTTGGCGGATATCGAGGGTGGGGGCGAGGAACTGCAAGCCACTGCAGAGCAGCTCGCCCGCGAGGTGCAGACCGTCGAGCAGCGCGCGGAGGAGCTGCGCAACCAGGAACGCGCGCTGGAGCGAGAAATCGCTGGCTTGGAAGCCACCATCACCGGCTGGCAGGAGCGGCTGCGCCCCACCGACGGTGCTGCCCGCGCGACTACCGCCGCCGAGGAGCAGGGGCATGCGGTGAGCACTCTGGCGGAGAACCTCACGGTCACCGGCGACTGGTCCGCCGCCGTCGCCGCCGTGTTGGGCGCCATCGCGCCCACCGGGGTGGTGACTGCATCAGACGATGCCGTCCTCAGTGCGCTCGAGGGCAGCGACGAGGGCCGCGCCCTCGTCATCGAATCCGGAGCCGAGGCCGAGGGCAAGGCCGGCTGGCGCTTGGACGCGACCCTGCCCGCGGGGCAGTGGCTGCTGGACGTCATCGAGCCCAGCCCGGAGGTAGCCGCCCCGCTAAACGCGATGCTCGTCGACGTCGTCGCCGTGGCAGACGCCGCTGAAGCTCGCCGCGTCGTGACCGCCGACACCAGGCTGCGGGCAGTGACCAAGGTCGGCAGCCTCTTCGGCCCCGGTTGGTTCGCGGCCGGCCGCGGGGGAGCCACCCCAGCGGTGGAGCTTGCTGCGAAGATTGACCAGGCCACCGCGGACGTCGCCGAAAAGAAGGAACAGCTCGCAGACCTGAAGGCGAGCCTCGACGCCGCGCTGGAAACCACTGCGGAGTGCCGCGCCGCAGCCAGCAGCGCGAAGGCCTCCGTCCAGGAACAACGGGCACGCGTCCAGGCGGCCCAGCACCGCTTCAAGGCGGCGGAGAACGCAGAGGAGTCGGCCCGCCGTAGCCTCGAGCGCGCCACCACCCAACGCAACCAGGCAGAGGAGCGGGCCCGGCAAGCTGATGAGGAACTCGCCGAGGTGCGGGATCGTCTCTCGCGCGTGCAGGAGCCCGCGGAGCAGGAGGAACCCTCCACTGCGCAGCGCGACCGCACGGCTCAAGAGCTCACCCAGGCAAAGGCCATGGAGATGGATGTGCGCCTGCAACTGCGCACGGCAGAGGAGCGCGCCGCCGCCACTCGCGGCAAGGCGGAAAACCTGCGGCGCCAGGCCCGCCAGGAGGAGGCCTCTCGCAAACAGCACGAGATCGCGAGGGCCCGTCGTGAAGCGAAGCGCCAGGCCGCGCTCATCGTGCAGGAACAGGCCGAACGCGTCGGCCAGCGCATCGCCGATGCGCTCCACCGGGCACAGGAGTCCCGCACCCTGACCGAGCAGGCGCACCGCCAATGGCAGGAACGGATGCGCCAGCAAAAGGCTGAGGTCAATAAGTACAACAGCCAGCTCGGGGCGGTTACCCAGCGGGCCCATGAGGCGGAGCTGAAGCGCAACCAGGCACAGCTCAAGCTCGAGCAGGCCGCAGAATCCGCGATGGAGCAGCTCACCATGACTCCCGAGCAGCTGCTGGCTGTTGAACTCCCGGAGGATTTCGACCAGGCCACAGCCCGTAAGGAGCTCAAGCAGGCGGAGAAGGACCTGAACTCCCTCGGCAAGGTCAACCCCTTGGCTCTGGAGGAGTACAAGGCGCTGGAGGAACGCTATTCCTTCCTCGCCAGCCAGCTGGACGACGTTCAGCGAGCCCGTGAGGACCTCAACGGGGTCATCAAGGATGTGGATAACACCATCCTCACCCTCTTCGTGGAAGCTTGGCACGACGTGGAGGAGCAGTTCCCCAAGGTCTTCGAGACCCTCTTCCCGGGTGGGTCCGGCCGACTGGTGCTCACTGACCCGGAGGACATGCTTACCACCGGCATCGAGGTGGAGGCACGCCCGCCGGGCAAGAAGGTCAAGCGGCTTAGCCTGCTCTCCGGCGGTGAGAAGTCGCTGACCGCGCTGGCCCTGCTCGTCGCCATCTTCCGTGCGCGCCCCAGCCCCTTCTACGTCATGGACGAGGTCGAGGCCGCACTGGACGACGTCAACCTGCGCCGCCTGATCGCGCTGTTCGAGGAGCTGCGTAAGGACTCCCAGCTGATCGTGATCACGCACCAGAAACCGACGATGGATGTGGCCAATGTTCTCTACGGCGTGACCATGCGCGGGGACGGCGTGACGCGCGTTATTTCGCAGCGCATGAAGCCACTGGAAGCCGGTTAGCCCAGGCCATCCCGCACACAGGGGGAGCGGGCTGGGGCGCGCGGAATCATCGCGGGGGCAAAGGCTAGGATTGGCGGACGTGACTACCAGCCCGATTACAGACCTGAATGACACGCTCCTTGCCTGGGCCTCCAGCGCCGAGGCGGAACTCGCGACGAAACTCAAGGACGTGCAGCTTTTTGTTGAGCTGGACATCAATGGTGATGAGCTCGAGCGGCTCACCCGCTTCTATGGCACCTTCCTAGGCCGCCAGATCACCGCGGGGGCAGACGATGCCGCGCTACTGCAGACCTGCCCGGCGTTGACCGCCGCGGTGCTGATCTCGCGCGCCGCGAAGCTCAACGAGGTTCCCCAGGTGGCCGCCGAATTCTGGGCCGGGCTCGGCCTGGAGGCCACCGAGGACCGGGTGGCACTCATCGAAGGCCACTTCGCGGAGATTCTGCAGGCGGCTGGGCTGGACCCGATGGACGACCTCGCCGGCGGTCCGGACGGTGAGATGGGGCGGCTCTTCGGGCACGTGGGCATCGCCAGCGACTGGACGCCGGAGCTCATTGAGCTCATCGACACTCGTCGCAAGTCGGGAGAGGCTGCCGAGGACCTCAGCGAGGAAGCGGCCGCGGTCGTCGCAGAGCTGGCCACACAGCGCCTGCAGCTAGGGCCGCTGTGCGCGACCTCCCCGGAACTGGCCCAAAAGCTGACCGAGCCGGTCGTCCGGGTGGTGCACCAGGGGGCCGAGGAAGGGCAGTGGCACCGGGCACTGCAGAAGAACTCCGTCTTCCCGCTGGTCGCCGAGGAGATCGCGGCGGAGCTGCGGGAGCGCCCCATCGGCACCGTGGATCGCCGCTACACGGTGGGCGTGGCCCACGCGGAGGATCGGCCGCGCCTGCGCCTCGATGTGCTGCGCCGCAGGGTGCTGTTGCGCCTGCCGGAGCAGGAGCTGGCAGATAGCCACTTCACCAACCCCGATGAGGTGCGGTGGCGACTGGACTTCGACGGCAGCCCGTCCGCATTCATCACCAGTAAGGCGGACCGCCCGGGCGCGAAGACCAGCGAGATTTTCGACATTCCGGTGCGCCGGCCCCTGCGTGAGATTTGGGTGCGCAACGTTGCCTCCCGAGAGCAGTGGCAGGTCTCCATGGTCAGCACGGATGATCCCAGCCTGATCTTCACCGAGCGCGGCGGCGACCTGACGGAGATGGCCACCCTGCACCACGCCACGGTGTGGGTGGTCTGCCCCACCGACGCCCGCGCGGTGGACCCGGTGAGCGACCAGGAGATCCCGGTACTCGAGGAGCATGAGGTCAAGGCCTGGGAAGGCTGGACGATCCGCCTGCTGGATCTCTCCGAAGCTCTCTCGTTGCATATCGAGCGCCCGGGGGAGCGCCGCCCGTCGATCGGGAGCGTGCGCGCCGTCGACCCGCGGCAGCGTGTGCGGTTTGTTGAGCCGGGTCAGCACGTCCCGGGGCTGCGCACCCAGTCTGGTCGCCCGATTCTCTCCGAGTCCCTGCTCGTGGAGTTCCCGCCGACCCAGTCGGGAGCGGTCGAGACCTGGTTCTTGACGATCGGCGCCTACGCAGGCCCGGGCGAGTACGGCGACACGGTCGCCGATGAGGAACCCCTGGAGGTTCCGCCAGAGGGCGGGTCCTTCGAGGTCTTCGACCCGGAGGCTTATGACAGCCCATGGGCGGGCGAGTACCTGGTGCGCTTGCGCGGGCCACGCAACGAGTCCTTCCGGCACGAGTACGCCCTGGTTGAGGGGCTCAGCACGGAGGTCGAGATCGATGGCCCCTCCGCACTAACCCGGCTGCCGCAGGCCGGAGGCCTCAGCCCAACCACGGTGAAGCTGCTCGCCGGTGATAAGCCCTTCTCCCGCCGGGTGAAGGCCACCGTCGGGCCTGATCAGAAGTACGTCACCACGGTTGTGGAAACCGATGCCGGCGACGCGCTGCCGGTCGTCGTGCACCCACCACGGCTGCGCTACCAGCTCACGCTGCGTGGCGAGGAGCCGATGTGGCGCACGGAAGCCGTGCGCACCAGCTCCTCCTGGCTGGACCAGGACACCAAGTTCCGCGTCCGCCCCGGCAGCCCCCTGGACCAGCCGCTCGAACGCCCTAGCCTCGTCATCCGCGACCGCCACGGCGCCCCGGTGCGCACGCTGAAGCTGGAGACCGAGGACAACATCACCTGGTCTGCGGAGCTTTCCGCCGCAGCGTCCTCCCTCGCCGTGATGTCGCAGGGCAGCTTCGAGCTGGAGTTCATCGACTCGGTGGCCCGCCGCCGCGTCTCCGTCCGACTGGCGAACATCATCCCGGCACCGACCTGGAATGTGTCCTACGCCGACGGTTCGCTCGTCTTCGACACGGGCGCGGATGCCGACGCCCCCGACCTCGGCTGCTGGAGCGCGTGGGTCTGGCCCGTCACGGCACCGTGGCAGCCCGCCCGCACCGTCACCATCGGCGCGACGGGTGAGCCTGTCGAGCTTCCCGCCGAGCTGCAGGACGCCGGACCGCTCGCCGTTCAGCTGTTCGCGCCGGATCGTTTCTCCTTCCTCCGTCCGCCCTCCGGCCCGGGCGAGCGCGCGCAGACCGTCGAGGCCGAAGGCTACTTCGGGCGAGGGGAGGACACCCCGTGGTCGCACCTGTCCGCCTTCCTCGTCGGGGAGGCCGAGCAGGCCCCGTCCGACCCAGAAATCCTGCCGACCCTGTGGGACGTGCAGGCCGGTTGGCTGCAGAAGCGCGCCCAGGTGCCGCCTGCGCTCTCTCAGCGGGTGCGCGAGGCGCTGACCCACGATGCGCGCGCGTCGGTGCACGCGATGGGACGCTCGCTGGTCGCCACCGCGGATCGGCCGGCGCAGTTCATCGCCTCCGGCCTGGTGCATTCCTCCTTCGACGTCACCCAGGAGGAGCTGATGAGCCCCGCGGAGCAGAAGCGGGACGAGATCGGCACCCCGTGGATCCATGCCCTGGATATCCTGGGCGCGATCGCTCGACTGGATGAGGATGACGCCGAGCAGCTGCCGAGTATCAAGGCGCTGAAGAAGCAGCTGGCAGCCACCGCCGGTGAGGGGGCCGTCAAGACCCTGGAGATGGGGCACGACCGCTCCCTGGAGAACTCCTGCATCGACGCCACCACCGTCCAGATCGCGCACATGAACGAAGATCAGCAGAAGGCGGTGCTCGCCATGTTCTTCGGCGACGCCGGTCTGGTCCCGGGTGCGATTTCGGATGAGAACAGCCGACTCATCGCCGTGTTCGATACCTTCACCCACCGTGTGGCGCTCTCCGAGCTTCTCGGGGACCCGACGTTGATGACGACGGCGGTGGCGGTGCTGCGCCGGATCAAGTCCGCGAACCGTCAGCTGTACCTGTCCGCGCGGGTGCGTTTCGAACGCCTCGACGGGGTGGATACCGATGATCCGCAGAACCGCTGGGCACTGGCGCCGGTGATCTCCATGGTCTTCGCGCTGGCCACGCGCATGTACGCGCACGGCCACCTGCCGACCCTGGGCAAGCTGCCGCAGGCCTATGAGGGCTGGGCGAAGATGGCCCAGCTGGTTCCCGACCTCGTGACCGGCGATGTGGTCCTCGCCGATGCGATGGTTCTCGGTGTGTTCGGGCCAAATCTGAAAGACTAGGGATTATGAACGTTTTCATCTGGGTACTCATTGGCCTGGTGGTGCTGGCCGCCATCGTGGCGATCGTCATCGTGGCGGGCCTGCGCCGCAAAAAGTCCAAGCAGATCTCCTTCGAGAAGAGTCCGGAGATCGAGAAGAAACCGTCTTCGGGCGACTACCAGGCCAAGGGTGGGTTTAACTTCACCTCTGGCGGGGAATCCCCCGCGCCGACCTCGGAGGATGCAGGCCGCCCGACGATGGATATCGGCGGGGTGAGCGTCCCGGCTCCCTTCGAGAAGGAGAAGAAGGCTCAGCCGCGAGGGGAGGCTCCTGCGGAGTCTTCTGAGAAGCCGCCACCGGCGAAGGCTGAGCCAGAGCAGCCTGCGGCTGAGAAGGGCGAAGCGGAAAAGGTCGAGGCGGAAGAGCCGGCATCCGTCGCATCCGAGGAAAAGAAGCCGGTTCCACCAGCAGCGCCCGCTGCCCCGGCAGCCCCTGCCACCGAGCAGGAGAAGCCGGCCGCGGAGAAGGCAGCCGACGAGCCGCAGGGGGAGCAAGCTGGAAGCGAGAAGCCGGTCACGGCCGAGCCTGCCCCGAAACAGGAGACCACCGCGTCGGCTGATGTCCCGGCTGCGCCGGCCGCGACCCCGGGAGCGCCTGCCGCGGAGAAGGAGACCGGACAAGACGACGGGACCGCCGCTGCGGCAACGGCTGAGGACGAGCCCGTAGACGCGGTTGAGGACGCCGCCACCCCGGCAGAGAAGCAGGAGGCCGCCCGCACCCAGGAGATCGCGCCAGTTGAGGGGCGCCTGGGCAAGCTGCGTGGCCGCATGGCGAAGTCCCAGAACGTCATCGGTCGCGGCGTGCTCGGCATTCTCAGCGCAGGCGATCTGGATGAGGATGCCTGGGAGGAAATCGAGGACACGCTGCTCATGGCGGACCTCGGTGCCGACACCACGATGAAGGTCGTGGACTCCCTGCGCGAGCGCATCGCCTCCCAAGGTGTGGAGAGCGAGGAGCAGGCGCGCGCGATGCTGCGCGAGGTGCTCATCGAGGCCGGCAAGCCGGAGCTGGACCGCTCCATCAAGGCGATGCCTTATGAGGGTAAGCCGGGCGTGATCATGGTTGTCGGCGTGAACGGTACAGGCAAGACCACCACCACCGGCAAGCTCTCCCGCGTGCTCGTCGGCATGGGCAAGCACGTAGTGCTGGGCGCTGCCGATACCTTCCGCGCGGCCGCTGCCGACCAGCTGGAGACCTGGGGCAACCGGGTGGGCGCCCGCACCGTCCGCGGCAAGGAGGGCGCGGATCCGGCGTCCGTGGCCTTCGACTCGGTGAGCCAGGGCATGGACGAGCAGGCGGACGTCGTCCTCGTGGATACCGCAGGTCGACTGCACACCTCCGTGGGCCTGATGGATCAGCTCGGCAAGGTCAAGCGCGTCGTGGAGAAGCGCGCCCGCGTGGACGAGGTGCTGCTCGTGTTGGATGCCACGGTGGGGCAGAACGGGCTGATGCAGGCCCGCGTATTCCGCGATGTCGTGGACATCACCGGCGTGGTACTGACCAAGCTGGACGGCACGGCCAAGGGCGGCATCGTCTTCCAGGTCCAGGAGGAGCTCGGCGTGCCGGTCAAGCTGGTCGGCCTCGGCGAGGGAGCGGACGACCTCGCGCCCTTTGAGGTGGAGAGCTTCGTGGACGCGCTCCTGGGCTAAAAAGAGCTTTTCAGCCAGGATTTTCTGGCTCGAGCGGCGGAACCTAGCAACGGGTTCTGCCGCTTTTTCGTTAATTTTTCCTGTTCTAGAGCTCCGCGATAATGATAAATTTATTTTTCGTAATCACGCTCAACTGATTACAAGAACACTTTCCAACTGGTTTGTCGATTGAAAGAAATGGACGCCTGATCGTATCGACTGTTAAGGATTCCCAACCATGGCTTCTCAAGAAATGGCCACCTCACCAGGCAATATAGCCTGGATGCTCATCAGTGCGGCCCTCGTGCTGCTGATGACCCCGGCACTCGCGATGTTCTACGGCGGCATGTCCCGCCAGAAGTCCGCGATCAACATGATGATGATGTCCTTCGGGGCAATGGCCGTCGCAGGCGTGATGTTCGTGATCTGCGGCTGGTCCATGGCCTACGGCACCCACTCCATCGCCGGAATCTTCGCTAACCCGACCGAGTTCTTCGGTCTCGCCCACAGCATCCTCGACGCCTCCGGGAATCCTCTCATCGACGCCCACGGCATGCCGAACGCCGTCAACGTCCTGTTTCAGATGACCTTTGCCATGATCGCCACCGCGATCATCTCCGGCTCGCTGGCCAACCGGGTGAAGATCCACACCTGGCTGATCTTCACCGCAGTATGGGTCGTCCTGGTGTATGCGCCGATGGCCCACATGGTCTGGGGTGGCGGACTCCTCGGCGAGGGTGCCAACAGCCTGTCCGCGTGGCTCTTCGGAACCCACCAGGAAGGCGCCGAGACTGTCGCGAACATTGTCCCCATCGACTTCGCGGGAGGCACGGTCATTCACATCAACGCCGGTGTGGCCGGTCTCGTGCTAGCGCTCATCATCGGCAAGTCCCAGAGCTTCATGAAGGAGCCCGATACTCCGCACAACCTGCCACTGGTGATGCTCGGCGCAGCGCTGCTCTGGTTCGGCTGGTTCGGCTTTAACGGCGGCTCCGCCATGGCTGCCGACGGCAGTGCCGCCCTGGCCTGCCTGAATACCTGTGTTGCGGTTTGTGCCGCGATGCTGGGATGGATGGTCAGCGAGCGGATCCGCACCGGCTACGTCACCTCCCTGGGCACGGCCTCCGGCGTGGTCGCCGGTCTGGTCGTCATCACCCCGGGGGCGGGGGATATGTCCCCACTGACCTCGATGCTCGCCGGTCTCGTCGGCGGCGTGCTGGCTTCCTACAGCATCTCGCTGAAGTACCGCCTCGGCTTCGACGACTCCCTGGACGTCGTTGGTCTGCACCTGGTCGCAGGGCTATGGGGCACCATCGCCCCGGGACTGTTCGCCACCGACCGCGGCCTGCTCACCGGTGGCGGCGCGGATGGCGCCAAGCTGCTCGCTGTTCAGGTGCTCATCGCCATCATCGCCGCTGCCTTTGGTGCCGTGGTCACCGCGGTGATCGCGCTGATCCTCAAGCGGACCCTCGGCTGGCGCATCAGCGCCGAGGAGGAGACCACGGGCATCGACGTCACGCACCACCGTGAGCGCGCCTACCACACCGTCGTCGATGCGGAGGCTGCTCCGCGGGAATAGTTCCCACAACTGGCTCTCACACGCCCGGCCGTTCCCGGACAACGCCCCCGCCGCGCTAAGGTGGCAGGGATAACTACTTAACGTTGTTCGCCCCGGCCGGGCGTTGAGACGTTTTCAGCGATCGTATTAAGGGAGACACGAGAACGTGTTTGAGTCACTTTCAGACCGGCTATCAGGTGCCCTCAAGGGGCTGCGTGGCAAGGGCCGCCTCACTGAGCAGGACATCAACACCACCGCGCGCGAAATTCGCCTCGCACTGCTCGAGGCGGACGTCTCCCTGCCGGTCGTGCGGGCCTTCATCAAGCGCATCAAGGAGCGCGCCAACGGCGTCATCGTCTCCGAGGCCCTGAACCCAGCCCAGCAGGTCATCAAGATCGTCGACGAGGAGCTCAAGGAGATCCTTGGTGGCGAGACCCGCCGCCTGACTCTGGCCAAGCATCCGCCGACCGTCATCATGCTCGCCGGTTTGCAGGGTGCAGGTAAGACCACCCTGGCCGGTAAGCTCGCCCGCTACCTCTCCAAGCAGGGGCACACCCCGATGCTGGTGGCCTGTGACCTCCAGCGTCCGGGCGCGGTGCAGCAGCTGCAGATCGTTGGTGAGCGTGCCGGTGTGACCACTTTCGCCCCGGATCCGGGCACCAGCCTGGAGTCCCACGACCATGAGATGGGCACCTCCACGGGTGACCCGGTCGAGGTCGCCGAGAAGGGTATTGAGGAGGCCTACCGCACCCAGCACGACATCGTCATCATCGATACGGCGGGTCGCCTCGGTATCGACGAGACGCTGATGACGCAGGCGCGTAACATCCGCGACGCCGTCGAACCCGACGAGGTGCTCTTCGTCATCGATGCCATGACCGGTCAGGACGCCGTGACGACCGCCGAGGCCTTCCGCGACGGCGTCGACTTCACCGGCGTGGTCCTGACCAAGCTGGACGGCGACGCCCGTGGTGGTGCGGCCCTGTCCATTCGTGAGGTCACTGGTAAGCCGATTCTGTTCGCCTCCACGGGTGAGAAGCTCGAGGACTTCGATGTCTTCCACCCGGACCGTATGGCCTCCCGCATCCTGGGCATGGGTGACGTCCTCACCCTGATCGAGCAGGCCGAGCAGGTCGTGGACCAGGAGAAGGCCATGAGCTCCGCCGAGCGCATGGCGTCCGGCGAGCTGACGCTGGAGGACTTCCTCGAGCAGATGATGATGATCCGCAAGATGGGTCCGCTCGGCAATATCCTGAAGATGCTGCCTGGCGGCTCCCAGATGTCCCAGCTCGCGGACATGGTCGACGAGAAGCAGCTGGACCGTATCCAGGCCATCATCCGAGGTATGACCCCGGCGGAGCGCAATGACCCGAAGATCCTGAACGCTTCCCGCCGCAAGCGCATCGCGGCCGGTTCCGGCGTGCAGGTCTCCGAGGTCAACCAGCTGGTCGAGCGCTTCTTCGAGGCGAAGAAGATGATGGGCCGTATGGCCGGCCAGTTCGGCATGCCCGGTGGGCGTTCTGCGACGAAGAAGCAGAAGAACCACCGCAAGGGCAAGGGGAAGAAGGGCCGCAACAAGAACCGTCGTTCCCCGAAGCGCATGAACCGTCAGGGCATGCCGGGAATGCCAGGCATGGGTGGCGGCATGCCGTCGATGAAGGAGCTCAAGGCGTTGCAGGATCAGCTGCCACCGGGCATGGAGGGCATCGATGTGGAGAAGATGTTCGGCGGAGGAAAGAAATAACCTCCACCCGCTCCGTGTCACGGCTCCGCGGCTGTGCCGTGCCGCCAGTGTTTCCTCCTGGCGGCTAGGTGCCGCACACGGTTCGGAAACCCGATGGGGAGGGGGTGGGCTTCTCCCAGCGCTCCAGGCCCACGCGGCGGGCGAAGGGGGCACGCAGGGCGTCCCACAGCTGCTTGAAGGGGGCGTGGTCGCCGCCGAGGGCCGCTGCCAGCGCCTCCTCGACGTGGGCGTTGCGGGGGTAATACACCGGGTTGGTGCGGGCCATGAGCTCTCTATCGGGCTGTGCACCCGACCACTGTTCGCACCAGCGCGAGAGATCGCGCAGTGCAGCGCTGTTATCGCCCAGCGCGCCGTTGGCTGACCACGTGTCGTGCGACGCTTGGCTGCCGAGCCCTGCCGGGTTGGCATCGGTGTCGGTGAGCTGGCGCAGGACCTGCGCCACATCGAGCTGATGCTCCTCGGCCAACACCTGGAACTCGCTCAGCACGTGCTGGTGGGAAGGCTGCTGCGCGTCGAGGCCGAGCGCGTCGGCGAACTCCGCATCCAGCGCGAGCCGGTAGGTCGCCGAATACTCATCCAGCACCTCTTGCGCTGTGGCTACCGCGCTGCGATTCGCTTCGGCCGAGTTCACGCCCGGCGTTGGGGTGAGCAGCGGCAGCATCGCCTCGGCCAGGCGCGCCAGGTTCCAGCCGCCGATCGCAGGCTGGTTGCCGAAGGCGTAGCGGCCGTGGGTGTCGATCGAGCTGAAAACTGCCTGCGGGTCGAAGCGATCCACGAAGGCCGCGGGGCCGTAGTCCAGCGTGAAGCCGCCGATGGCGGTGTTATCTGTATTCATCACCCCGTGGATGAATCCGAGTCGCATCCACTGCGCGATCAGCCGGGCCTGTGCTGTCGCGACATGCCGGTACAGCTCCAGGTAGCGCTCCGGGGCGGTGAGCTCGGCGAGGGCAGGGAAGTGGCGCTGAATGGCCATGTCTGCCACCCGACCCATAAGACCCGAGGCGCTCTCCGGGTCCCGCATACGCGCTGCCTGAAAGGTCCCGACCCGTAGGTGGCTGGTGGCGACCCGGACGATGGCCGCTGCTGGCTCGGTGCGGTGCCGACGCACCTCCTCGCCGGTGCTGAGCACCGCCAGGCTGCGAGCGGTAGGGACACCTGCGGCATGCATAAACTCACTGAGTAGGAACTCGCGCAAGGCTGCCGTAAGTGGGGTCTTGCCGTCGGAGCCGAGACGCGAGTACGCGGTGGTGCCCGCCCCCTTGACGTGCAGGTCCAGCAGTTCGTCGGTGTCGGGGGTGCGACGCTCGCCCAGCAGGACGGCGCGACCGTCGCCCATCAGCGGATTGAAGCTGCCGAACTGGTGGCCGGCGTAGAACTGGGCGACCGGGCGGGCGTCGGAATCAGTTCCGCGGCCGAGCAGAAACCGCACGCCAGCGGGGGAGCGAAGCCAGTCCACATCCAGCCCAAGCTCGGCTGCCAGGGGCTCATTCAGCACCAAAAGCCGTGCCCCAGGCAGTGGCGCGTCAGGCTCGTATGCGGCCGTGAGCTCCGGAAGCTGGCGGGCGAAGTTGTATTCGAGCGTCGGCGCCCCCGCGGCGTCCTTTTGGGGAGGCTGCGAGCCGAACACCTCGGACTGGCTGGAGTTTCGGAAACACATAGTGTCCACGGTATCGGCTTATGATGTCCGGGTGATTCGTGAAACGTTAAAGATCGCCTTCGCCTTCGTCGGTGTGATCGTGGGCGCCGGCTTCGCCTCTGGTCAGGAGGTCATGCAGTACTTCGTGGGCTTCGGTCTCGACGGCCTGTGGGGCGTGGGGCTATCCGCCCTGGTGGTCTGCTCGATGGCGCTGATCATCCTGCAGCTGGCCTCCTACTTCCAGGCCAAGGAGCACGGGGAGGTCTTCGACCGCGTCTCCCACCCGGTGCTCGCGAGGGTGCTCGACATCGGCGTGAGCCTGACCCTGTTTGCCACCGGCTTCATCATGTTCGCCGGGGCCGGGTCCAACCTGAACCAGCAGTGGGGCCTGCAAACCTGGATCGGCGGGGTCCTCATGGTGCTGCTGATCCTCGGCGCAGGCCGGTTGGACGTCGACCGGGTGACCACAATGATCGGGGCTGCAACTCCCTTCATCTTCGGTTTCATCGGCCTGGCCAGCCTTTACGTCATCTTCTTCGTCGACCATCCGCCGCTCGCGGAGCTGGACGCTGAGGCGCTGGCTATCGGCTCGCCGCTGCCGCACTGGTCTATCGCTGCGGTGAACTACGTGGGCTTCAACCTGATGGTCGCGGTGTCCATGGCGGTCGTGATCGGCGGGCAGATGTTCAATCCAAGGCTCGCGGGCCGAGGTGGCTTCTTGGGCGGGGTGATCCTTTCGCTGATGATGGCGATCAGCACCATCACGCTGTTCCTCGCGGTCCGCGAGGTGGGGCACGACGACCTGCCGATGCTGAGCCTCATCGTGCATATCCACCCGGTCCTGGGGCACATCATGGCGGTCGTCATCTACGCGATGATTTTCAATACGGCGCTGGGAATGTTTTATGCGTTGGCCCGCAGGTTGAGCGCTTCGAAGCCGGAGTATTTCTATCGCTATTACGTGGGAACCGTGGCGGTGGGGTTCGTGCTCTCCTTCGCGGGGTTTAAGAACCTGATCGGCTGGATTTACCCGCTGCTGGGGTACATGGGTCTGCTGCTTATCGCGGTGATGACCTTTGCCTGGGTGCGCCGCTATAAGCGGATCGCCGAGGAATCTGACCGCCGTCTGCGTCTGGTGGACCTGTGGCGCGTCGGCCGGGAGGGGGAACCCCTCGATGATGCGCAGTAGCGCTGCAGCTTAAGTGATAGCAGTGCTGGGTTTGGGTTTCCCGGCGCTGATGGCTATGCTGGTTAAGGTTATGGCTACGGCGGTTGTGCCGTGGTCATGCCATGCGAACGCTCTGCGGTATACCGATCCCGACCACGGCCGGCCGGTAGTCACCCGCAGGATAAACATCAAGGGTTGAACCGGTTTCCCAATCAAGGGGAAGCGACAAGAACTGCCCAGTGACCAGAAAAGGAGCCACATCATGGCTGTCAAGATCAAGCTTCAGCGCGTTGGTAAGATCCGCACCCCGCAGTACCGCGTGGTCGTCCAGGACGCTCGTGCCCGCCGCGGCGGTGCCGTCATCGAGAACCTGGGTATCTACCAGCCGGCAAACCAGCCTTCCGTCATCGACATCAACTCCGAGCGTGCTCAGTACTGGATCGGCGTTGGCGCTCAGCCGACCGACACCGCACTGGCACTGCTGAAGCTGACCGGTGACTGGCAGAAGGCTAAGGGCCTCGAGGGTGGCGAGAACACCGTGAAGCCGCAGCCGGAAAAGAAGTCCAAGCTAGACATCTTCAACGAGGCGCTGGCTGAGGCTGCCGAGGGCCCGACCGCTGAGGCAATCACCGAGAAGCGTCGCAAGGCGAAGGAAGAGGCCGAGGCTAAGGCCGCTGCTGAGGCAGAGGCCGCCGAGAAGGCAGAGGCTGAGGCTGCAGAGGAGTCCGAGGAGGCTTCCGCCGAGTAAACACTACCCCATTTGGGTGTGATTATCCAGATAACGGGGAGTCGCTGCGCACAAGCGTGGTGGCTCCCCGTTGTTCTTTATCTGATCGTTGGCCGGCGGGGGCACCCGAGGTGAGGGGTGCCCCCAGCGGGGTGGTTCCGCGTTCCGATTGACGAAAAAGGCGTCCCGAGTGGTGTAATCAAGATCTCACAAAACCTTGGGCAATTAAATAATTATTGTTCAACAAGTTCTTGTGGGATCGGGTGCATCGTGACCAGCGTTGTTTAGCTCCGCCCCAGTGCTCGGGCTGACCACGCAGTGGAATATGATGTACATCACGTGAGATTTAGCATCCGTAGAGGAGAAACCGGTGGACGTTGATAAGACCGTCAATCAGTACTACGAACAGATCCTGAAGCGAAATGCAGGCGAACCGGAGTTCCATCAGGCCGTCGCAGAAGTTCTGCAGTCGCTGAAGTGTGTTCTGCAAAAGGACGAGCACTACGCGCAGGATGGGCTCATCGAGCGCATGTGCGAGCCAGAGCGCCAGATCATCTTCCGCGTGCCCTGGATCGACGACAACGGCAAGGTGCAGGTCAACCGCGGCTTCCGCGTGCAGTTCAACTCGGTGCTGGGCCCTTACAAGGGCGGTCTGCGTTTCCACCCTTCCGTGAACCTGGGCATCATCAAGTTCCTCGGTTTCGAGCAGATCTTTAAGAACTCCCTAACCGGCCTGCCAATCGGTGGCGGCAAGGGCGGCTCCGACTTCGATCCGAAGGGGCGCTCCGATCACGAGATCATGCGCTTCTGCCAGTCCTTCATGACCGAGCTGCACCGCCACATCGGTAAGGACACGGACGTCCCAGCCGGCGACATCGGCGTCGGTGGCCGTGAGATCGGTTACCTCTTCGGCCAGTTCCGCCGCATGAATAACCGCCACGAGTCCGGCGTGCTGACCGGCAAGGGCCTGAACTGGGGTGGTTCCCTGGTCCGCACGGAGGCGACTGGCTACGGTGCGGTCTACTTCGTGCAGGAAATGATGATGGCCGAGAAGGAACGCCTCAACGGCGCCCGCGTCATCGTCTCCGGCTCCGGCAACGTCGCGATCTACGCGATGGAGAAGGCCCAGGAGCTCGGCGCTACCGTCGTGGCGTTCTCCGACTCCTCCGGCTACGTCTCCACCCCGGACGGCGTGGACCTCGAGCTGCTGCACCAGATCAAGGAGGTCGAGCGCGGCCGCGTGTCCGACTACGCCAAGCGCATCGACGGCGTGACCTTTCACGAGAAGGGCAACATCTGGGAGGTCGAGGCCGACGTCGCTCTGCCTTGTGCCACCCAGAACGAGCTCGACGGCGACTCTGCAGTCATCCTGGCCGATAACGGTTGCCGCTACGTTGCAGAGGGCGCGAACATGCCGAGTACCCCGGAGGCAATCACCGTCTTCCGCAAGCGCGGCATCCACTTCGGCCCGGGCAAGGCCGCCAATGCCGGTGGTGTGGCGACCTCCGCCCTGGAGATGCAGCAGAACGCCTCCCGTGACTCCTGGTCCTTCGAGTACACGGACAAGCGCCTCCGCGACATCATGCACCGCATCTTCCGCACCGCTCAGCGTGCTGCTGCCGAGTTCGACAAGGAGGGCGATTACGTCATCGGAGCGAACATTGCGGGCTTCCGCAAGGTGGCAGATGCAATGCTGGCGCAGGGAGTGATTTAATAGCCTGCATGCCAGATTTGCAGATTGGTCGAGTCATCAAGCCCCACGGCGTGAAGGGGGAGGTCGTGGTGGATCCGTCGACCGACCACGTGACGGAGCGCTTCGCCATCGGCGAGGCGCTTCGCGCAGTTCAAACGGGTAAAGAACGCCAGCTCACGGTCGCCGGCCTGCGTCGCCACCAGAACCGTCTTCTCCTCACTTTCGATGAGGTTCGGGACCGCGACGAGGCCGAGTCCCTGCGCGGGGCGCGGTTTATGGCCGCGCCGCTGCAGGATGATTCTGACGACGGCTACTACGACCACGAGCTCATCGGTCTGCGGGTACTCAACGTCGGGGCCGTGGACGCCGATACGGCTCACCGCCGTTCCTACGAGGGGGAGCAGCCCGAGCCCGTGGACATCGGCGAGGTCACCGGGGTCAGCCACGGCCCGGCCGGAGCGACCCTCGAGGTCGCCGTCGACGAAGATGCGGACCTGCCCACCGCGGGCTCCACGATCCTCATTCCCTTCAAGCTGGCGATCGTGCCCATCGTGGATCTCGACAACGAGGCTCTCGTCGTTACCCCACCGGAAGGGCTGCTGGAGCTGGCATGAGACTCGACGTCCTGACGATCTTCCCCGAGTACCTCGACCCGCTGCGCCACGCGCTGCTGGGTAAGGCCATCGAATCCGGGCGCCTCCAGGTTGGTGTTCACGACCTGCGGCAGTGGGCCACCGATCGCCACAAGTCCGTCGACGACACCCCCTATGGCGGCGGGCCTGGCATGGTGATGAAGCCCAGCGTATGGGGACCCGCCCTGGACGACGTCATCGCGGGCACCGGTCCCGCAGCCACCGCACGCGACCTCGAGACCTCCCTGGCCCACAAGAAGCTCGCACCCCTCGATGACCCTGATTCGGCAGGCGGGGGAGAAGGAGCGAACGACGGCGACGGAGACGGTACCACCGCACCGCGTGGCCCCGTGGTCGTCGTCCCCACGCCCGCGGGCAAACCCTTCACTCAGGAGATGGCGGCCCGGTGGTCCAAGGAGGAGCACCTCGTCTTCGCCTGTGGCCGCTATGAGGGCATCGACCAGCGAGTTGTCGACGACGCCGCCCGCAACTACCGCGTCGAGGAGGTCAGCATCGGCGACTATGTGCTCATCGGCGGCGAGGTCGCCGTCCTCGTCATGGCAGAGGCCGTCGTCCGGTTGATCCCCGGGGTTCTGGGCAATCAGGCTAGCCATGAGGAGGACAGCTTCCAGGACGGGCTGCTCGAAGGCCCCAGCTACACGAAGCCGCGGCAGTGGCGGGGGCTGGACGTCCCGGAGGTCCTCTTCAGCGGCAACCACGGCCTCGTCGACCGCTGGCGCCGCGAGCAGGCCTTGCGGCGGACACAACAACGCCGCCCGGAGCTCATTGAGAAGCTCCGAGCGGCGGGTGGGCTGAGCGCGGCGGACGAGCAAGTGCTCGACGCTCACCGCGAAGCCTAAGCGGCTGTTCACCGCGGGGCACCGGGCGGGCGGTTGGCCGCGCCCGGTGGTGGTATTTACCAGTCCGCGCCGTCGATGGCCTTGGTGTGATCACGGACCTGCTCACCCTCAGCGTAGAGCGGCATGTCCTTCTTCGCCTGGTAGAACGGAACGTTGATCGGTGCCTCCGGCTTACGACCACGGATCAGGTCCGCAGCCTTCTCGGCCAGCATCAGGACCGGGGAGTAGATGTTGCCGTTGGTGACGATCGGCATGGCCGAAGCGTCGACGACGTACAGGCCCTCCACGCCGTGGACCTGCATGCTCTCCGGGTCCACGACGGCCATCTCATCGTCCGCGGAGCCCATCTTGGCGGTGCAGGACGGGTGCAGCGCGGTCTCAGCGTCGTTGCGGACCCACTCCAGGATCTCCTCGTCGGTCTGCACAGCAGCACCCGGGGAGATCTCGCCGTCGGTGAACTCGCGCATCGCGTCGGTATCCAGCAGCTCGCGGGACACCTTGATGGCCTCGACCCACTCGCGGCGATCCTGCTCGGTCTTCAGGTAGTTGAAGAGGATCTCCGGCTTCTCGTGCGGGTCGGTGCTCTTGATCTTCACGTGGCCGGAGGTATCGGAGTACATCGGGCCGACGTGGAACTGAAAGCCATGCTCGCCCTCCGGCTGGCTACCGTCGTAGCGGATGGCCATCGGGAGGAAGTGGAACATGAGGTTCGGGTAGTCCTCGTTCTCATTGGAGCGAGCGAAGCCGCCGGCCTCGAAGTGGGAGCTAGCAACCGGGCCACGGCGGGTCAGCAGCCACTGCAGACCGATGATCGGGCGCATCCACATCTTGTAGTACGGCTGGGAGCTGACCGGCTGGGTGCAGTTGTACTGGACATAAACCTCCAGGTGGTCCTGCAGATTCTGGCCCACGCCCGGCAGGTGCTTGCGCACGTCAATGCCCAGGGAGCTCAGGTGCTCCTTATCGCCGATTCCGGAGAGCTGCAGCAGCTGCGGGGTGTTGAAGGCACCGCCACACAGGATCACCTTGTCCGCGTACACGCGACGGGTCTTGCCCTTCCAGGTGTACTCCGCGCCGATGGCCTTCGGTGCGGAGCCGTCGGCCGGCGCATCCTCGAAGAGAACCTTGGTCGTGAACGCCCGGGTGCGGATGTCCAGGTTCTTCCGGTTCATGATCGGGTGCAGGTACGCGCGAGCTGCAGAGTGGCGCTTACCGTGGAAGATGGTGCGGTCGAAGGGAGCGAAGCCCTCCTGGCGGTAACCGTTGACGTCGTTGGTCAGGTTGTAGCCTGCCTCCTGCACGGAGCGGAAGAAGGCCTGGAACAACGGGCTGGTGGCCGGGCCGCGGGTCAGCTTCAGCGGGCCGTCGTGGCCACGGCGTGGGTCGTTCGGGTCGGCCGCCAGCGCGGTCTCCAGCTTGTTGAAGTAGGGGAGGACGTGGGCGTAGTCCCAGTTCTCCATGCCTGGCAGCTTGCCCCACTTCTCGTAGTCCATCGGGTTACCGCGCTGGTAGATCATGCCGTTGACAGAGCCGGAACCGCCCAGCACCTTGCCACGGGCGTGGTAGATGCGGCGGCCGTTCATCTCCGGCTCTGGCTCGGACTCGTAGGCCCAGTCGTAGAACTTATTGCCGATGGGGAAGGCGAAGGCGGCAGGCATGTGGATGAACAGGTCCCAGAAGGAGTCCATGCGGCCGGCCTCCAGCACCATGACCTTCGTGTCCTTGTCCTCGGTCAGGCGGTTGGCCAGGACGGAACCCGCCGAGCCACCACCGACGATGACGACGTCGCGGTGCGAGTCCTCGATGACCTCGCCTGCGGTGTCGTTTTTCGCGAAGGGTGCCCGAATTTTATTCCAGAGCGACAAGAGAGAAACCTCACCTTTCCTAAGGCATAACCGGGGTGTCGTTGCGGGCTGCGCCCCAAGGGGGAAACGAGCCTCCCGGACATTGATTTGACCCCGAAAATGCAACTAAAAAACATTGAGCACGATCCAGTATGCCAGCGGATTAAAGGCCAATGCCACCCGGGAAATCGCTATCCCAAGGGGAACATGGCATAAATCACAGATTTAGCTGCTGTGTCTAAAAGTCTGTGAGATGACTGAAATATGCAGTTAGAGCGCACCGTGATGTGGCTGAGGCTTTCAGGGAATTGCCAGGCTCAGGTGCGGGAATGGCAAAAGGTTTGCTATGCATGAGTAGTTGGCTCGCTTTATAAAAAGCAGCCAAAGCTATTGCAGAATTAACGTAGGAGGGTCGAAACGCCGTGAGTGATGGTCCGCCAAAAGATACCGGAAATGAGATAAAGAACACAGATTTAGCGAAAGGGAACGAGGCGTCGGCAGGCGCGTCGAGCACCCCTGGTGCCGTCGACACGACCGAAAAGGGCACCGGTGCGACCGCTGAACCGCAGATCGTTCCCGAGGTTGTCGTAGGCCACGGCGACGAGCGGGAATCCGAGCCGTACACCCCAGGCGAAATCGTGGAACCGAAGGCCAACTGGCCGGTGTTCCTTCTCTCGGCGTTGGGGATCGCGATCATCGTGGCCTGGGCGACCATCGCGCCCGATAACGCATACGACACCCTGGGCTCCACCACTGGGTGGATCGCCAATAACCTCGGCTGGTTCTACATCCTCACAGCCACGATCTGCGTCGTCTTCGTGCTGGGTGTCGCGCTCTCGCGGGCAGGGGCGATCCGCCTCGGCCCGGACCACGCCCGTCCCGAATATCGTTTGTTCTCCTGGTCCGCGATGCTCTTCGCCGCCGGCATTGGCGTGGACCTCATGTTCTTCGCTGTTGCCGAGCCGGTGACGCAGTACTACGCCCCACCAGTTGGGGCAGGGGAGACGCGCGAGGCTGCGGAGAACGCCGTCGTCTACGCGCTCTTCCACTACGGCGTGACCGGCTGGGCCATGTATGCCCTGATGGGCATGGCCTTCGGCTACTACGCCTACCGCCTCAACATGCCGCTGGCGATCCGCAGCGCTCTCTACCCGCTGATCGGTAAGCGCATCCACGGCCCCGTCGGCAATGCGGTGGATATCGCCGCGATGCTAGGCACCGTCTTCGGCATCGCGACCTCCCTGGGCATCGGCGTGGTTCAGCTGAATTACGGCCTCAAGCTGCTCTTCGGCTGGGAGGAAGGCCCGACCGTGCAGATGGCTCTTGTTATCGCCGCCGTCGGAGTGGCCACACTGTCAGCTGTCTCCGGCGTGGATAAGGGCATCAAGCGCCTCTCCGAGTTCAACGTCATCCTCGCCATCGCGCTGGCTGCCTACATCGTGATCTCCGGGCAGACTTCCTTCCTCTTCGACGCGCTCATCATGAACGTCGGCGACTACGTCACTCAGCTGCCGAGCATGTCCATGGACACCTACGCCTTCAGTGAAACTCCTGAGGAGACCAAGGAATGGCTGGGCGCCTGGACCCTGTTCTTCTGGGCATGGTGGGTGGCCTGGGCGCCGTTCGTCGGCCTGTTCCTGGCTCGCATTTCCCGCGGCCGCACCCTGCGTCAGTTCGTGTTCGGTGTCCTGACCGTGCCGTTCCTGTTCATCCTTGGCTGGATGAGCTTCTTCGGAAACACCGCACTCAGCCGCGTCATCGGTGGCGACTCCGCCTTTGGTGAGGCAGCAGTCGCCGAGCCACAGCGCGGCTTCTACGACCTGCTGGCATCCTCCCCGGGGGGGACCTTCCTGATTGGCCTGTCCACGATGGTTGGTCTGCTGCTGTACATCACCTCGGCGGACTCCGGTGCGCTCGTGATGTCCAACTTCACTTCCAAGGTGACCGACTCCCGCCAGGACGGACCCATTTGGTCCCGCATCTTCTGGGCCGTGCTGGTCGGCGTTCTGACCATCGTTCTCTTGCAGATCAATGGCGTGGAGACCGTCCAGAATGCCACGGTGGTCATGGGTCTGCCCTTCGCCATCGTCATGTACTTCATCATGCTGGGCCTCATCCGCTCCCTGAAGCTGGAAACGATCCACAACGAGGCCCGGAGCGTGTCCATTCACGCAGCCATGTCCGGCCGCAGCTCCGGGGAGAAGGAGAAGGGCAACTGGCTGCGTCGCCTCTCCCGCGCGTCCACGTGGCCGGCGGCGAAGGACGCCCAGAAATTCATGTCCGAGACCGCACGCCCTGCTCTGCAGGAAGTCGCCGAGCAATTCAACAGTCGCGGTCTCAACGCCACCCTCGTCTCTGCGAAGGTGCCGGGTATCGACGTCAAGCAGCTGGATCTCACCGTCACCTTCGACGAAGAGCAGAGCTTCCGCTACCAGATCTACCCAGTCGAGCTTCCGGTCCCGACGTTCACCCGCTCCACCAGCGACGGCAATGTCTACTACCGCCTCGAAGTCTTCGACCTGATGGGATCCATGGGATTCGATGTCTACGGCTATACGCAGGAACAGATCAAGGACAACATCATGGATCTGTACGAGCGTCACCTGGAATTCATCCACATCCAGCGCAACCTGCCGGGTACCTCTGACCACTCCGACGGCGCTGAGCCTGTGCGAGCATGGACTGACGACCCGGGCCTGGCAGTAGAAGCAGAAGAGAAATAAGTCGATCACCACCCACGTGATCCAAGAAAGGAAACGTCATGAGCACTGAGAAGCTGTTCGACCCAGCCGCCTCGCCCCTGCTGAAGGGCGTCCACAACAACGACGATGCTGTGGCGTCGCTGTTCATCGATGGCCAGTGGCAGTCTGCCGCCGACGGCGAGACCCGCACCATTATCAACCCGGCGGACGGCTCGGAGGTCGGTATCGTCTCCGAGGCGAGCGAGAAGGACACGGTCCGCGCGATCGAGGTCGCCCGCCGCACCTTCGACGCCGGTGAGTGGCGCGCCGTTCCAGCCGTGGAGCGGGGCAAGATCCTGGTCAAGGTCGCTGGCTTGATCCGCGAGAATAAGGACGAGTTCGCCCGCGCTGAGGCCGCCGACACCGGTAAGCGCCTCCCCGAGGCCGAGGCCGATATGGACGACATCGCGGCCTCCTTCGACTACTTCGGCACCCTCGCCGGCCACGCCGCCGGACGCGTGGTCGACGCCGGTGATCCGGGCGTCCGCTCGCGCATCGACGCCGAGCCTGTCGGTGTGTGTGGCCTGATCACCCCGTGGAACTACCCGCTGCTGCAGGTGGCCTGGAAGGTCGCCCCGGCGCTCGCCGCGGGCAACACCTTCGTCCTCAAGCAGGCAGAGCTCACTCCGCACACCGCGATGATGCTCATGACCGTGCTGACCGAGGCTGGCGTGCCGGCCGGCGTGGCGAACCTCATCACCGGCGCTGGTGCTACTGCCGGCAACCCGCTGTCCACCCACCCGGACGTGGACATGGTCTCCTTCACCGGTGGCCTCGTGACCGGAAAGCTCGTCGCCAAGCAGGCGGCGGAGACCGTCAAGCGTGTGGCCCTCGAGCTGGGCGGCAAGAACCCGAACGTCATCTTCGCCGACGCAGACTTCGACGCCGCGGTGGACAACGCCCTTAACGGTGGCTTCGTCCACTCCGGGCAGGTCTGCTCCGCGGGCGCCCGCATCATCGTCGAGGAATCTATCCACGAGAAGTTCGTCGACGAGCTCGTGCGCCGTACGGAGGCCATCAAGCTGGGCGGGCCACTCGACGAGGCCGCTGAGACCGGCGCCCTCATCTCTGCCGAGCACCGCGACAAGGTGGCAGCCTACGTCGATCGCGCCCGTGAGCAGGGCGCGGATATCCGCACCGGCGGCAAGATCGCCGATGAGGCGGATAACGACGGACCGCACGGCACCGGTAACACCGACCTGTCGAAGGGCTACTTCTACCTGCCGACCGTCATCGACGGCGCCACCCGGGAGATGGACTGCGTGTACGACGAGGCCTTCGGTCCGGTCGTCACGGTGGAAACCTTCCGCACCGAGGATGAAGCGGTCGAGATCGCCAATGACACGGAGTATGGCCTCGCCGGCGCCGTGTGGACCAGCGACGCCGGTAAGGCAGAGCGAGTCACCGCGCGCCTGCGCCACGGCACAATCTGGATCAACGACTTCCACCCATACCTGCCGCAGGCAGAGTGGGGCGGCATGAAGCAGTCGGGTAATGGCCGCGAGCTGGGACCGACCGGCCTTGCTGAGTACCAGGAGCAGAAGCACGTTTACCACAACATCGCGCCTGCGGTGACCGGCTGGTTCCAGGGCTAAGGCTCTGCTCAGAACCTCAAAGACTCCTGCGGAAAACCTGAGACTCCACTACGGTGGAGGAGTGGTATAGCGCACATTTGCGCGGACCTAAGGATTTCTCCAAGGAGTCAGGAATGGCAGATTCTGCACGCACAGCGGCGGGGAGCGAGTCTTCAGCCAAGCAAACGGGTGCCTCGCGTATCCGAACTTTGCTGGGTAAGCCCACCCCTGCCGCGGCAAAAATGAAGAAAGATGACCAGGCCAACTGGCCCGTCATCATCATCACCCTGGTGGTCACGGTCGCCGTCGCAATCTGGGCGGCCGCCGGGGCCGAGAGCTTCGACAAGATCGTCGGCGGCACGGCCAGCTGGCTGACCGGAAACCTCGGGTGGTTGTACGTCGCCGTCGTGGCGATCACCCTGATCTTCATGATCTGGCTTGCCGCCTCCAAGGCCGGCAACATCCGTCTGGGGCCCGATCACTCGCGCCCGCAATACTCCCTCTTCTCCTGGTCCGCGATGCTCTTTGCCGCGGGTATCGGCATCGGAATCCTGTTCTACTCCGTCGCCGAGCCGCTGGCCCAGTACGCCAACCCGCCGGTCGGCCCGGGCGAGACCGAGGAGGCCATGAAGGAGGCCGTGCTGTGGACCCTATTCCACTACGGCATCTCCGGCTGGGGGCTCTACGCCCTGATGGGACTGGCCTTCGGCTACTACGCCTACCGCCTCAACATGCCGCTGGCGATCCGCAGCGCCCTGTACCCGCTGATCGGGAAGCGAATCCACGGGCCCATCGGCGATGCGGTCGATATCGCCGCCCTGCTGGGCACCGTCTTCGGCGTCGCCGCCTCGCTGGGTATCGGCGTGGTGCAGCTGAACTTCGGCCTGAACCTCGTCTTCGACCTGCCCGAGGGCAAGGCCATGCAAATCGCGCTGGTGGTGCTGGCCGTCGCCGCGGCCACCCTTTCCGCCGTGTCGGGCGTGGATAAGGGCATTAAGCGCCTCTCGGAGTGGAACGTCTACCTCGCCGTCGCGCTGCTCGTCATCGTCGTCGCTGGTGGCCGCACCGGCTGGCTCTTCGACTCCCTCGTGAAGAACATGGGTGACTACCTGACCACCCTGCCGCGCTGGACCTTCGAGACCTTCTCCTACACGACCACCCCGGCCTCCACCCAGGAGTGGATGGCCAACTGGACCCTGTTCTTCTGGGCCTGGTGGGTTGCCTGGGCTCCGTTCGTTGGCCTGTTCCTGGCCCGCATTTCCCGCGGCCGCACCTTCCGCCAGTTCATCGTCGGCACCCTGCTGGTCCCATTCCTGTTCCTGGCGCTGTGGGCGTCCTTCCTGGGCAATATGGCCCTCGACCGCGTCGTCAACAACGGCGACCGCGACCTGCTGGAACAGACCGTCAACTCGCCTGAGCGTGGCTTCTACATGGTGCTGCAAGGCCTGCCGTGGCCGACGCTGGCGCTGGTGCTGGCGATGATTGTCGGCCTGCTGTTCTTCGTTACTTCCGCGGACTCCGGTGCGCTGGTTATGGCGAAATTCTCCTCCCGATCCACCGACCCGGCGGCCGACGGCGCGGTGTGGCTCCGTGTGCTGTGGTCTGTTGCCGTTGCTGTGCTGACTGTCGCGATGCTGCAGGTCGACGGCATCGGCACCCTGCAGATGGCAACCCTGATCATGGGCTTGCCGTTCATGATCGTGGTCTTCCTCATCATGGCTGGGTTGGTGCTCTCAGTCAGACAAGAGGTCCTGCAGATGGACTCCCGTGCAGTCGCCCTCCACGGCGCGATCTCCGGGCGCACGGATAGCCAGCATGGCGATTGGCGTACCCGCGTGGAACGCGTCGGTACTTGGCCGACCGCTGAGCAGTCGCAGTCCTTCATCATGGAGGTCGCCAAGCCGGCTCTGAAGGACGTCACCGAGGAGCTGATGAACAATGGCCACGAGGCAACGCTGACCACGGTGGCCGACGAGCACACCGGCATCAACCAGCTCGACCTGTTCGTCACCTTCAAGGGCGACCCGGACTTCCGCTACCAGCTCTACCCAATCGAGGAGCGCCTGCCGAAGTTCGCCCGGCGCGGCAGCCACGGCGCGAATTACTACCGCGTCGAGGTTTTCGGGATCAACGGCTCCCTGGGCTATGACGTCTTCGGCTACACCCGCGAGCAGATCATCGCGAACGTGCTGGACCTGTTCGAACGCCACATGGAGTACCTGCACATGCAGCGGAACCAGCCAGGCGAGACCGACCTCTCGGCCTACAACACTGAGATCCCGGAGTGGCAGGAGGACTTCGGCGAGAACCACGCCGACTAAAAAGCGCCTCGCACCAGTCCCGGCTCGATCCGGGTGATCCTGGTGCAAGCCGGTACAGCCCGGCACCTACAATGGCTTAAATGATCGCAGAGATTCTAGCCGAGGAACTAGGTGCCGGGCTGTCGCACGTCCAGGCCACCATCGCCCTGCTCGACGAGGGCAACACGGTTCCCTTCATCGCCCGCTACCGCAAAGAGATCACCGGCGGGATGGATGATTCCCAGATCCGCCAGCTGGAAACCCGCCTCAACTACCTGCGGGAGCTGGGGGAGCGCAAGGAGACCATCCTCAAGGCCATCAAGGAGCAGGGCAAACTCACCGAAGAGCTCGCCGCCGAGATCCGCGCCGTGCAGACGAAGTCCCGCCTCGAGGACCTGTACCTGCCATATAAGAAGACCCGCAAGACCAAGGCCACCATCGCTCGGGATGCTGGGCTGGAGCCACTCGCAGATACGCTGCTGGCGCCCGGGGTCGCCGAGGACCCGGCGAGCATCGCCGAGAGCTACCTCTGCGAGGGATTCGAAGACACCAAAGCAGCACTGGCCGGGGCACGCGCCATCGTCGTCGAGCGAATCGCCACGGATGCGGACCTGGTTGGCGAAGTCCGCGAGGAGTTCTTCAACCGAGGCGTCGCCGAGGTCGGCGTCGTCGATGGGAAGGAAGCGGAAGGGGCGAAGTACCGGGACTACTTCGACTTCTCCGAGCCACTCGACAAGCTCCCCAGCCACCGGATCCTCGCCATCCTGCGCGGCGAGAGCGAGGGTGTGCTACGCGTGAACCTCACGGGAGGGGAGGAGGACGAGTTCTACCAGGGGATCATCGCCGACCGGCTGGACCTTGAGCCACAGGGGGATGCGGCCGATAAGTTCCGCGCCGAGTGCGTCCGCTTCGGCTGGCGCACCAAGCTCGCCGTCAGCTCCGCCGTGGACGCCCGGGTGAAGCTCAAGGAGAGGGCCGACGCCTCCGCCGTGGACGTCTTCGCGAAGAACCTGCGCGACCTCCTGCTCGCCGCACCCGCCGGCCAGCGAGCCACCCTGGGCCTGGACCCCGGATACCGCAACGGCGTGAAGTGCGCGGTGGTGGATGCCACCGGCAAGGTCGTGGACACCATCATCGTCTACCCGCACTCCGGGGCCGCGAAGTGGGAGCAGGCCCGCACCCAACTTGCGGGTCTGGTCGCCGAGCACGGCGTCGAACTGCTCGCGGTGGGTAACGGGACGGCCAGCCGCGAGACCGAGAAGCTCGCCCGCGAGATTGCCGATCTCATCGCCGAGGCCGGCGGGAAGCGCCCGACCTCGGTCATCGTCAGCGAGGCAGGGGCCTCCGTCTACTCGGCCTCCGAAGTCGCGTCGCGGGAGTTCCCGGACATGGACGTCTCCCTGCGCGGCGCGGTCTCGATCGCCCGGCGCCTGCAGGATCCGCTGGCCGAGCTGGTGAAGATCGACCCGAAGTCCATCGGGGTGGGGCAGTACCAGCACGACGTCAACCAGAGCTGGCTGACCCACTCCCTGGACTCTGTGGTCGAGGATGCCGTGAACTCGGTGGGTGTGGACGTTAACTCCGCCAGTGCCGAGCTACTCGAGCGGGTCGCGGGGATCACCAAGACGGTGGCGGAGAACATCGTCACGCACAGGCACGACAACGGCGCCTTCCGCTCCCGCAAGGAGCTGCTGACGGTGCCGCGCCTGGGCCCACGCGCCTTCGAGCAGTCCGCGGGCTTCCTCCGCATCCACGACGGGGAGGATCCGTTGGACGCCTCCGCGGTTCACCCGGAGGCCTACAGCCTGGTGCGCTCCATCACGGAGGACACCGGTGTGGCGGTGCCGCAGCTGATCGGCAACTCCGCGGTGCTGACGAAGCTGCGTCCGGCGGATTACGCGAACGAGACTTTCGGTGTGCCGACGGTGCGCGATGTGCTGGCAGAGCTGGATAAGCCAGGCCGCGACCCACGCCCGAGCTTCAAGACCGCGAGCCTGGCCGAGGGCGTGGAGAAGGTCTCCGACGTGCGCCCCGGCATGGTGCTGGAGGGCACGGTGACTAATGTGGCCGCCTTCGGCGCCTTCGTCGACATCGGCGTGCACCAGGACGGCCTCGTCCACGTCTCCGCGATGGCCGACCGATTCGTCAAGGACCCCCACGAGGTGGTCCACTCCGGTCAGGTGGTCAAGGTGAAGGTGATGGACGTCGACGTCGACCGGCAGCGCATCGGCCTGAGCCTGCGCCTGAACGACGAGCCAGGTGGCGAGCAGGGCCCCGGGTCCGGTCGCGCAGGTCGCCGCGAGGAGGCAGGAGAGAGGGGTGCCCGCGACGGTCGGGGCCGCAAGCGCGGCGGACAGCGCGGCGACAATCGCGGTGGCCAGCGTGGCAAGCGGGGCGGCCAGCGCGGTGGCGGATCGCCCTCCGGTGGCGCGATGGCCGCTGCTCTCAAGCAGGCCGGCTTCTAGCTGGTTTGGTTTCTGCCGAATCGGCTGGCATACTATCCGAGTTAACTATGTTCCGGGTACGAACCCGTAGGCGCGATGAGCATCGAAAAGCCGCGAGGATCCTCTATCCAGGCAAGCAAAGGATTAATCCATGCATATTCTTGACAAGGTCGATGCAGCACAGCTGCGCGACGATATCCCAGAGTTCCGCGCAGGTGACACCGTCGACGTGCACCTGAAGGTCATCGAGGGCAGCAAGTCCCGCGTGCAGGTCTTCCGTGGCGTCGTGATCAAGCGCCAGGGCTCCGGCATCCGCGAGACCTTCACCGTCCGCAAGGTCTCCTTCGGCATCGGCGTGGAGCGCACCATCCCAGTGCACTCCCCGAACATCGACAAGCTCGAGGTTCTGTCCCGCGGTAAGGTCCGTCGCGCGAAGCTGTACTACCTGCGCGATCGCCACGGCAAGGCAGCCAAGATCAAGGAGAAGCGCTAATCTGCGCCAGCGCACGATGTGCGCGTGAGAGGGGAACGGAAGTCACTTCCGTTCCCCTTTTTCTTGCCCGGATGAGGCGGTGACCCCGGGAAGGGAACGTCCCAGTGTCGCAGGTGGCCGCCTGGTAGTCTGAACCCTTGTGACTACCGATCCCAAGAAGCACCAGCCCAACCCCGACGCAGCAGCCCCGCATGCAGGCGGCGCTGCACCTCAGCAGGCGGCAGGTCAAACCGCTGCGCAGCCGGGGGATGGGACAGCACGTGCGGGGAAGGGCACGGCAACCGAGAATCACAAGGCCACCGGCAAGTCGCAAGATAAGGCCAAGGAGAAGAAGACCTACCCGTGGTGGGTGGAGATGCCCATCATCCTGGTTGCCACCATGCTGATTCTTGGCATGTTCAATATCTTCGTCGGCAGGCTCTACCTGATCCCGTCCGAATCCATGGAGCCCACCCTGCACGGCTGCGAGGGGTGCACGAATGACCGGATCTTCGTCAATAAGCTCGCCTACATCGGCGGAAAAGAGCCGAAGCCGGGTGACGTCGTCGTCTTCGTCGGTGAGGACTCCTGGAACACGACCTACGTCTCCCAGCGTTCGGACAATGGGCTGATCAAGGGCCTGCAGAACGCCGGCAGCATGATCGGGATCATCGCCCCGGATGAAAACGCCCTGGTCAAGCGAGTCATCGCCACCGGTGGGCAGACTGTCCAGTGCCGCCCCGGCGACCCCGGTGTAATGGTCGACGGCAAGAAGGTGGACGATTCCTACACGATGAGCCCGTTGGTGAACGCGGTGGACCCGGCAACCGGCTCCGATGCCTGCCAGGGCGAGTACTTCGGCCCCATCACCGTGCCGGATGACCACCTGTGGCTGATGGGCGACAACCGCACCAACTCGCTGGACTCCCGCGGCCACGTGGGCGACGAGCACCAGGGCACCATCCCGGTGGAGAACGTGGTGGGTAAGGTCTCCGCGCGCGTGCTGCCGATCGATCGCATCGGCGGGGTCGCGCACCTGGATATCCAGCAGTAGCCATGGCGCGTCCCACCCCACAGTCGGCTGCGCGCGCTCGCGGCGCCGAGCTGGTGCAGCAGGCGCTCTCCGAGGGCTATAGCTTCGTCGATGAATACCTGCGATTCCACGGGTCTACCCACGTGGCCGGGGTGGACGAGGCCGGTCGCGGCGCCTGCTGCGGCCCCATCACCATTGCCTCCTGCGTCCTGCCCGATCATGACGTTCCCGAGCTGGCGGGGCTCAACGACTCCAAGAAGCTCACCCCGCTACGTCGCGAGAAGCTCTTCGGCGCTATCATTGAGCACGCGGTGGCTTACAAGATCGTCCATATCCCTGCCGCCGAGATCGACCAGAAGGGCATCCAGTACGCCAACACCACCGGCATGTACCGCGCCGTTGCGGGACTGTCTGTGGAACCAGACGTGGTCCTCACCGACGCAGTGCACCTGCCGGAGCTTGAGTGTGAGCACGCGCCGCTGGTCAAGGGGGATGCGCTGTCTCCGGCGATCAGTGCCGCGAGCATCCTGGCGAAGGTCTCCCGGGACCGCCTGATGGTGGAGATGGACGAGCAGTATCCGGGCTATGGCCTGGCCGGCCACAAGGGCTACGGCACGGCGAAGCATATGGCTGCGGTGCGCCTCCACGGCGCGTGCCCGGAACACCGTTACACTTACTCCAATGTCGCCACCGCACATGCCGAGTGGACGAGCACACAACCGCGTGAGGAAGGACATCCTGGCCAGTGAGCGCTGAAGAGCTAGACGACTACGAGGCAAACGTTGAGCTGTCGATGTACCGCGAGTACCGCGACGTCGTGAGCCAGTTCTCCTTTGTCGTGGAAACCGAGCGTCGGTTCTACCTAGCCAATGCGGTGGAGCTCACGCCCCGCAACTCCGGCGGCGAGGTCTACTACGAAATCCGCATGTCGGACGCTTGGGTGTGGGATATGTACCGCCCTGCCCGCTTCGTTCGCTACGTTCGCGTGATCACTTATAAGGACGTCAATATCGAGGAGCTCGACAAGCCCGAGCTGCAGCTGCCGGAGCACTAGCCCGGCACCTCCCGCGGGTCTCCTTTTGCTGAGTATCCGGCTGTTATCCACACCCCAGCGCCTATCCACAGGCTCCTGGGGTTTTCTTGTTCCTGCCTTCTTTTTAGGACGTCAACGCCCTGGCCACCGTGCTTGGCTGGCCTCACACGCTGCCCTGGTACGACAGCTGCGTGGGCAGGGCGAGCGTGAATGACTTTGGCCACGCGCAGCGGAACAAAACGACAGCGAGGTACGGGGGATGGATAGCGCAACGCAGGTGGCAGGCACCGATCGACACACGGTGGGTCGGGGGTCGGCCGGACAGAACTTGGCCCGACACAGCTCGGTCGGACAGAACTTGGCCGGACCGAGCACAGCGGATTCGACGGTGGGGGTGGGCCGACAGGGCGAGGCCCTGGCCGGGGAGTTCCTGGTGAATCAAGGTTGGACAATCGTGGAGCGCAACTGGCACTGCCGGTTCGCGGAACTGGACATCATCGCCCTCGACCCAGCAGGCGAGATGGTGTTCGTGGAGGTCAAGTACCGGAGGGACACCGCGCACGGCACTGGCGTGGAAGCAGTAACACAGACAAAACTGCGCCGGATGCGGCTGGCAGCGGGGAAGTGGCTGGCTGAACAGCAGCGCGGGGTCGATGTGGTGCGCTTCGACATCATCGACGTGGGTCCTGCCGGTGTGCGGGAGCACGTGGTGGGGGTGGCGTGATGGCAGTCGGGCAAGCCAGAAGCATGGCTCTGCACGGGCTGGACGGAATGCTCGTCACCGTGGAATGCGACCTGGGCCGAGGGCTGCCCGGGGTCAGCGTGGTCGGGCTGGGGGACGCGGCGGTGGTGCAGGCCCGCGACCGAATTCGCGCGGCGATGTTGAACAGCACACTGCCGTGGCCGAAGTCGAAAGTCGTGATGAGCCTGTCGCCGGCAGACGTGAAGAAAGAAGGCTCCAGCTACGACTTGGCGATGGTGGCCTCGATCCTGGCAGCCCAGGGTTTATCCGAGCTTGGGCTGGAGCTCCTGCGTGACACGGTGGTCGTCGGCGAACTCGGGCTGGACGGCACGGTGCGCGCCGTCGCCGGGGTTGTCCCCATGATTCTGTCCGCAAAACGGCGGGGAATGAGCCGCATCGTGATCCCAGAAGAGAACCTGCCGGATGCCCAGCAGCTCGTCGACGTGGTGGCGGGGCTGGAGATCCTCGCCGTGGGCAGCCTCAAGGAGTTTCACGCGTGGCTGCGTGGCTCCGGCGATATTCTCCCCGTGAGCAGGCCAGTGGGCGCGCCGATGCTGGAATCGGGGACGCGGCCCCGGGATGAGGAGGTCGACATGTCCGACATCGTGGGGCAGGCCGAAGCGCGCCGGGCACTGGAGATCGCCGCCGTGGGCGGACACGCCATCATGCTCACCGGACCGCCGGGCAGCGGGAAGTCGATGCTCGCGGAGCGTCTGCCGACGATCCTGCCTCCGCTGTCGGCGACCGAGCAGGTCGAGGCGGCTGCGATCCACTCGATCGCCGGTGGCCGGGGAGACCTTGGCCCGATCTGGGCCGGGGTGAGACCATTCGTCGCCCCGCACCCCTCGGTGACCCAAGCCGCGCTTGTTGGTGGCGGGCCGAACCTGCAGCCCGGCGCGATCAGCCTGGCCCACCACGGCGTGCTGTTCTTGGATGAGGCCGCAGAGACCCGCTCCGGTGTGCTGGACTGCTTGCGGATCCCGATGGAGTCCCGCCGGGTGGAGATCGCGCGTGCCCGACGCAGCGTGTCCTACCCGGCGGGCTTCCAATTGGTGATGGCGGCGAATCCGTGCCGTTGCGGTGCAGAGGACCCAAGCATGTGCACGTGTAGTTCGACGGACCGCCGCCGCTACTACGCGCGGGTCTCGGGCCCCATCCGCGACCGGATTGACGTCTTCGCACAGACCCGCAGGCAACGGCTGATCGGCCAACAGCTCCCGGTGAGTGCGCGGGCAACGGCCACGCCAGGAGCCGACAGCGGGGAGGACCGAGCGGAGAGTTCCGCGGTGGTGGCGGAACGGGTCGCCCAGGCCAGGGAGCGTGCCCACCACCGTTGGCGAAAATTCGACCTAGGGGAGGCCGTGACGAATGCGACGATTCCCGGCAGGCTGCTGCGCTCGGAGTGCGCGGCGAGCTTCGAGGGAATGGTGGCGCTGCAGGAAGCCTATGCCTCCGGTGCCCTCTCGCAGCGCGGGGTGGACCGGGCGTTGCGGGTGGCGTGGAGCCTCGCCGATCTCGCCGGGGTGGCCCGCCCCGGGGTTGGGGAGGTTCTGGACGCTGCCGAGCTCTTTTCCGACACTGAGGGGGTTCCAGCATGAGCCCTGCTGGAACCACCAAGGACCGTCAGAACCTGCTCGCGTGGATCTACCTGCGGCAGACCATCGAAGCCTCAAACGCGGACATCCTCAACCTGCTCTGGCCCGAGGGCTGGGAGAATCGGCTCGAAGACCGGGATACGGGCGAGGGGGTGCCTCCCGATGTGCGCGGGCTCGCCAGCCGCATTCGGCACCGTGACCCCGGCCTGCCGCAGAGAATCCTGGAATCGACTGCCACGCGCGTGGACTGCGATCCGGAAGCCGAACTCGATGCCGCCACGGCTGCCGGCTTCCGGCTGATCACCCCGCTGGACCAGGAGTGGCCCGAGACCCTGGATCACGCCTTCGCCCGGATCGATGACCGCGGCAGCGACCAGAACTCAGCCGTCCGGGGCCTTGCCGCAGCACCCTTTGCCCTCTGGCTACGGGGAAACGGCAACCTGCGGAACTTAAGCCGCCAATCGGTCACCGTCGTTGGCACCAGGCAGCCCAATGCCTATGGGGCGCAGCTGAGTACCCAGCTCAGCACGGACCTCGCCCTGGAGGGGTACAGCATCGTCTCAGGCGGAGCCCGCGGAGTGGACCGCTGCGCCCACACCGCCGCCCTGCGCGCCGGGGGTGCGAGCATCGCGGTGCTCGCCTGCGGACTCGACGTGGATTACCCCAGGCAGCACGTGGGGCTGTTCAACCAGATCGCGGAGTCCGGGGTTGTTGTGAGCGAGTACGCGTTGGGGACCCACCCCGCCCGGCACCGCTTCCTTACCCGGAACCGACTGGTCGCCGGCCTGTCCGCAGGCACCATCGTGACTCAGGCAGCCAACCGCTCCGGGGCGCTGAACACCCTCAACTGGGCCGAGGTCATGCTCAACCAGCCCATGGTGGTGCCCGGGCCCGTGGATACAGCACTCAGCCAAGGGGTGCTCCACCGCCTGCGGGACAGCCGGGCCCAACCGGTCTGGACCGCTAGCCATGTCCGGGAGCTGGTGGAGGCCTCCAGCCAGTTCCACGCCGAGCCGCCTGAACAGCAGGCGATGGTTTTCGGCTCCGGCACGGGGGTCCAGAGCATGTCGCTGAACCAGGTCACCGTCTACGACGCGGCCGGGCTACCCGACGGGGGCGGTGGAACGCTGCGAGACATCCAGCAGGAGACCGGGCTATCCATCCGGCTCGTGATGCGCACCCTTAAAGAACTCGACAAGCAGGGACTCATCACCAGGGAAGGGGAGCGTTGGGTCCGGGTGGATGGGGAGGCATAGCCAAGGGGCCGATGAACCACGACAACAGCTCCGGTGCGCCACAACAGCTATGCTGAGCTGCATGCCGAAAGCCCGCGACCCGCAACTCCTCATCGAGGACTACGTGGACTACCTGCGCTATAACCTCGGCCGGTCGGAAAACACGATCCGGGCCTACCAGCGGGACCTCACCGACGCCCTCGAGGGGCTGCGGGATATCGAATTCTTCACCCTCGACCACGCACGCGACGTGCTGGGGTACGCGGCCGACGATGGCGCCAGCCGGTCCCGGCTCTCCCGCCTGGCCTCCTGCATGAAAGGCTTCGGGAAGTTTCTCGCCCAGCGCGAGGTGCTCCCCGCGAACCCGGTCTCTGCGCTCCGGCTACCCAAGGGAGAGAAGACGCTGCCCCGCGTGCTGCGAAGCGACCAGGCCCGTACCCTGCTCGATGGGCTCAAACGCGAGGCCCTCGCTCCTCCGGCCTCCCAACAGGGCGACGACGCTTCTACAGCCACTGGCCCGGCAGGTGAGAAGCAACAACGGCACGCCACGGCGCGCCGGGTGCGGGACTGGTTCATCGCCGAGCTGCTCTTCGGCACCGGCATCCGTGTGGGCGAGGCCGAGGCCATTGACGTCGAGGATTTCGACCGGGCTAACCGGCTCCTTCGGGTCACCGGTAAGGGAAACAAGACCCGCGTGGTTCCCTACGGCGGCGTCATCGACGAGGCTCTCACACACTGGCTCACCCACCGCGGTGAGCTCGCCCAGCCCGGCAACCCGGCCCTGCTCGTTGGGGTGCGAGGGGGCAGGCTCAACCAGCGCGAAATCCGCCGGGTCATTGACCAGGCCATCCGCCGCCACCCCGAGCTCGCAGTCGGGCACATGTCCCCGCACGGATTCCGCCACTCCGCGGCAACCGCCGTGCTCGAAGGAGGGGCAGACCTAAGGGTGGTCCAGGAACTCCTGGGGCACGCGTCGATGAACACCACCCAGATCTACACCCACGTCGGCGCCGAGCGGCTCAAGGCCGCCTACCGCCAAGCTCACCCACGGTCGGGAGATTAACTGCGCGCACCACGAGGGCCTAGCGCAACAGGCGCACCCGCACCGAGCCCAAGAGCCCAAACGGATCGAGATAGCGCTTCCGCCCATCTGTGCCCTTGACCCACGCGCCCCAGGACAACCCATCCGGCTTCCGGGCAGTATCGCCCAACAGCGCTGCATTCGCTAGCCGACCGATCCGCTGGCCCCTGGATACCGACTCACCCTTGGAGACCTCCGCGTGCACCGGCTCGTAGGTGGTGTGCACCCCATCCCGGTGCCTGATCGTCACCACCGGCGTTCCCGCGACGGTACCGACGAAGCTGACCCGCCCTCCCAAACTCGCCAGGACGTCCGCATCGGGTGCCGCCCGCAGGTCCACGACGCGGTGGCCCGGCAGCCAGTCCTGCTCCGGAATGTCGAGGGGCCGGGTCACCAGGGCCTCAGCCGCAGCGGGGGAGGTCGGGGAGTCCGTGACGAGCGGCAAGCGGTGGGAACGGCTCAGCCGCTCAGCGCCCCTCAACCCGCCCCCGCTTTCTTGTTTCTCTTCCTCCACGGCGAAGGCCATCGGCGGCACCGGGGCTACCGCAATGCCTGACGTCAGGCTAAAAACACTGGCCACTGCGAACAGGCGGCGCCGGAAATGGGCGGAAGAAGGAAAGCGTGACATGCCTCCAACCTGCCGCAGCTGACGTCCTGAAAAGAAGGGCGAAGAACTGGCTGTGCACAGGGAGGATCCACGGACACACACCGGGTAGGCAGCCACTTGGATTGGCGAGGCAGAGCAGCTAAGATATTCCGGTGCAGTGTGCTCACGTTTCCCGCAATACCCGGGGGTGATGCGCCGCGCGAACCGTGCCAGCGGAGAACACGAGGCCTCCCGCTAGTGGTGATTGCAGCGACGTCAAGAACACAACACCCCGGGCAACCGGTGGCGAGATAGCGAGCAGACTGACTACACGTAGATGCCTCGTGTCCCCAACAGGATCCACCTACGGTCCCGCTGATTGCGGGTCAATACAGGTGGCGCAGCCCGGGGAGTCTGCCGGCCGGTCGCATAAGCCGAATGGAAGTTCGTCGAGTGCGCCGAAGAAGAAAACCGTAAAACCCCAAACTTTCGAAAGCGAGGAAGGGGCGGCAACGCTACGAGGCGAAGAAAACGCTTCAAAGCTGCCCCTGTAACACCATGGCTGTTGTTACTATGCGCGAACTGCTGGATGCAGGCGTCCACTTTGGTCACCAGACCCGCCGTTGGAACCCGAAGATGCGTCGTTTCATCTTCACCGACCGCAACGGCATCTACATCATCGACCTGCAGCAGACCCTGACCTACATCGACGAGGCCTACGAGTTTGTCAAGGAGACCGTCGCCCACGGCGGCAACATCCTGTTCGTCGGCACCAAGAAGCAGGCTCAGGAGGCCGTTGCCAACGAGGCTGAGCGCGTTGGCATGCCGTACGTCAACCACCGCTGGCTCGGTGGCATGCTCACCAACTTCCAGACCGTCTCCAAGCGCCTTGCCCGCATGAAGGAACTGCAGGCTATGGACGCGGCCGAGGATGGCTACCAGGGCCGCACCAAGAAGGAGATCCTCCTTCTGAACCGCGAGCGCGAGAAGCTGGAGCGTGTCCTGGGCGGCATCGCCGACATGACCAAGGTCCCGTCGGCAATGTGGGTCGTTGACACCAACAAGGAGCACATCGCTGTCTCCGAGGCGAAGAAGCTGGGCATCCCGGTTGTCGCCATCCTGGACACCAACTGCGACCCGGACGAGGTCCAGTACCCGGTCCCGGGCAACGACGACGCGATCCGTTCCGCAAACCTGCTGACCTCCATCATCTCCTCCGCTGTTGAGGAGGGGCGCAAGGCTCGCGCGGAGCGTCAGGCAGCTGCTGCGAAGGACGCCGCCGGCGACACCGGCAAGTCCGAGGCGGACGCTGAGGCTGCAGCCGAGGAGAAGGCCGAGTCCACCGAGGCCTAAAGAGTGTTGAGCGGGGCGCGAGCCCCGCTCGATGCCTAACACGGAAAGGCCGTATCTCGGCCTGCCCAGTGAGTGTGCTGTCCGCCGCCACACGTGGCGGGGATTTGCCTCTAGAATTATTGGCTGACAGCACATTCATTCTTTCACCACTTCCATACGAAGGAGGGTCGCCACTGATGGCGAACTACACCGCTGCTGATGTCAAGAAGCTCCGCGAGATGACCGGCTCCGGCATGATGGACTGCAAGAAGGCTCTCGTCGAGGCTGAGGGCGACTTCGATAAGGCCATCGAGATCCTGCGTATCCAGGGCGCCAAGGACGTCGGCAAGCGCGCTGAGCGCTCCGCATCCGAGGGCCTGATCGCAGTCTCCGGTAACACCATGATCGAGGTCAACGCTGAGACCGACTTCGTGGCCAAGAACCAGGAGTTCATCGACTTCGCGAACAAGGTTGCTCAGGCAGCCGACGCTGCGAACGCTAACTCCCGCGAGGAGCTCGAGGCAGTCGAGGTCGACGGCGCGAAGGCCGTCGACGCCCTGCAGGAGCTCTCCGCCAAGATCGGCGAGAAGCTTGAGCTGAAGCGCGCTGTCACCCTGGAGGGCGACAAGGTTGCTGTCTACCTGCACCAGCGCTCCGCTGATCTGCCGCCGGCAGTCGGCGTGCTCGTCGCTTACGAGGGCGAGAACGAGGAGGCTGCACGCGCGGCCGCCATGCAGGTTGCCGCTCTGAAGGCCAGCTTCCTGTCCACCGATGACGTCCCGGCCGAGACCGTCGCCAAGGAGCGCGAGATCGCCGAGGCTACAGCTCGCGAGGAGGGCAAGCCGGAGAAGGCTCTGCCGAACATCATCGAGGGTCGCCTGAAGGGCTACTTCAAGGACGTCGTCCTGCTGGAGCAGCCGTCCGTCACCGAGTCCAAGAAGACCGTCAAGCAGGTCATGGACGAGGCAGGCGTGAAGCTGACCGGCTTCGTGCGCTACGAGATCGGCCAGGGCTAAACCAGTCATTGATCCCGTGCCCTCACGGCGTGGCTTAGTCGCTTAGATCGGCACCGCGCCAGGGCATGGCGATAGTTTGAGCCGCCCACCCGTTTCACACGGGTGGGCGGATTTTATTGTGCGCTATAATCCTGTTCAACATCTGAAGCGAGACAAGGAGATTCGTTGAGTAACGCGCCACGCAGGTCCGGTTATAAGCGGGTTATGTTGAAGCTGGGCGGTGAGATGTTCGGTGGGGGAGCCGTGGGCATCGACCCAGATGTCGTTCAGAACGTCGCACGCCAGATCGCCGAAGTCGCTAACAGTGGCGTGCAGGTGGCCGTGGTCATCGGGGGTGGAAACTTCTTCCGCGGCGCGGAGCTGCAGCAGCGCGGCCTCGACCGTTCCCGCTCCGACTACATGGGCATGCTGGGCACCGTCATGAACTGCCTGGCCCTGCAGGACTTCCTGCAGCAGGAAGGCGTGGACTGCCGCGTGCAGACCGCCATCCAGATGACCCAGGTCGCTGAGCCCTACCTCCCGCTGCGTGCGGACCGCCACCTCGAGAAGGGGCGCGTGGTGATCTTCGGTGCCGGCATGGGCATGCCCTACTTCTCCACGGACACCACCGCAGCCCAGCGCGCCCTCGAGATCGGCTGCGAGGTCCTGCTGATGGCCAAGGCGGTTGACGGGGTGTACTCGGATGACCCGCGCACCAACCCGGAGGCTGAGCTCTTCCACGAGATCAACCCCCAGGAGGTGCTCGAGCGCAACCTCAAGGTCGCCGACGCGACGGCCTTCAGCCTCTGCAAGGACAATGACATGCCGATCCTGGTGTTCAACCTCCTGGAGGAGGGCAATATTGCCCGCGCGTGCGCCGGCGAGCGCATCGGCACGCTCGTCAGCTCCGAGGTGAAGTAACCCGCCACGACGGCTGCACGTGGGTGAGGCGGGCAAGAACAGTCCGCCTCGCCGCACCAAACAGGAGTGTCGGGGGCAAGGGCTGCTAAATTGGTAGCCATGATGGACGAAATTCTCCTGGAATGCGAAGAGCGCATGACGAGCTCCGTCGAGTTCGCGCGCGAAGACCTCACGACGATCCGTACCGGGCGCGCTAACCCGGCCATGTTCAATAGCGTGATCGCCGAGTACTACGGTGTCCCGACGCCGATCACCCAGATGGCAACGATCAGCGTTCCCGAGGCGCGCATGATGCTCATCAAACCCTATGAGCAGTCCCAGATCCAGGTCATTGAGAACGCGATCCGCAACTCTGACCTGGGTGTTAACCCGACCAACGACGGCCAGGTGCTGCGCGTGACGATCCCGCAGCTCACCGAGGAGCGCCGTCGCGAGATGGTGCGTCAGGCGAAGTCCAAGGGCGAGGACGCGAAGATCGCGATCCGTAACATCCGCCGCCACGGCATGGAGCAGCTCGCGAAGATCCAGAAGGACGGCGACGCCGGCGAGGACGAGGTCCGTGCCAGCGAGAACGAGCTCGAGAAGACCACCTCCAACTACGTCAAGCAGGTCGACGACCTTGTTGAGCGCAAAGAAGAGGAGCTGATGGAGGTCTAGAGACCTCTTCAGCAGGGGTCGTTGACCTCCTGATGGCCCTTCAAGGCGTAGAACACATGCCCGCTCGCACCGTGAGCGGGCATGTCGCGATAAGAGGGCAAAAGTGCACACACTCATTTGGGGCTGCCGCTGGGTGGCCGGAAAGGCGAGGTGCGGTGGCAGCTCACGCGTCGAACCCTGCATCGGAACCCGAGGGCACGGCCCCGGGTGAGGCGGCGGCCAAGCCCGCCAAGCAGATCAACCCTGGGCGAAACCTCAAGCATGCGATCACGACGGCGCTGATCCTCGGCGCAATCGTCATCCTTTCGCTGCTCTCGCCACTGCTGTGGTACGCCCTGCTCGTCGTGGGCATGGGCCTGGCGGTCTACGAGGTCTGGCGCCGCCTGCTGGAGGCCGGCTACGTGCTGAGCCTCCCGGTGCTCGTGGTGGGCTCCACCGCGATGATCCTGCTTTCCTGGCCCTTTGGCCCCACGGGGTTGGTGGCAGGGTTTGCCAGCAGTGTGCTGCTGTTGATGGTTACCCGCCTGTTTCACCACGGCAGGCACTCGCCGCCGCATAACTATGTGCGCGATATGGCGGTGGGCGTAATGGTGCTGACGTGGATTCCGATGTTCGGCGCGTTCGCCGCGATGCTCTCACGGCTGGAATCCGCCGGAGCCCCTGGGGCCTTCTACATCATCACCTTCATGCTCTGCGTGGTCGCAAACGATGTGGGCGGCTATGCATTCGGCGTGCTCTTCGGCAAGCACCCCATGGCCCCTGCGGTGAGTCCGAAGAAGTCCTGGGAGGGCTTCGCCGGATCCATCACCAGTGCCGCGGTGGTCGGCTCGCTTGCGGTGGCCTTGCTGCTGGGTGGCCCCTGGTGGCTGGGGATCGGGCTGGGCGTGGGGCTGTCCGTCTGCGCCACCCTGGGCGACCTGGTGGAGTCCCAGTTCAAGAGGGACCTCGGCGTCAAGGACATGTCCGGCATGCTGCCTGGACACGGTGGGCTGATGGACCGCCTCGACGGGATGCTGCCTGCGGCGATGGTGACCTGGGTGGTCCTCAACCTGATCGGCTAGGCCGAAGTTACTTATAGCCGCGCTTGACCTGTCGGCGCAGCTGCGTCATCCGCACGATGCCGACCATCGCCATGATCAACGCTCCCGCGATGGCGGCAATGAGCATGCCGATGCCGATAGGGAAGCTCCACTCCCAGCCGAAGAAGACCAGCTGAGCCTCCGTCTGATTCTGCAGGATGAACACCAGCAGGAGAATCAGTACGAGCGCGCCGATGATTAGCGCTGCCCAGGTGCTCGCCGCGACGGAGCCCTTCACGTTCTGACGGGCACGCTCTTGCTGCTCAGCCTGCGCTGCGGGGGCGACCTCCCCCTGGGTGGTCGCCGGTGCCGAGCTGTTTCCTTCAGCGGGCTCGGCGGGCAGTTGAGTCTCCGCCGGAGGCTGGTTGAAGGCCTCGCCGGTGGGCTGGAAATCAGGGTTCTGGGGGTTGGTGCCTCGGTTCGTCATACTTCTATTCAAACGAACTGTGCGCCTGGCTGCCAGCATCGGGGTGCGCTCGCAACTCTTTCGGCCCGGTGAATCTCGGCGGGTGGCCCGGAATCGCGAGGTAGAGGGCATACGTGGAATAATAGGGCTCACTATGGCTACCCCCGTGAAACTGAATTTTTCCGCGCCGCGTCGAGGCCTTCCTCCCAAGCACTTCGCCGATCTGACGGCTGAGCAGGTTGAGGAAGCGGTGGTGGAGCTCGGGCTTCCGAAGTTCCGTGCGAAGCAGCTCTACAACCAGTATTACGGACGCCTCGAGGGCGATCCGCTCGAGATGACGGATCTTCCGGAAGCCAGCCGACAGGCAGTGAAGGAGAAGCTCTTCCCGGAGCTGATGACCCCGCTGCGCAAGCTCGATGCCGATGATGGGGAGACCCGCAAGACGCTCTGGCGCCTCCACGATGGCACGCTGCTGGAATCCGTCTTGATGCGCTACCCAGGCCGCGCCACCCTGTGCATCTCCTCCCAGGCCGGCTGTGGCATGGCATGCCCGTTCTGCGCGACCGGCCAGGGTGGGCTGGACCGCAACCTCTCCGTGGGCGAGATCGTGGAGCAGGTGCGCAACGCCGCCCGTGCGATGCGCGATGGCGAGGTTGCCGGCACCGAGGGGCGACTGTCCAACATCGTGTTCATGGGCATGGGCGAGCCGCTGGCTAATTACAAGCGCGTGGTCGAGGCCGTGCGTCAGATCACCCAGCCGGAGCCGCACGGCTTCGGGATCTCCCAGCGCAACGTCACGGTGTCCACCGTGGGCCTGGCCCCGGCGATCCGCAAGCTCGCCGATGAGGACATGTCCGTCCGATTGGCCGTGTCCCTGCACACCCCGGACGACGAGCTGCGCGACACCCTCGTCCCGGTCAATAACCGCTGGTCCGTCGAAGAGGTTTTGGACGCCGCCGCGTACTACGCGGAGAAGTCCGGTCGCCGCGTGTCCATCGAGTATGCGCTCATCCGCGACATCAACGATCAGCCGTGGCGGGCCGACATGCTGGGCAAGAAGCTCCACAAAGCACTGGGCAGCAAGGTGCACGTCAATCTCATTCCGCTGAACCCGACCCCGGGCTCGAAGTGGGATGCGTCCCCGAAGGAGCGTCAGGATGAGTTTGTCCGCCGGGTGATCGAGCAGGGTGTGCCGTGTACCGTGCGTGACACGAAGGGGCAGGAGATCGCAGCGGCCTGTGGCCAGCTCGCTGCCGAGGAGGACTAGCTACCCCCTGGGCGCCGTAACGCCGGGACGCCTGTGCTGATGGGGCAAAAACCCCACCAGTACAGGCGTTTTGTGATCAACTTTACGCCGGAAAACCTCGACTCTGCATTTTCGGGATTGCTAAAATCCGAATAAGAGCCCATAGGCTTAGTGAAGGCGTTTAATTGGCTAATCTTAATAAAGTCACTCGTCGGCGTTTTCTCGGCTGGTCGGCCGCGGCCGGCGGTGCCGGCGCCCTGGTCGCCTCGGGCGCGGGCGACGCACTGAGCAAGCAGTTCCTCGGCATCCCGGCGATGGGCCAGGAAGAGGCTGATGAAAAGATCGTCTGGGCCGCCTGCACCGTGAACTGCGGCTCGCGCTGCCCGGTGCGCCTCAAGGTGAGGGACGGCCAGATCGTTCAGGTCATGGCCTATAACACCGGCGACGCGGAACTGGGCACTCAGCAGATCCGCGCCTGCGTCCGCGGCCGGTCGATCCGGCACCGCATCTACAACCCGGACCGACTGAAGACCCCACTGAAGCGCAAGCCTGGCACCAAGCGGGGCGACGGCGAGTGGATCGAGATCTCTTGGGACCAGGCCCTCGACGAGATTGCCGAGAAGATGAAGGACATCAAGTCCACCTACGGCAACGAGGCCTTCTACCTGCAGGCACCGGCGTCATCGGGGCGACGATCGCGCGTTCCTGGCCGCCTGTCGAGACCCCGTTCGCGCGCCTGATGAACCTGTGGGGCGGCTACCTCAACCACTACTCGGACTACTCCACGGCCTAGATCACCTCGGCTTACCCGTACCACTACGGGGAGTGGGTCGGTTCGAACTCTTTCGACGACGTCGCGAACTCCAAGCTCCAGGTCATGTTCGGCAATAATCCGCTGGAAACCCGCATGTCGGGCGGCGGGGAAACCTTCGTGACCCAGAAGATCAAGCAGGGGCACGGGGTCAAGACCATCGTCATCGACCCGAGGCAGTCCGAAACCTCCGTCGCGCTCGCCGACGAATGGGTGGCCCTGCGGCCCGGCACCGACGCCGCGTTCGTCGCCGGGCTCATCCACGTCATGCTGACGGAGAACCTCCAGGACCAGAAGTTCCTCGACAAGTACACTGTCGGCTTCGACGAGCACACCCTGCCCGACTCGGCGCCGAAGAACTCCTCCTACCGCTCCTACGTCATGGGCAAAGGCTCCGACGGCATCGAGAAGACCCCACAGTGGGCAGCGAAGGTCACCGGAGTTCCAGCCGACCGTATCACCCAGCTGGCACGCGAGATCGCCCAGGCCAAGCCCTGCACCATCACCCAGGGCTGGGGGCCGCAGCGCCACGCCAACGGCGAGAATCAGGCCTGCGCGATCTTCCTGCTCGCAGCCGTCATCGGGCAGATCGGCATCAAGGGCGGCGGCACCGGCGCGCGCGAAAGCTCCGCGAACCTCGGCATGGCAAGCCCCTTCAACACCCAGCACGAAAATCCCATCGAGACCGCGATCCCGGTCTTCGGCTGGACCGAAGCGGTCGAACGTGGCGAGGAGATGACCGCCACCCGCGACGCCGTGCAAGGTAAGGACAAGCTCGACGTCCCGATCAAGATGATCTGGTCCTATGGAGGAAACGCCAATACCAACCAGCACGGCGACCTCAATCGCACGATCGAGCTGCTGCGCAGGGAGGACAAGGCAGAACTCATCGTCGTCAGCGACATCCAGATGAGCGTGTCCGCCCGCTACGCCGACTACGTCCTGCCGGACGCGTCCACCGCCGAACAGGAGGACGTCATCCAGCAGGGCAGTGCCGGCAACATGGAGTACACGATCCTGGCCTCCAAAGCCATCGAACCGATCCACAACACCAAGCCGATCTACGAGGTCTGCGCCGAACTTGCCGAGCGCCTCGGGGTGGGAAAGAAGTTCACCGAAGGCCGCACCCAGGAGCAGTGGGTCAAGCACACGATGGCGGAATCCGCTCGCGAGATTCCGGAGCTGCCGAGCTACGAGAAGCTCAAGGAGATGGGCGTGTGGAAGCGGGCCGGGG
>NZ_JASLIP010000023.1 GCF_030152825.1 Corynebacterium sp.
AGGAGCACGGGCACACGCACGGGCAGCCGACACACGCACCGGCCAAGGCAGCCCGGCGCGCGCCGCCAGAGCCCACTCACCGAACAGGTAAAGTGGCACCCATGAAATGCGCGCTCCGAGGACTCAAAAACGCTGCCACCAGCAACATCGCCCGCCTCACCGGCTCCCAGGGCAACACCACCAGCCACACCGGCACCCCAACCCCGGGCGTCAGCCGCGCCACCACCGGCTCCCACACCAGGGCCGCAGGCCACGCCGAACCCAACCCGGGGCGCTACGCCATCGACCCGCGCGGCACCATCGCCACCGTGATCGTCACCCACAACCGCGTTGACCTGCTGGAACGCAGCCTCGACATGGTGGCCAAGCAGACCCGTCGTCCCGATTGGGTGATCGTCGTGGACAACGGCGCCGACCCCGCGGTCGAAACCCTGGTCCACGCGAAGCTCGGCGGCGAACCGCAGTCCCGCCGCGCCTCCGCGGAGATCGCCGCCCGCCGTTTCGCGGAGATCCAGACCGTCGGGGCCGCCATCACGAAGGCCTCCGACGAAGCCGACAACGACCTCCCCGCCGACGACACCGCCAGCAACGACGACGCCACGACGTCGACGTCCGCGTCCAGCTCCGGCGCGTCCGGTTCCGCCGGCGACGTCCCCCAGCGACGTCCCCGCCCGATGTACCTGCCCAGCCGCACGAACCTGGGCGGTGGGGGCGGCTTCGCCCTCGGCTTCCTCGCAGCACTCGCCCTGGGCGCCGACGCCATCTGGTGCGCCGACGACGACGGCCGCCCCGCCGACGAGAACGTCCTCGCCACCCTGCTGGACGTCGCCGAACGCGAGCAGCTCGCGCAGGTATCTCCGCTGGTCACGAACATCAACAACCCGGATCGCCTGGCCTTCCCGCTGCGCCAGGGGCTCACGTGGCGCCGCCGCGTCTCCGAACTCGAGGGGGACTTCCTGCCCGGCATCGCGAGCCTCTTCAACGGTGCGCTGATTTCCGCCCGCGCGATGGAGATCATCGGCGTGCCGGATTATCGGCTGTTCATCCGCGGCGACGAGGTCGAATACCACCGCCGCATCGTCCGCAGCGGCCTACGCTTCGGCACGAGCCTGACCTGTGCTTATGCGCACCCAGATGGTTCGGAGGAGTTCAAGCCGATCCTCGGCGGGCGCATGCACACGCAGTACCCGGACGGCGAGTTCAAGCGCTACTTCACGTACCGTAACCGCGGTTACCTCATGTCGCAGCCGGGCATGCGGCGGTTGCTGCCGCAGGAGTACGCGCGCTTCGCGTGGTTCTTCCTGGTCCAGAGGAAGGACGTCGCCGGCTTCCGCGAGTGGCTCCAGCTGCACACTTTGGGCCGCCAGGAGCGCTTCGAGCGCCCGGAGTAGCAGGGCTGAAGCCCAGAGGAAACTGGTCCAAGCCTCGACCGGCCCAGAAAGGGCCGGCCCCCGCCCAGCGGGCCTTAGGTCCGCACGGGTCGCAGCAGCGTCATGGCGATCGCAATGACCAGCAGCACGCTCGCCTCGTGGACCAGCATGCCCACCGCCATGGTCACGCCACCGAGGAACACTCCCAGCAGCAGGACCAGCACCGTTGCCAGCGCGATGAAGATGTTCACCCGCATGGTGCGTGCGGTGCGCTTGGCCAGGATCAGCGACTGAGGAAGCCTCGTGAGCCGATCGGCCATGAGCGCGATATCCGCGGTCTCGATGGTTGCCGGCGACCCGGCCGCGCCCATCGCCACGCCAATCTCGGCGGTGGCTAGCGCGGGCATGTCATTCACGCCGTCGCCCAACATCGCCACGGTGTGGCCCTCAGACTGCAGCCCGCGGACCACGTCCACCTTCGTCTCGGGCAGCATGCCTGCGTGGAACTCATCGATGCCCAGCTCGGCAGCGACGTTGCGCGCCACCGGTTTGGCATCACCCGTTGCCATGACGACCTTCACCCCGGCCTTGTGGAGTGCCTCCACCGCAGGCCGCGCTTCTGGCCGTACCTCGTCAGCCACGGCCACCACGCCGGCCGGCGCACCGTCCACGCCAACGATCATCGCGGTCTTGCCCTGCTCGTTGAGCTCGGCCACCGCTGCCAGGGCGGCATTAACGCCGCTCGCCGCATCATCCAGCAGCTCGGCAGTGCCCACGGACACTCGGCCGACACCCGGCACGGTTGCTGTGATCCCCTGGGCCACCACCGGATCGGCGTCCTGAATATCAGCGACGAATCCGGCCTCACGCACGCTCCGGTCCACCGCGCCTTCCACAATGGCGGCGGCCAGGGGGTGCTCGGAGGCGCTCTCCACGTCCGCGGCAATCTGGAGGATTTCCTTTTCCGACCAGCGCGAACCCGGCAGGGTGCGCACATCGGTCAGCGCCGGGCGGCCAAGGGTCAGCGTGCCCGTCTTGTCGACGACCACGGCGTCCACCTTCGCGGCCTGCTCCAGGTACTCGCCACCCTTGATGAGAATGCCGTCGCGGGCCGCGCGCCCGATACCGGCCACGATGGACACCGGGATACTGATGACGAGCGCGCCTGGGCAGCCGATGACCAGCAGGGTCAGGGCGAGCTCCGTGTTGCGGGTGATCAGGCCGACCAGAATCGCGCCGATCATGACGGCCGGCGTGTACCAGCGGCTGAATTTCTCCAGGAAGGTCTGGGTTTTCGCGCGGTCATCCTGGGCGTCCTCGACGCGGTGAATGATCTTGGCCAGGGTGGTATCCGAGCCGATGTCCACAGCCTCGACGCGCAGCGCGCCGCTGCGCAGCCAGGTGCCGGCGAAGACCTGGTCGCCGTCCTTCTTCTCTGCGGGGATGGATTCGCCCGTGATCATGGCCTCGTCCAGCCCGCCGACGCCGTGGACGATGGCGCCGTCGACCGGCACTTGCTCGCCGTTTTTGACGATGACGACGTCCCCGGGCTCAAGTTCCCACAGCTCCACGATTTCTTCGCTGGGCCCATTGGGGCCCTCGCGGAGCACGCGGGCGGTCATGGGTGCTTGATCCACAAGATCGCTGAGGGCCTTGCGGGTCTTTCTTAGGGTTGCTGTCTCGAGCGCCTTACCCAGGGCGAAGAGGAAGGTGACGGCGGCTGATTCCCAATAGTTGTCGATGAAGACCGCGCCCACGGCGGCGGTCACGACGAGCAGGTCGATGCTGATCAGCTTCACGCGCAGGGCCTGCACCGCGCTAATGGCGATGCGGTAGCCCGCGATGACGGCAGCAACCAGCATGATCCACTCGATGCCGGTGATCCAGCTGATGGCGATGGCGATGCCCGATGCCACCACTGGTCCCCAGTTTTTCACAGCGGTTTTCGCTGTGTCAGGGGTGTTTTTCTTGCTCACATCTGCCTCTTTACGGTCATGCTGGCTGTTGGCTATCCGGCGCTTAGTAAGCGCTCGGCTTGGCGTTATAACCAACGTCCGCGACGGCACCGACGAGGTCCTTGACGCTCAACGCGTCGGCGTCGTAATCGATGATGATTCGGCCGGAACTGAACTTCACCTCGGCGCTGTCCACACCGGACATGCCGTTGAGTTTTGTCTCGATCTTGTTGACGCAGCTCGGGCAAGAGAATTCGTCGGAGCGGAGGACGATGTTCTTCAGGTTTGCGTTGGACATTGGGGTCTCCTTTTCCCTCGTGTGTGGTTTGTTTCCCCGTTCGTGGGGCTGTGCAAGGGGCTTGATTGCCTGGATGCTTCCTGGTGGTTGCTGTTGTTTCCTTGCTTCAACTCTCAAGTTATGGGGCCTTGCCCCGGGCTTCCTTGACGCAGATCAAGTTGAGCGGAATTGGTGCTCGACCGGGGCAAACGCGGGCTTGCGGGTTAGGATCGGGAGCATGCCTTCACACTGCTCTGAGCCACACGTCTGCCCACCCGAGTTGCGGGATCGCGTGATGCAGCACTCCCCTCTCACCAGTAGTTTGGACGCCGCTGGGCGTACGGCATTCGATTCTCAGGTGGTCGCCCACGCGTGGGCCGAAGGCGAGCCACTGTACACGCAGGGTGAGCCCCTACGGGGGCTATATATGGTGATGTCCGGGGTGGTGCGGCTGACCCAAGCCACGGAGCAGGGCCACGAGCTGACCGTGGATCTGTGCGGAGAGGGCGACGTGCTGGGGGCGATGATTCCCGGCGAGATGCAGGCCACCGTCACAGCCTCGGCGAGCACGACTGTGTGCTGCTTGTTCTTGCCGGCAGAGAAGCTGACACGCATGGTGGGCGCACATCCGCAGGTTGGGGCGGCGATGCTGCACCTGCAGCAACGCACGCTGCAGGAGGCGCAGACCCGTAAAGTGCACAATGCCACGGCTCGGGTGCGCAGCCGGGTGCTGGAGACGCTGGACTACCTGGACGGGAAGTTCGGGCGGAGCCTAAGCGACGGCGGCCGGATCCTCGAGGCTCCTATCCGACGGGAAGACATCGCGGGGATTGCGGGCACCACACTGGAGTCCACCTCGAGGGAGATGTCCACGCTGATCAAGGCCGGGGTTGTAGCCCCGGGGCGACAGCGGATTGAACTACTCAAGCCCCTGCCAGAAAAGTAATGGCTGGGTTTGGTCGCGCAGGTCGGCGTCCTAACAAAGAGTCCACCACGGAGACGGGAACGAGCCAGCTCGCACCCCCGCTAGTTGCGGAAGATTACGAAGCGCTGGATCAGGAAGTTCAACACCGTGGCGGTCCCCTGCGCGATCACGAAGGA
>NZ_JASLIP010000041.1 GCF_030152825.1 Corynebacterium sp.
CCCACCCCGAGACTTATAAGGCACTCGCGGGCGTGACCCGCCACGTCCGACGTGCAGAACGCGCAGCGGGCCTCAGCCGCGCACTCACCGAGCTGGTCAACGTGCGCGTCTCCCAGCTCAACGGTTGCCCCGCCTGCCTGAGCGTGCACGTCCCCGCCGCCCGGCGCGCGGGCGTATCCGAGCTCAAACTCGACCTCCTGCCCAGCTGGCAGGACGCCGAAATCTACACCGAGGAAGAACGCATCGCCCTCGAGCTCGCCGAGGCGTTGACCATCGGCCACAGGACCACCGGAACGATCAGCGGCCCGGGGCTGGTGGACATCCAGAACCGGGCACTACGGACCCTGAGTGAGGAGCAATTCACTGCCCTGGAGTGGGCGATCATCACGATCAACGCCTTCAACCGCGTATCCATCGCCAGTGGTCATCCGCCCCACGAGGCCAATTACTCCTAAGGCCTGCCCCTCGCACAACGGCGAACCTAACCGTGCAATAAAAAATGGGCGCCCCCACCCCGGGGCGCCCATCACTTTTCCGCTGCTAGCTGCAGCGCACGATCGGCTGCGGATCGTAGACCGTGGTCTGCGTCTCGCGCTTGATCTCCTTGCCGCGCAGGTCCTTAATCACGCGGGTGTCCGTGACCGTGAAGCCTGGCGCGCCACCCGACGGGATGCACTTATCGCCCTTGCCCTTGCGGACCTCCGGCTTCGTGGGGTTGGTGCGGGAGCCCGCGATGGAATCCACCTCAACCTGCTTCACGCCGCGCATCCGCACGGTCACGCTATCCGAGCCCGCCGATGCCTCGATCAGTACCGGGGTGTCGAACGGGTTCTTGAACTGCAGGTCAATCGCGCCCTCGAAGACCGTAGCCTCGCGGCCCGCCGGGTAGCGGGAGATGTAGTAGGAGTGCGGCGTGTGGGCCACATCCTCCATGCCCGCGAAGTAGGAGGCGTTGTACAGCGTGGTGGCGAACTGGGAAATGCCGCCACCCACGGCCTCGCCGGCCTGGCCGTCAATGATGATGCCGGACTCCACGAAGCCCTGCTCCTTGCCGCGTGGGCCGGTGTGGCCGTTCAGGCTGAAGGTCTCACCCGGCAGGACGATAGCCCCGTCGACCATCTCCGCGACGCGGCGGATATTCACGCCGGAGGAGGCGCTGAAGCCGTGGGTGGTGAAGGTGCCAACCACGTCGTCGAAGTGTGCCTTCTCGGCTTCCTCGGTCGTGTACTCGGCCTTTTTGTCCTCGTAGAAGACCTTGTGCTCGCGGTGCTTCTTGTCCAGCACCTTCTTGCTCAGGTCGCCCAGGGTCTTGTCCCACTCGATCTTCACCCCGTCCTGGTGAGGGATGACCTCAATGTCGTGGCCCTTGAAGTTGAAGCCCGCGTTGCGGAATTCCACCTCGGTCTCCGCGAGCTGCGGCTGCAGGATCTTCTTCGCCGCCTCGGTGGAGTACACCGGCTCGAAGGTGCCCTCGCCCGGTTCCTTGCCTGGTTTCTCGTTGAAGCTGATGACGTGCACCATGTCCTCCGCCCGCAGGGTACCGTCCACGTGGTCCCGTCCCTTGAAGACGACGTCGCTGCTGGTGGCCGGCTTGATGACCTTCTCCACCATCTCTTCCGCCGCGGACTTCGGGATGTTGGACTCCACGACGTCCGCGTCGACGTGCACGGTGCGGTCCGTGTTCAGCCAGTGTTCCCGGACCCGCGCGTCGACCAGGTCTCGGTTGACGGTCTGCCCCGGCTTATCGGCGACGACCTTCGGCTTGCCCTTCTCCGTGATGGAGACGTGCGCGTTCTCTGGCTCGCGGGTGAGCTCATCGGTCACGCGGCGCAGCGTCGTCGCGAGTGGTCCCTCGTGGAACTGGGAGACGATGCCAACCTCGCGGGTCTGGAAGAAGCTGCGGATGCGGGTGATCGGGTTCAGCGGCTGCTGCCCCGCCTGATCCACGGTCTTGGACCAGTCGACCTGCAGGCCGGAGTCGCGCGGGTCGACGATGCTGGACATGTTGCCCGCGTTGACGGTGACCGGCTGGCGCACGACGTCGCCGAGGTTATTGACGAGGCGCTGTTCCGCCTGGTCCTTCGGCAGCCCGCCGATGTCCACCCCGCCCACGGTCACGCCACGGGGCACCTTGCCCTCACTCATGGCGTAGTCCACTCCGTAGAGGACCCCGCCGAGGCCGAGGAGAACAAGGAGTCCCCAGGCAAACAGGGGCCAGCGGCGGCGCTTGTGGCGCGGCTTTACAGTCTTCTTTTTCGCAGCTGCCGCCATGACGGCGCACCTTCCTAGTTCGGTTCCTGAAAAGGCAGGGCGCGGCTCCATCTAGCGTGTGAAGATGCCCGCACCCAGCAATAAGGCACAGTCTATAGGCCGACCAGCGTTTCTAGGAACTTTCTCAGGTCTTTAGCTTCTGCAGTACCGCTGGGAGTTCAGGCTACCGACGGGCTTAGTTTTCCGTTTCTTTCGCGGGAGAGGCGAGCCGTTCGGAGCTGCGCTGGGCTTGTTCGGGCGCGATTTCCCCGTTGCGGATGGCCTCGGTGACCGAGCTAATGAGCTCGGGAAGCTCGAAGGCACCGGCCGCTGTCAGCCCCTGGTCCGCTCCCGCGGATAGTGCCGCGACGACAGCCTCTGTGCCTGGGTAGCGGTCGGTGATCGCGCGCATCCCGGTGAGGTCGTCGGTGTAGACGACGCCCTGGTAGCCACCGAAGCCCTCCCAGCCCTTGCGGAGCAGCCCATAGGTGGCTGGGCTGACGGAGGCCGGCTCGTCGGGGTTCAGGCCCGGCGCCTGGACGTGCCCCATCATCACCTCGACCCCCGGGATCTCCAGCAGCTCGGCGAAGGGCTTCAGGTCAGCCTGCTTGAGCTGCTCCACCGGTGGGACGAAGACCTCACCGGTGTGGGAATCTCCGCTGGCATGGCCATGACCAGGGAAGTGCTTGAGCACCGGGGTGATGCCGGCATCCAGGAGGCCTTCCACGTAGGCGCGGGCATAGCGGGTCACGACCTGCGGGTCGGAGCCAAAGGAACGCGAGCCGATCGCGTTGTCCTCGATATTCTCGCCGCCAGCCAGGTCGATGGAGGGGGCGAAGTCCACGGTGAATCCCAGCTCGGCCATCTTCCGGCCGTGCTCCGCCATCATGCCCCGCACCTGCTCAGGGGTCATGGTGCGGGCCATGTCCCGTGGCGCGGGCAGGGCGCCGATCAGCTCGGAGAGCCGCTGGACCATCCCGCCCTCCTCGTCGACGGATACCCGCAGCGGCTCCCCCGCTCGGCGCTGCAACGCGGCGATGCTCCACTCGGGGTCACCCTGCCCGTTGAGCATGCTGAAGTCCGAGCCGGTGCCGAAGAAGAGGTGCCGCACCCCGGCGTCCACGGCCGCCCGCGCGCTCTCGAAGTCCGTCACCCCGACCGCGAGGAGTTTCGGTGCGAGTTCCTCGGCCGGCACCTGTGGTGCCGGCCGCGTGGTCTCTGGGGCGCTGGCCGGGGGCGTCGTCGTCATGGAGGAAGACGAGGCGGGAGTGGGAGCGGCGTCCTCCTCCCCGGAAGAGCAGCCGGCAGCCAGGCTTAGGCCAGCGACCAGGACAGCAGCGGCGGCGGGACGCGCCGTCCTACTGCGGGAACGGGGAAGAAAGGAAAGACGGGAAGTCATCATTCCAACGTACTAACCTGGGGAGGAGAGCAACAAGTGCTCGCATGAAGCCGGCAACCCCGAAACGAGGAAGGCACACCGTGACTGATCCCGCCCAGACCGCCCAGGATGCATCCGCCCCCGCCCCACAGCCAGAGGCGCAGGAAGGCAGCACCGGCAGCCTGAAGGGCGATACCGTCCTCATTGCCTACGACGGCGGCGAGCAGGCCAAGGCGGCCATCGAATACGCCGGGCGCTTCTTGTCCGCTAACAATGCCTACATCCTCACCGTGTGGGAGCCCATCCACCGCCAGGCCGCCCGCGCCGCGGGGATGAGCGGGATGATGCAGCACGATTGGTCTGTGGATTCGCCGGAGGAAAACGAGAACGAGGACCCCGCATATACCGAGGCTGTGGCCATCTGCCGCGAGGGTGTGGAGTTTGCTCGCAAAAACGGCTTTGCCACCGAACCCTTTTTGGTAGAATCTGAAACAGCCATCTGGAGCGCCATCGTCGACGCTGCAGAAGAGCTCGATGTAGACATCATCGTCACTGGTTCCCGGACGCTCAGCGGGTGGAAGTCCATCCTGCAGTCCAGCGTCTCCGACAGCATCGTGAAGAATGCTGGTCGGCCAGTGCTTATCGTCCCGGCAGCCGAGGACGATTAAGGACTTGGGGTTCACCACTACATAAGTCCACAACACCCAGCGCCACTCCTCTCCGGTTGGGAAGGTGGGGCACCACGACGAAGCAATTTAAGGATTCCCATGCCATTCGAGAACGACTCCGCACCACGCCGCACCGCCGGCCCGGCCATCGCCGCTATCGTTTCGGGCGCCATCCTCGGTGGCCTCGTCGCTTTTGGCGCCGGCGCTGCCGCCGATAACACGAGCCTGCCTTCCGCAGAGGCTGTCGCCGTCGATCAGGACAGCGCGTTCCTGGGTGCCGTGCAGTACGGCGGCCGCGTCGAGAGCTAGCTCAACGCTGCACGCTATCCGCTAGGTGAAGGCCCCCGTCCACTCGAGCATGCGCAGCCGCGCGTGGCTGTTGTGCGCCATCGGGTGGCTGGCCTTCGCCTTTCTCCAAGCCCCTGGGCTATCGGTCGCTGATACGAAGCTCGACCTGATTCAGAACCCCTGGGGCTTTCTTTCGCAAGCGCTCCAGCCGTGGACTGAGGTTTTCCCGCTGGGGCAGCTACAGAACCAGGCCTACGGGTACCTCTTCCCGCACGGCCTGTTTTTTGCGCTCTTTTCCTGGCTGCCCGCCTGGGTCACCCAGCGCCTGTGGTGGGCGCTACTGCTGTTCCTGGCCTTCGCGGGGATGGTCCGGCTGCTGGAGAAGCTGCCGGTCGGGAACAACTTCTCCCGCATGCTTGCAGGTGTGCTCTTCGCCCTCTCGCCGCGGGTGCTCACCACCTTGGGGGCGATCTCTTCCGAGGCCTGGGTGTGCGCGCTGGCGCCGTGGGTGCTGCTGCCGCTCGTCGACGTGCTGCGGCCGCGGGCTGGTGCCGGCGGTGATGCCACCTCGGACTCCGCTGACCGTGCCCTGAGCGCCGAGGAGAAGGTTCTGTTGCGCCGGGCCGCGCTGCGCAGCGCGATGGCGGCCCTGTGCATGGGCGCGGTCAACGCCGTGGCCACCGCCGTGGCTATCCTGCCGGCGGTGATCTTCTGGCTCGCCGCCTGGCTGCGCCGCGATTCCCGGGGGCAGGTGGCCTACTTCAGCCGCTGGTGGGTGCCCGCTGGGCTGGCGGTCTGCTTCTGGTGGGTCGGCCCGCTGCTGATCCTGGGCCGCTACTCCCCACCCTTCACGGACTACATCGAGTCCAGTTCGCTGACCACCCGCTGGCTGAACCTGCTGGAGAACCTGCGGGGCACGACCAGCTGGGTCCCTTTCCTCTCCTCCGAGCGCGTAGCTGGTGCTGCCCTGGTCAGCGAGCCGGTCTTCATCCTGACCACCCTTGCGGTGGCACTGCTCGGCCTGTGGGGGCTTGCCCGGCGCGATCTTCCCGCCGCCGGGGTATGGCTGAGCATGCTGGGCGTGGGGCTGGCTGCGCTCGGAGTCGCGGTCGATCCCTTCTCCCTGCTCTCCGGCGGGGCGCGTTCCTTCCTCGACGGCGCTGGTGCCGCACTGCGCAACCTGCACAAGTTCGACGTCCTGGTGCGGCTGCCACTGATGGTGGGCGTGGCCCACGCACTGGCACACGTGCGGGTCCCTGGCCGGGACCGGGCAGGCATGCAGCAGTGGCGCCACCCGGAGAAGAACCCGCACGTGGTGAAGGTGTTCGCCGCCGTGCTTCTGACCGTGCTGGCCACCGCCCCCGGCTGGTCCGGCCGGGTCGCCCCGGCCGATGGTTTCCGCGAGGTGCCGCAGTACTGGCGGGAGGCCGCGGACTGGCTGAATGAGCACAGCAACCAGCTGGAAGACGGTCGCGTGATGCTGCTGCCGCAGGCGCGTTTCGGCCGTCAAACCTGGGGTAATACTCGCGACGAGCCCGCCCAGCCGCTGCTGGATGTGCCGTGGGTGGTGCGCGACTCCGTGCCACTCGTGCAGCCGGATGCCATCCGCGGGCTGGACGGCATTCAGCGCGAGGTTCACTCCGGGCAACCGCTGCCCGCCCTGGCCGCGACCCTGCGTTCCCAGGGCGTGGGTCACGTGCTGGTGCGCACGGATCTGACGGTGGCCGCGGATACCCCGGGGGCTCATTCGGTGCTGCGCACGCTGCGGCGCTCGGGTGGCTTCCGCGAGGTCGCGGCCTTCGGGGACGAGAAGGCCCCCGAGGTGCGCGTCTTCGCCGTTACTCCCGAGCAGGCTGGCGGGGGTGCACCCCAACCGGCCGGTGGGCTGCGGGAGATCGACGCCGAGCAGGTGGAGATCGTCTATGCAGGCCCCGAGGCTCTCCCCCGGCTGGATGCTGCCGACCGCGCCCTGGGCCGCACCGATGCTCCGCGCGTGCGGGCGCTCCACCAGCAGCTCGCTGGCAGCGGCACGGGCGCGGATGCCTTCGCCGACCGCGGCCCACAGACCCTCACCGACACGCCCGCCCGGCGCGATCACAACTACGGCAACGTGACCAACGCGGATTCCGAGATCCGATCCCCTAAGGATTCGACCCGGGTGCTCAACCCGGTGCGGGACTACCCGCTGAGCAGCGTGGCGGAGGGCGCGGATGCGGCAAACCACGACGAACATCCGCTGACTGAGGTGCGCGCCACCGGGGGCACGGTCCGGGCGAGCAGCACCGCGGCCGACCCCACGGGCTTCGGCGGGGCCGATACCCGCCGTTCGCTCACCGCCGCGGTGGACGGCGACCCGGATACTGCCTGGTACCCCAGCCCGGGTCGCGCGATCGGCCAGTACCTGGAACTGGAGCTGGACGAGCCACACCGGGGCCTCAGCGTCTCCCTGCTCACCCAGGGCTCGGACGCGCGCATCCATGCGGAGAGCTTCCGCAGCGATGCCGGGGATAGCCCGCTGGGCAGTACAACGGTGACGGTCAAGGCCGGCGAGGCCACGCGCATCGCGATCCCGGGCGGCAGCGGCGATCGGGTGCGCCTCCAGCTGCTGGGCAGCTTTTCGGACGTGGGATTCTCGGAGGTCGAGGTCTTCGCCACGGACGGCAGAGGGGCTGCCAAGGATGTGACTCCCCGGCGTGTGCCGACCGTCCCGGCGCTGGAAGGTTCCTCAGCCCGTTACCTCAACCGCTTCGTCTTCGGCCAGGAGATCCCCGAGCACTCCATGCTGCGGGAGTTCACGGTGCCGGAGCACCTCGCGGGCCAGGAGCTGGTGCTCTACACCGCCGGCTGCGAGGATTCGGCGTCGCGCGCGGAGTCTGCGGTGGTCACCGTCGACGGGGAGGATTACCGCTGCGGGGAGAAGCTCTCCCTTTCGGAAGGACGTCACCGCCTGGCCACGACGGCACGCTGGGCTGCTCTCTCCGTGGCTGAACCGCTGTACGCGGAGGCGGTTTCCGAGGCGCCCGCGGCCGATGCTCTGCCGGTGGTCTCCCAGGGCGGGGGCTCGGGCGGTAACGACCGCTTCCACCTGGGGCATTCCTCGGAGCAGCGGGTGGTGTTCCTACCTTCCAACGCCAACCCGGGCCGGGTGGCCACCCTGCACGTGGAGGATCCCGAGGGCTCCCGCGAGATTCGCCTGCACCCGATGGTTATCAGCGGCTGGCAGCAGGGCTGGGTGGTTCCCGCAGGTGTGAGCGGCACGATCGCGCTCAGCTTCGCGGCCACCGGCCTGTACCAGGCGTGGTTGGCTGCGGGCCTGGTGCTGGCTCTCGCGGTCGTGCTGGCCTGGGTGTTGGCGGAGCGGCGCGGCCGCCGGCTGGAAACCCGGGCGGGCGTCCCAGCAGCGCTTGGTTCTGCGGCGCACTCGGGGGAGGCCACCACGGCGGTCGAGGTATCCGATGAGCCCGCCCACGCGGTTCAGACCGAGGCTGGCGCCACAGGTCACAGCGCCACCCCGCTCAACCGGGTCCAGCGCGGGGCAGCGCTGCTCGCCACCGCTGCCCTGGCATTCCTACTGGCCGGCGTCCCGGGCCTGGTGCTCGCGGTGGTATTGGCCTTGCTGCAGCTGGCCTTCGCCCGGCCTGGCCTCCAACGCAGGGCCGAGCAGCGCCCAATCCTTCGATCCCTGCCGACCGGGGGCGTGCTGCGCATCGTCGCCGGCTTGGGCGCATTCCTGGCAGCCGTGCTCGCGGCGCAGGGCCCGTGGACCAGCCGCCACTACGCCGGGGACTTTTGGGTGGTTCAGCTGGCGCTGCTGGCGGTTGTGCTCGCCGTGTACTTCGCCCACATCTTGTTGATCCCCACCCGGGCGGGTTCCTCCACCAAGGCGTAGCTCAGCGCGGCGACCGGCACGGTCAGGACGAAGGTCGCGATCATCACGATGACCGTGTGGACGTGATTGCCGCTAAACATCGGGATCCCCAGCAGCGGGAAGACCACCGAGAGGATCGCGATGTGCCAGAGGAAGATCGCATAGGACCAGCGCCCCAGCGCCTGCATGGGTGCGGACTCCAGCAATGCCGAGCGCGGCGCCAGGGTGTAGGGGGTAATCAGAGCCGCCGCGAAGACCGTGCCGTAGATCGTGCGGCGCGCGAACTCGGCCGGGGTGGCCTGCACCAGCCCCTGCGGGCCGTCCAAGGCCGCGACCACCAGCGCCGCCAGTGCGATCAGCCAGAACAGTGGTCGCAGCCGGTATAGCGCCCCCACCAACCGGCGGCTGCGCTCCGGGTTTCCCAGCACCCAGGCTTCCGCTTCCGCAGAGAGAAAACCGATCGCGAACCAGGCCGCGAACGCCGGGGGCATCGTGTGCGGGTTCACCCGACCCGGCTCCAGCTCCCCGGTGAAGGGCGGCAGGAAGGCCCAGTAGTAGCTGACCAGCCCGAGCGCGGCGATGACGAGCACCCGGCGCCAGCGGGGCTGCTTCCCAATCAGCAGGGCGATCAGCGGGAGCACCAGATAGAAGGTCAGCTCCACGGACAGTGACCACAGGTGCGTCATGCCACCGACCAGGCCATCGGCGAAGTAGACCTGCGCCATGAGCAGGTTCTCCACGATCTGCTTGGCTGAGGGGTTATCGGCGACCGGTAGGAAGAGGAAGACGAAGAGCATCATCACCCAGGCCGCTGGCATGATGCGCCCCAGGCGCTTGACGTAGTAGCTGGCCACGCCCCGCCGGTTGCGGAATTGCACGTGTTGGCGGCGCCACAACAGGAAGCCGGAGAGGGCGAAGAACACGGGGACGAAGAAGTCCGTGCGCGCCATGATCTGGTTGATTAGCGAGCCGGTGTCCGTGCCGGTCTGGAAAGCCACGTGGGTGATGATGATCCCCGAGCACGCGATCGCGCGGAGCCCCTCCAGGGAGGGCAGGAAGGGGGTCTTGGGGTGGGCCGTCGTCGGAGTTGAGGCGGTTCCCGACGGTGCCGCGGTTCCCGGCGGCGACGTCGTGGCAGCCCCGGAGGTTACGCTGGACGACGACGCGGACGCAGAGCGCATACTCACCCTCCTCGGTGCAGTCATGGGCGCGCCAGTGGATCAAAGTCACCGTGGCGGGCGGGTTCCTGGCCGTTCATTTTAGGCAGCCGACGAGCGCTTTAGGGCTGAAGTCGGCCGATAGCGATAAAACCAGAGAATTTTTTGTTTCTTTCCCCTTACATACTTTCATTTTTGGTTAAAGTATGGCGAACACGTTGTTGTAAGAGGGATCTCTGGGCAGAGAGGCCTCAAGGACACTGAACGGAATTGCCATATGAGAAAAACCATCTCCCTAATCTCGATCGTTTTGGGAGCAGCGCTGCTGGTCTTCGCGATCGCCCTTCCGACTTACGTCGTCCCTAAGGGCAAGGTTCTGCCACTGGACGTCGTGTCGACGACGAGCACCGAGCCGGTCGAGGCTCGCCTGCTCGACTCGGGAGCGCTGGCGAAGGACAAGCCGGTGGGGGATAACAAGAACCGCCCAGAGTGCAAGGGGGACAACAAGGAAGTCTCGTGCTTCATCTGGAACGACGTCGAAATCCAGACCCAGAAGTTCACCACCGCCCAGGAGCCGAGCGATAAGAAGCGAGTCACCCTGGAGGCTGGCCAGACCGTCTTCCGGACGGATAAGAGCGAGCCGGATAACCTGCTCTCCGCCACCATCGACCGCGTCACCCTGGACCGCAAGACCCAGATGCCGGTGACCGACCCGATCTCTTCCCTGAACCTGGCTCCGCCGAAGGGCAAGGACGCGGAGGGCTACACCCCGCCAGAGTTCGTGCGTAAGGGCCTGCAGTACCAGTTCCCGATGGGTGCTGACCGGAAGTCCTACCCGTACTTCGACGCCCAGACCCTCACCACCAACCCAATCGACTTCGTCGATGAAGGCGAGCAGGGTGGCGAAAAGATCTACACCTTCGAGCAGACGGTCGACCCGACCCCGCTGTACGACGCACAGAAGAAGTACCTCGAGTCCGATGGCTCCCTGACCGCTGCGGAGGAGGGCGTGCTCACTTCCCTGAAGCTGACCTTCCCGGCGAAGGTCTGGGGACTGAAGGACGACGAGATCCGCAACCCGAAGAAGGGTGAGGACAAGGACAAGGACGAGAAGTCCGAGGCTGGCCCGGACGTCGAGATGCAGCGCTACTACACCGTTAACCGCAAGATCAGCATCGAGCCGGAGACCGGCGTGATCGTCAACGGTGGCGAAGAGATCTGGATGTTCTACGCTCAGGACGATGAGGAGGCCAAGGAGATCGCGAAGCCGGAGAACCGGGAGCGCGAGCTGGCCAACCCGAAGCGCACCGCGATGTACCTGCCGGCGCAGTGGGACGAGAAGTCCAAGGAAGCCCAGATGGTGACCGCTAAGGAGGGCCTGAGCACCATCAAGACGATGGGAACCACGGTTCCGATCATCGCTGGCCTGCTGGGTCTATTCCTGCTCTTTGTCGGCCTGTGGCTGCAGCGCGCACCGCGTAAGAGCTAGGCCGAAATCTAGGCGCCTGACGTTTTAAGCCCGCTTTCCGTTTCTGCTTTCGCAGCGACGGGGCGGGCTTAAACTTGTATTGTGAGCTTTTCCTTCGATTCCACGCCGACGCGGGAACTGGCCATAGGTGAATCTGGCCAGTCCATCCCGCGCGTTCCGGCGTGGGGTTTGGGGCTGTTTATCCTCGCGGTCACGGCCAGCACGCTGTGGCCCTTTTGGTGGGGTCTCATCCCGTCGCGGGACCGGGCTTTCATGCTCCGCGACATGATGGTGCCCTTCCACCTCAGCGCCAATGACCTGGTGCTCGGCAAGGGGGATTATTCGCCGCGGGCACTGCCGCAGGACGCGATCCTCGCGGTCTTCTCCCCCACCATCCCCGCGACCACGTTGGCGGCGGCTTTCGTCCTGATCGCGGCAGCCTGCGGGATTCTCGGCGCAGTGAAGATGGCCCGCGACATGGCGGGCGCCCACCGTGCCGCCCAGCTGGTGTGCGGCCTGTTCGTGGTGTGGAACCCGTACGTCATCGAGCGGCTATTGCAGGGGCAGTGGTCGCTGGCGCTGGCGGTGATGCTGCTGCCCGCGATCGCCTACTGTGCGGCGACGGGATTCCAGAGCCCACAGGTGCTGCTGATTAGCCTCGCGGGGCTGACCCCGGCGGGGCTCGTGCTGGGCGCGATCGTCGCCCTGGTGTTTAGCCCGACGGTGCGTTCCCGCGCCCTGGTGTTCCTCACCAGCCTCGCGTTAGCTGCCCCCTGGCTGCTGGTGACCCTGCTCAATGGCACGCCTTCTCGGTCCACCGCCAACGGCGCGGAAGCGTTCGCGGTGGGGCCGGACGGCCCGCTCGGCACGGTGGTCTCGGTGCTGGGGCTGGGTGGCATCTGGAATGCCGGCGCGATCCCGCCCTCCCGCGGCCTGCTCGGCGCGCTGGCTGGGCTCGCGCTCTTCATTTTCGCGGCCTGGGGCATCGCGGAGCTGTGGCGGGTGTACCGCGGCGTTGCGGTGCTTACCACTGCGGCCTTCGCGGTTCCCCTGCTGCTCGCAACCCCCGTGGGGCTGCCGCTGATGCGTTTCCTAGTGGCGCACGTGCCAGGGGTGGCGTTATTCCGCGATACCCACAAGCTCGTGGGGCTGGCCCTGCCTGGCCTGATCCTGCTGCTGGCGGTAGGCATGCAGCGGCTGCGGCAGCGCGCGGTATCCGCCAGCACGGAACTCTCCCCCGACGGCACGCGGCTGCTCGGCGGGGTAGTCCCCCTGGCAGTCGGCGCGCTGGTGATCGCGACAGTGCCGGGTTATCCCGCGGACGTCTCCCCCACCGCGCCGCAGCGCATCTCCCCGGCGTGGGCGAGCTTCTCGGAGACGATCTCCGGTGTGCCGCGGAGCAAGATCCTGCTCTTCCCGCCGGGCAACTATCGCCTGCGTGAGGACGGCGAGCCGACCCTCACCCCGGCACTGAAGACGCTGCCTGGCCAGCCGCTGGACCCGCAGTTCCTCATCGTCGACGGCAAGCTCGTCGACGGGGACCAGGACACGATCCGACTGATCGAGGACGCGATGGCGGGCCGGGACACGCTGGCGGCCAGCGGCGTGGGCTGGGTGATCGCCGACCGGCCGCTGATGCGTGACAACGAGGAGGACTACCAGCAGCTCGACGAGCTGCTCGCCGAGTACCCGACGGTGGAGGAGGTCGAGGGCATGCAGCTCTACCGCATCCCGCAGCCAGACGGGGCTGACGCTAGACAGCCCTCCACGCCCGCGGTGGCGGGCATGGCCTTGTACTGGATCACCCAGCTGGCCGCGCTGGGCGCGGGCTTATGGTCGCTAAACCAGGCGCGGCGAGACGCGCGCCGACGCGCCCTGATTGCCGAAGTGTCCGGCTAGCCCTGCCACTCGGTTTCCCGGAGCGTCGCCACCTGCTGCAGCAGCTCCTCCCAGGCCCGGCCGGTGTTTTCCCAGGAGTACTGGGCTGCCCGCAGCTCGGCGGCCTGCCCCATGCGCCGGCAGAGGGCGGGGTCGTCCAACAAGTGTTCGACGGCGTTGATCAGCCCGCCCGGGGAGGTGGCCAGCAGGCCGGTCTCCTCGTCGACGATGGAGTCCCGCAGGCCCGCGGAGGACTCGTAGCCCACGGTGGGCACCCCGTGCTGGGCCGCCTCGATGACCGCGAGCCCCCAGCCTTCCTTGCGGGAGGGCATGACGTGGATCCTGGCGCGCTGCAGGATGCGGTGCTTGAGCTCCTCGCTGACGTAGCCGTGGAAGACCACCTTGCCGTCCACCCCCAGCTCCTGGGCGTATCGGCGCAGGTTCTCCGACCACCAGCCATCGCCAATGACGTCCAGGCGCAGGTTGGGGTGGCTCCGCTGCAGGGCGGCGAGGCAGTCGAGGGCGTGCTCGATCTGCTTGTGCGGCACCAGTCGGGAGAGCGCGACCAGGTAGACGGGCTTATCCTCCCCCTCCTGGGCGCTGTGCCCGCGCGCGGCCTCGGGCACCGGTTCGATGCCGTTGCGGATGATCGTGAAATTCTCTGCAGGCACGCCCAGCTCGGCGAACTCCTCTGCCGAGGGTTGCGAGACCGTGACCCAGCGGTTGCGGCGGTGGATCAGCGGGGAGATCTTGGATTCCACGAGCCAGCCGATCCGGGAGAGCACCGGGCCCGCGACGGACCACTGCTCGCGGTGGCAGTGGTGGGTGAGCACCACGGTGGGGGCGCCGGCGACGAGGGAGGCGAAGAAGGGCACACCGTTTTGGGTATCGACGACCACGTCCGGGGTTCCCATCTTGCCGATTGCGCCGACCCGCAGGCCGAGCCGGGCCGCCAGCAGCGCCAGCAGCGCGCGGGGGTAGACGCTCAAGTTTCCCCCGGCGCGGGAGAACTTGAGCCAGTAGCCGCCGCGCTGAACGTGCTCGGTTTTCTTCGCTCCCGGGTAGTAAGCGGTGCGGTAAATCACCTCGTGACCTTGGGAGGCGAGGTACTGCCCCACCTGTTCGAGGTAGCGCTCCGAACCACCGCCCTCCGGGTGGTTGGTGTCGCGCCAGCACAGCAAGATTACTTTCAGGAAACGACTCATTATGCATCACACCCTACCCGGATTCACCCCCAAGCACTTCTGGTTATGTCACAATTCCTTCCATGACTTCCGCGCACCCCGCCCGGCGATTTTTCCGCCGCGTCAGCACTGCCCTCACCGCCCCCGCAGGCAATTCAACCCTGCGCTTTTGGCGCCCGAAAGCGAGCTTGCAGCGCGCCGTGGGCCTGCTTTCGGATTTCCGCTACGAGCAGACTCGTCCCGATATCTTCTATGGTCACCTCGCCGAGGACACGGTGGGGCTCATCGAGGCCCTGTGGCGCGGCGCGACAGGACGGGAACTCGCTGGCTCCAAGATTTTGGACGTCGGTGGCGGGCCTGGTTACTTCGGTGTCGCCTTCGGCGAAGCGAGCGCGGAGTACGTGACCTGCGAACCGGACGTGGGCGAGATGGCGGCCGCGGGCATCACCCTGGTCTCCTCGGTGCGGGGCTCCGGGATGGAGCTGCCGTTTATCGACGAGGCCTTCGACATCACCTATTCCTCCAATGTCGCCGAGCACGTGCCGGAGCCCTGGGTGATGGCCGATGAGATGCTGCGGGTCACCAAGCCGGGCGGGGTGATGATCTACAGCTATACGGTGTGGCTCGGCCCCTTCGGCGGCCACGAGACCGGATTGTGGGAGCACTACGTGGGCGGGGAGTTCGCGGCCCAGCGCTACGAGAAGAAGATGGGCAAGCCGCCAAAGAACCGCTGGGGCGAGTCGCTGTTCAACGTCTCCGCGGCCGATGGTCTGCGATACGGCCAGCGGGTTGCCGCCGCAGGCGGCGCGGAGTTGGTGGCGGCGTTCCCGCGCTATCACCCCTGGTGGGCATGGTGGATGGTTCGGGTTCCACTGCTGCGGGAGTTCGCGGTATCCAACCTGGTTCTGGTGTTCCGGAAGGCCTAGCTGACGGTGGCCCGGGGAGGCGGGAACTGACGTCCTAAAAAGAAGAGAATAAAAGTACAACTATCGGATCGAAATAGATTAGAGTGATGCAGGACACATTTCCCAAACGATAGGAACCAAAGGACTGTCATGACGAGCAACTCTGGCGCCCCTGAGGCCTTCATCTACGACGCCGTCCGGACACCCCGCGGAAAGGGTAAGCCCGGCGGATCCCTGCACACCGTCAAGCCGGTCAGCCTGCTCAGCGGACTGATCGAGGCCATCTTGGAGCGCAACCCGGGCCTGGACCCGGCGCGCATCAACGACGTCATCGCTGGCTGCGTGACCCCCGTCGGCGACCAGGGCATGGATATCGCCCGCACCGCCGCTCTCAACGCCGGCCTGCCGTACTCCGCGACCGGCCTACAGGTCAACCGCTACTGCGCATCCGGCCTAACCGCCCTCAACCTCGCCGCACAGAAGGTGCGCTCCGGCTGGGACGAGCTCGTCTTCGCCGGTGGCGTGGAGTCCATGTCCCGCGTGCCGATGGGCTCCGACGGCGGCGCCCTCGCCCTCGACCCGGAGTCCAACTTCTACAACGACTTCATCCCGCAGGGCATCTCCGCGGACATCATCGCCAGCCTCGACGGGATGACCCGCGAGGACCTCGACGCCTTTGCCGCCCGCTCCCACGAGCGTGCAGCCAAGGCCTGGGAGGAAGGCCGCTTCGACCGCACCGTCGTCCCGGTCAAGGACCAGAACGGCCAGGTACTGCTGGACCGCGACGAGACCATCCGTCAGGGCACGACCGTGGAGTCCCTCTCCGGGCTGCGTCCGGCCTTCGCCATGATCGGCGACCAGGGCGGCTTCGACGCTGTCGCGCAGACCAAGTACCCGCAGCTCGAGCGCATCAACCACCTGCACCACGCTGGTAACTCCTCCGGCATCGTCGACGGCGCAGCCCTGCTGGCTATCGGTTCCGAGAAGGCAGGCCAGGAGATGGACCTCGAGCCGCGCGCCCGCGTCGTCTCCGTCGCCACCACCGGCGTGGAGCCGACCATCATGCTCACCGCACCGGCACCGGCCTCCCGCGCCGCGCTGGCCAAGGCGGGCCTGAAGCCGGAGGACATCGACGTCTGGGAGATCAACGAGGCGTTCTCCTCCGTCGTCCTGCGTGCGCAGCGCGAGCTGAACATCCCGGATGAGAAGCTCAACATCAGCGGCGGCGCCATCGCCATGGGTCACCCGCTGGGCGCGACCGGCGCGATCATCACCGGTAACGCGGTCGACGAGCTGCACCGCACCGGCGGCCGCTACGCACTGATCACCCTGTGCGTCGCAGCCGGCATGGGCGTGGCCACCATCATCGAGCGCGTCTAAGCGATCGACACCCGACAGTTCAAGCACTGCAGTCGCTGTAAGCACTGAAGTCATTCAGCGCTTAAGAGCACTGCCTCACTGCAAGATTCGAATACAGGAGAATCAATGAGCAACAACATGTTCGCGTGGGATGTCGACGCCGATGGCATCCTCACCCTGACGATGGATGACCCGAACGCTCCGGTCAACACCATGAACGCCACCTTCCAGAACGACCTCACCGCCACCGTGGCGAAGGTCAAGGAGGCCGTCGAGGCCGGCGAGGTCAAGGGTGTTGTGATCGCCTCCGCGAAGAAGACCTTCTTCGCCGGCGGCGACATCAAGGCCATGATCCAGGCCACCCCGGCGGATGCCGCCGAGCTGACCCAGCAGATCGACCAGATGAAGGCCGACCTGCGCGCCCTGGAGACCCTGGGTGTGCCCGTCGCAGCAGCTATCAACGGCACCGCCCTGGGCGGCGGCCTCGAGCTGGCACTGGCGACCCACCACCGCGTGGCCTCCGACGCCAAGGGACTGAAGGTCGGCCTGCCTGAGGTCACCCTCGGCCTGCTGCCGGGTGGCGGCGGCGTGACCCGTGTGACCCGCATGCTGGGCCTGCAGGACGCGCTGATGAAGGTCCTGACCACCGGCCGCCAGTTCCGCGCCGAGGACGCGCTGAAGACCGGCCTGATCGACGAGGTCGTTCCGGCCGACCAGCTGCTCGACGCCGCGAAGAAGTGGGTCAAGGAAAACCCGGATGCGAAGCAGCCGTGGGACACCGAGGGCTACAAGGTCCCGGGCGGCACCCCGACCAACCCGAAGCTGGCCGCCTTCCTGCCCTCCTTCCCGGCCAACGTCACCAAGCAGATCAAGGGCGCGCCGATGCCGGCGCCGAAGGCGATCCTCGCCGCAGCCGTCGAGGGCCTGCAGCTGAAGAACATCGAGGAAGCCACCCGCGTCGAGACCCGCTACTTCGTCGAGCTCGTCACCGGCTCCACCTCGAAGAACATGATGCAGGCCTTCTTCTTCGACCTGCAGTACTGCAACGGCGGTGGCTCCCGCCCGAAGGACGTGCCGCGTAAGCAGTTCAAGAAGCTGGGCATGGTCGGCGCCGGCATGATGGGTGCTGCCATCGCCTACGTCGCCGCGAAGGCCGGCATGGAGGTCGTCCTCAAGGACATCAAGCTGGAGGCAGCGGAGAAGGGCAAGGCCTACTCCGAGGGCCTGGAGGCCAAGGCGCTGAAGCGCGGCAAGACCACCGAGGAGAAGTCCAAGGCCCTGCTGGACCGGATCACCCCGTCCGTGGACTACTCCGACCTCTCCGACTGCGACATCGTCATCGAGGCAGTCTTCGAGAACACCGAGCTCAAGCACAAGGTCTGGGCAGAGATCGAGGCAGCGGTGCCGGAGGACTGCGTCCTGGGTTCCAACACCTCCACCCTGCCGATCACCGAGCTGGCTACCGGCGTGAAGCGCCCGAAGGACTTCATTGGTATCCACTTCTTCTCCCCGGTCGACAAGATGCCGCTGGTGGAGATCATCAAGGGCGAGGAGACCTCCGACGAGACCTTGGCTGCGGCTCTGGACTTCACCGGCCAGATTCGCAAGACCCCGATCGTCGTCAACGACTCCCGCGGCTTCTACACCTCCCGCGTCATCAGCTTCTTCCTCAACGAGGCGATGCGCATGCTGGCCGAGGGCATCGACCCGGCCGTCATCGAGGCAGCTGGCCGCCAGGCCGGCTACCCGGCACCGCCGCTGCAGCTGCAGGATGAGCTGAACCTGAAGCTGGCCCGCAAGATCGGCGCCGAGACCAAGGCTGCGCAGGAAGCTGCCGGCATCTCCATCGACGACGGTGGCGTCACCGAGATCGTGGACAAGATGCTGGACGTCTACGACCGCCCGGGCAAGCTCGAGGGCAAGGGCTTCTACGAGTACAACGAAGAAGGTCGCCGCACCGGTCTGTGGCGCGGCCTGTGGGACGAGCTGGGCGGCGGGTCCGTCACCGTCCCGGACGCCGAGTCCGCAACCGAGGGCCACGGTCTGGAGTCCATCTCCACCGAGGGTCCAGTTCTGGTCGACCTGGTGGAGCGCATGCTCTTCGCCGAGGCTCTGGAGACCCAGAAGTGCATCGACGAGGGCGTGCTGATGTCCGATGCGGACGCCAACATCGGCTCCATCATGGGCATCGGCTTCCCGGCCTGGACCGGCGGTACCCGCCAGTACATCAAAAACTACGCTCGCCCGGCCGCCGCTGCGCTGCCGGAGGGCAAGAAGGCTGATGTGGATGGCGGGGACTACCCGACCACCGGCGTGGCTGGCTTCGTCGCCCGCGCCGAGGAGCTGGCCGCGAAGTACGGCGAGCGCTTCACCCCGCTGGACTCCCTGAAGAGCTAGCGGGTGCGTGCGGGGAGCTCGCAAGGAGCTTCCCGCGCCCCCTATCCACAGCTAAAGCCCCGGCCCTGCCACTGTGAAAGATTCAGTGGCAGGGCCGGGGCTTCGTTGTTCTTGGCGCCGCTTGAGCTGGCTCCGGTTGAGTTCTAGCGCCCGCGGCGGGTTAGGGCCACCAGGGCCACGGCGAGCACCACGAGTACGCCCGCACCGATCAGGAACCAGTTGATGGAGTTGCTCTCCTCAGCGGCGGCCTGCTCGGTCTCCTTCGGTTCCTCGGCTTCCTCGCTCTCCTCGATCTCCGTGTCATTGGAAACCTTCTCGAAGCTCGGGCCGGGGATCTTCTCCCCCCACCAGCTCGGTGGTGAGTTCGTAGGTGGCGGTGGCGTTCTTCTCCTTGCTGATGTCGTGGTTATCGCCGGCGTTCAGGCTCTTATTCAGGTAGATGACGATGTACTGCTCACCATCTAGCCAGGCCTTCCGGGCACCGATGTCGCTCGGTTGTTCCTTCCCGTCGCCCACCATGTTGCGGTAGTTCAGGCGGGCGGGGTAACCGAAGGCCTTGGAATCGCCCTCGTTGACGGGAACGCTCTCCGGGTTCGCTGCCTTCTGGCGGGCGGAGTTCAGGACGTTGATGTCCAGCTGCTTGATCTCTGCGTAGTGATCCTTCGGTGGCTCGCTGGTCACCTTGATTCCGCCGCGTAGCTGCTGGCCGTAGTCGGTCTTGATCTTGTAGACGTGGGCCTCGCCTGGGACGATGTCCGCGGTGACGGTCTCCTTGGCGTCCGCGGCGAGCTCGGTGGCCTCGTCGAACCATGCGCCTGGGGTCGCTTTGCGGGGATTACCGGCAGCGCTCGGCTCCTTGCGGTCATCCGCCTCATCCTCCGCGAAGAGCTCGGGAACGTCCGAGAGGTCCTCATTTTGCAGGCGCTTGATGGTGACCTCGGCCGGGATCTCTTTACCCTTATACGGGCCGCTGGTTCGCACCACCTTGAAGCGGAAGTCGCCGGCGGGGCAGTCCTCGCCTGCCTGCTTCGTGGTCCAGGAGGCGAAGAACGGCCCGTTGGAGTCGATGATTCCGGTGGCATTGTCGCTATCGAGGTAGCACTGAGCCTCGTCGACGTCGACCTTCACCGCGAAGTTCTTGCTGACGCCGAGCTCGCTGCCCTGGGACGGCGGCGGCATCGTGGCCACGCTGATGGCGAGCCGCTCCCCCTCCGCGATGGGGGTACTGAAGTACTCGGCGCCGTCCTCGTCGCCCTTCGCGCCACCAGACTTCTCACGCAGCGGGGTGGAGAAGAGCTCGACGTCCTCCGGCACCTCGGCGGCCGAGGCCTCGTCGTCCCCACCCTTAATTTCCGGGGCGTTGGACTCCGCGGTCTGGGCGGTGCGGGTCGCCAGAACCTTCATGGACTCGGCGAGGGACTCGGCGTCCTTGGCATCCAGGTACTCACCCCCGCCAGCCTCGGCGATGCACTGCAGCTCCTTGCGGGCGGCCGGGTCGACCAGGAAGCCGACGGTATTGATGGTCAGGTCGATGCCCTGTTTGTGCAGGTCCTTGGCGACGTCGCAGACCGGCGGCGGGGCGCAGGTGTCCTCGCCGTCGGAGACCAACACGATGGAGCGCTCACCCTCGTTAGGCAGCTCCTTCGCGGCCTGCTTCAGGGCCGGACCCATGGGCGTGTGGCCAGAGGCGTTAACTTTGTCCACTTCGCCCGGGATCTTGCCCGCGTTGCCCTTGCCCACGGGCAGCAAGGTGGTGACGTCTTTACAGCCGGCCTCCCGCTCCTCCGGGGAGTTGCCAACCTTGGTGCCGTAGACCATGAAGCCCAGTTCGGAGTCCTCGGAAACGGAGCGGGAGAAATTTCTTGGAGGCTTCCTTTGCGGCGTCCAGGCGGGTCTGGCCGCCCGCGTCGCGGGCCATCATTGAGCCGGAGGCGTCGAGGATCAGCATGGTCGGCGGGATGTCCTTGGCCTCCGCCGTGGCTTGCGGCTTCCCGAAGGGGACGACGATCCCGGCTAGAGACAGCAACAGCGCGATGGCGAAAACCATCGCGCTGCGTTGTTTTACGCTGCTGCGTGCCCGGCTAGCACGGCAAGAGTTGTGCTCGGGGCGGGTTGTTCCTGCGGGGGCCATGCCGGCTCCCCCTGGAGTCGCGTGCTCGTATCTCGCTCGCATGAGGCTGCTTCCTTCCCTTACTTTGGTTTCCAAAGTTAGCAAGCAACAGCCACCCACCCCTGGGGTTTTAACTTAGTTTTTCACTGCCGTTAGCGGATTATTCACCCTTCTTGACGGTGATCGTCCAGCCGGCGTCGTCGGTCTGCTCGAAGTTCGTCACCTCGTGGCCGTCAGTGGCCGCCCAGCGCGGGATGGCGTCGGTGGCCTGGGTGCAGTCGAAGTCGATCTGCAGGGAGTCGCCGACCTCCAGCTGCGCGATGGCAGCCTTGGCATCGATCAGCGGGAAGGGGCACACGGCGCCGAGGGAGTCCAGCTTGTAGGTACGGTCCCCGACCAGCTCCAGCCCCGTCGTGGTGCCGGTGTTTTCGGACGTCGACCCGGCGGCCGTCGCAACCTGCGGACGCTCCAGGAGGGCTACGCCGGTGGTCTGGAAGCCATACTGTGCGCCGGCGGCCTGCAAGTCGCCAGCCTCCGCGGACTGCGCCGCCGGAGCGGCGACGGTCGGTGCGATGTCAACCTTCGGGGCGTCCTGCTTCGGCTGTGCGCTCTGGCCCGGGACGGCGTCGGTGGGCTTGAGCCACAGCTTGGCGGCGCCCCAGATGCCGATGGAGATGAACAGCAGCGCAACCCAGCCCTGGTAGCTGAACAGGGAGGTCTGAACCATGCCATTGCCGACGGTGCAGCCACCGGCGGCAGAGGCGCCGACACCCATCAGAATGCCGCCGAAAACGGAGCGCACAGCCTGGGTAGCGGACGGCAGGCGCAGGCGGAACTCGCCGGAGGCCTTGGCAGCGAAGAACGCACCGACCAGCAGGCCGAGAACCAGCAGCACACCCCAATCCACGGTGTCCTCACCGCTAATGAGGAACTTGGAGAGGTTGGAGGACGGGCTGGTGATGCCGAGGCCGTCGTTACGGCCGGTAGCTGCGGAGAGCGGCCAGGCGATCACGCCGAGAACACCGATGATGGCTGCCGTTGGGTAGAAGTGCCAGGGCTTCTCCGCGAGGATGTGCGCCAGGCCGGTCTTCTTCGGCTTCAAGGTGGCCATCTTCGGGGCGGCTGCCTCTTCGGCGAGGAAGTGGCGGGTCAGGAAGGCCACACCGATGGCGAATGGAATCACCAGCCACCAGACGGAGATGCCCAGGGAAGCGTTAATGGTGGTAAGCGGCAGGGTCCAGCTGCGCAGCCCCTCGTTGAGGGAGTTCAGCGCGCCACCCTTCATCGCGGCGGCGCTACCTGCGTAAAAGATCAGCGCCAGCCAGGACCCAATGAGCCCCTCTGCGGAACGATACCAGGTACCGGAGGCGCAGCCGCCGGCCAGCACGATGCCCGCGCCGAAGAGCAGGCCGCCAAGAGTCACGGCCAGCGGGGCAAATTCCTTGTAATCCGGGGTGATGACCCCGGCGGTGGTCAACGCCGCCAGACCCACAGCATGGACGGCGATGACGATAAGGAGGGCGGTGAAACCGCGCCACGTCTTATTGAGGAAGATATCGCGGATCATGCCGGTGACGCAGAACCTGCCGCGTTGCATAACCCATCCGAGTACCACGCCGAGCGCGAGGCCGGTGATGATCATGTGTCTCTCTTTTCTGTCAGTAATGAACCGATCTGTCTATGTATGGCCGAGAACATTAGTACCCCACCGGAAGTTTGTAAAGGTCAAAACATACCGCTCGGTCTACTTTCCGCACCAAGCGCCCCATCTACACAGCTAGGAGCGCTTAACTGCGCGCGCAAGCAGCAAGACCACACAGTCTACAATCCCGCCCCCGCCCCACCCTCCCGCTCCCCCCTTCCCCCTTTTTGCGTTTTGCAGAGTTTGATGTCGCTTTTCCGTCAATTTCCGGCATCGAGCTCTGCAAAACACTCACGGCGCTCGGGCGCCAGGCATCAAACTCCGCAAAACGCTCACGGCGTTCCCGCGGCACGGCAGCCTAACCGCTCGCAAAATCTACAGCGAACCAGCCATCCGCGAGTTCGACAGCAAACCAGCGCCCGCAAAACCGACAGCGAAGCACCTTTGATAACCCCCGCCTATTGGGACTTGCTTTATTAAAAGGTTCTGCTATATTAATGAGCAGAAGCTACGGCAGCGAAGCCCGCCGCAGCTAGGTACCCTTAAATAGTGAATGCCCACCCCGGGAATTCCGCAGGCCATCACCGGACTGCGCGCCCGGTCACCACAGGGCAGACTATTCAAACGACAATGCAGGAAGGAAGTTCATATGTCTCTGATCAACACTGAGATTCTGGATTTCAAGAACCCGGTTTTCCACAATGGTGAATTCTCCGAGGTCAGCAAGGACGACGTCCTCGGCAAGTGGTCCGTCTTCTTCTTCTACCCAGGCGACTTCACCTTCGTCTGCCCGACCGAGCTCGGCGACCTCGCAGACCACTACGAGGAGCTGCAGAAGATGGGCGTTGAGGTTTACGGTGTCTCCACCGACTCCCACTTCGTGCACAAGGCTTGGCACGAGTCCTCCGACCAGGTCGGCAAGGTCCAGTACCCGATGATCGGCGACTCCAACGGCGACCTGACCCGCAACTTCCAGAACATGCGCGAGGGTGTCGGCCAGGCCGACCGCGCGACCTTCCTGGTCGACCCGCAGGGCATCATCCAGTACATCGAGCAGACCGCCGAGGGCATCGGCCGCGACGCTTCCGAGCTGGTCCGCAAGATCAAGGCCGCCCAGTACGTCGCTGAGCACCCAGGCGAGGTCTGCCCGGCGAAGTGGGAAGAGGGCGAGGACACCCTGACCCCGGGCATCGACCTGGTTGGCAAGATCTAGCCTTTAGCTTCCAGATCTTTTAAGCGGCGCATGCTCGCAGCCGCAAATGCTAAGGGCGGGCGGGCAGTCTGCCCGCCCGCCCTTTCCCTTATCTTTCGCCGCACACCTCGCGGCATCCCATAAAACCCTCATAAATCACCGCCTATACCGGCCCCGCACTACACACACGCCTTGAAGGAGGCAGCTAACCATGGCCAAAAAGCTCCTAGATGACAACCTGAAGGCCCAGCTCAGCCAGCTGGTCGACCGCATCACCGAGAAGGTCGAACTCGTTTACTCCCTCGACGACCGCAGCCAGTCCGCAGACCTCAAGCAGCTGCTCGAGGACATCGCGGCACTTTCCGATAACATCACCGCCCGCCAGGACGACGAGCTCCACGAGCGTAAACCTTCCTTCACCATTCAGCGTGCAGGCAGCGACGTCGGCGTGACCTTCGCGGGCATCCCGATGGGCCACGAGTTCAGCTCCCTGGTGCTCGCACTCCTGCAGGTCGGCGGCAACCCGATCAAGGAAGAGCAGGACCTCATCGACCAGGTCGCGGCCCTGGACGGGGACTTCGAGTTCACCACCTACATGTCCCTGACCTGCCAGAACTGCCCGACCGTGGTGCAGGCGCTGAACGCGATGTCCGTCATTAACCCGCGGATCAAGCACACCGCGGTGGAGGGCTCCCTCTTCCAGGACGAGGTCAACGAGAAGGGCATCCAGGCCGTCCCGACGGTCTACCTCAACGGCGAGGAGTTCGCCTCCGGCCGCATGGACATCCAGGACTTCGTCGCCCGCCTCGACGACGGCCACGCCGAGCGTGAGGCCGCGAAGCTCAACGAGAAGGAGCCCTACGACGTCCTCGTGGTCGGTCAGGGCCCGGCTGGCGCAACCGCCGCGATCTACGTCGCACGTAAGGGCCTGCGCGTGGGCCTCGTCGGTGAACGCTTCGGCGGCCAGGTGCTGGACACCCAGTCCATCGAGAACTACAGCTCCGTCCCGAAGACCGAAGGCCCGACCTTCGCCGCGAACCTCGAGGTGCACGTCAACGACTACGACATCGACGTCATCAAGGCGCAGTCCGCAACCGGCCTGACCCCGGGCAAGGACGGCGAGCTCAGCACCGTCCACTTCGGCGAGAACGCCTCCCTCAAGGCGCGCGAGGTCATCGTCGCCACGGGTGCGAACTGGCGCCTGATGGGCGTGCCGGGTGAGGACGAGTACCGCAACAAGGGTGTCTCCTTCTGCCCGCACTGCGACGGCCCGCTGTTCAAGGGCAAGGACATCGCCGTCATCGGTGGCGGTAACTCCGGCATCGAGGCTGCCATCGACCTGGCTGGCGTGGTCAACCACCTCACCGTCCTGGAGTTCGCAGATACCTGCCGCGCCGACGACGTCCTCATGGACACCCTGCGCAGCCTGAAGAACGTCGACATCGTCACCTCCGCCGCGACGAAGGAGATCATCGGCAACGGCAAGGAGGTCACCGGCCTGAAGTACGAGGACCGGACCACCGGCGAAGAGAAGACCCTCGAGCTGTCCGGCCTGTTCATCCAGATCGGCCTGCTGCCGAACACCAAGTGGCTGGACGGCTCCGGCGTGGAGCTGAACCAGATGGGCGAGATCGTCATCGACGCCAAGGGCAAGACCAACGTGCCGGGCGTCTACGGCGCTGGCGACTGCGCCACCGTGCCATACAAGCAGATCGTGATCGCCACGGGCACCGGCGCCACCGCCGGCCTGTCCGCCTGGGAGCACAACGCGATCGGCTAATACACCGCTGTTAAGCACTCACCCCGGCTCCACCGCGATGGTGGCGCCGGGGTGTTGCTCTTTCTACGGGTGCGCGTGCTGGGCCGCCCCTTCGGCGCGTAGGTAGCCGAGCACCTCGCAGGCAAACGAGCCCCGCGGAGGTCCGCCGAGAACGCCACCACCCCACCCGCTGCGAGCCTCTTAATGCGCGAAAACGGCCCCCACCCAGCGGGCGGGGGCCGTCTGCGAAAGCGTTAAGTGCTTACTTGGCAGCCTCGATGCGCTGCTTCAGCGCCTCGTGCTGCTCCCAAACCTCGGCCGGAACCTTCGGACCAAGGAACTTCAGCCACTCCTCGTTGGAGGCTACGTCGCGGTCCCACTCCTCCGGGTGGACGCTCAGTGCCTCGCGGATGTCCTCCTCCGGCTCGGAGAGGCCCTCGGTGTCGAGGTCCTCGTAGCGAGCGGTGTAGCCAACCACGGTCTCGTCGGCCTCGACGCGCCCCTCGATGCGGTCAACGATCCACTTCAGGACGCGGGAGTTCTCGCCGAAGCCCGGCCACAGGAAGCGGCCATCCTCGCCGCGGCGGAACCAGTTGACCAGGAAGACCTCTGGCATCTTGTCGCCGCCCTTTTCGCCCATGTTGATCCAGTGCTGCAGGTAGTCACCGGCGTTGTAGCCGATGAAGGGCAGCATCGCCATCGGGTCGTGGCGCAGGGAGCCCACGGCTGCCTCGGCGGCAGCGGCGGTCTGACCGGAAGCCATCGTCGCACCGATGAAGGTGGCGTGGTTCCAGTCGCGGGCCTGGGTCACCAGCGGGACGGTGTCCGCGCGGCGGCCACCGAACAGGATCGCGGAGACCGGGACGCCGCGGTGATCGTCGTACTCCGGTGCCGCGGTCGGGCACTGGGAGATCGGCGAGCAGTAGCGGGAGTTCGGGTGGGCAGCCTTGTCCTCGGACTCCGGGGTCCACTCGTTGCCCAGCCAGTCGATGAGGTGCTCCGGCTTGTTCTCCAGGCCCTCCCACCAGACGTTCTTGTCGTCGGTCAGGCCGACGTTGGTGTACAGGGTGTTGCCCGGCTCCATGGTCTTCATTGCGACCGGGTTGGAGGCGTAGTTGGTGCCTGGTGCCACACCGAAGAAGCCGTTCTCCGGGTTCACGGCGTACAGGCGGCCGTCCTCGCCGAAGCGCAGCCACGCGATGTCGTCACCGACGACCTCCGCGCGCCAGCCCGGGATCGTCGGCTGCAGCATCGCCAGGTTGGTCTTACCGCAGGCGGACGGGAAGGCAGCACAGATGTAGTACGCCTTGTCCTCCGGGCTGATCAGCTTCAGGATCAGCATGTGCTCGGCCATCCAGCCCTCGTCGCGGGCCATGACGGTCGCGATGCGCAGGGCGTAGCACTTCTTAGCCAGGATGGCGTTGCCACCGTAGCCGGAGCCGTAGGACCAGATCTCACGGTCCTCCGGGAAGTGGGTGATGTACTTCGTGTCATTGCACGGCCACGGGACGTCCTGCTCGCCCGGCTCCAGCGGAGCGCCGACGGTGTGCCAGCCCTTGACAAACTGACCGGTCTCGTCAATCTTCGCCAGGGCCTCTGCGCCCATGCGAGTCATGATGCGCATGGACATCACGACGTATGCGGAGTCGGTGAGCTCGATGCCCAGCTTCGGCTCCGGGTCAGAGATCGGGCCCATACAGAACGGGACGACGTACATCGTGCGGCCGCGCATGGAGCCGGAGAAGTGCTGACGCATCTCCTCACGCATCTTCTCGGGCTCGACCCAGTTATTGGTCGGGCCGGCGTCCTCCTCCTTCTCGGAGCAGATGAAGGTGCGGGACTCAACGCGAGCCACGTCGGCCGGGTTGGAGCGCGCGAGGAAGCTATTCGGCTGTGCCTCCTCGTCCAGCTTGATGAGGGTTCCTCCCTCAACCAGCTGCTCGGCTAGCCGGTTCCACTCCTCGTCGGAGCCGTCACAAAATACGACGGAGTCCGGCTGGAACAGCTCTACGGATTCTTCGATCCAGTCCAGCAGCTCCTGGTTCTTGGTGGGTGCCTCGCCGACAAGCCCTCGGATGGTCATCGAATATTTTCCTTACGCTCGGCTAATTCTCTGGCTCAACACTATCGGTTCTGAGCGTGGATGTGGGGACCAGACTCACGGATCAACCGGAATTGCCCACCTTTGTGTGGGCTACTCCAGCCGAGCCTTCGCCCCATGCCCCGATGCACAGAATCGCGTCGCGGGCGCTGAGGTGCTCATTCGTACCGATGAGTGCTGCTGCGCAGAGTTTTTCTTCACCCCCACACTAGCCCCACTCCCCCCGGTCCACACACTCCCATCGGCCAGCATCCCAAGTTTTGCTCACCTCATTGGGGGTGGTTTCGGCCACCCCCTCCACAAGCTCACCCATTTCTTGCCCGGTTTCCGCTGCTTCCGCCACCCCATCAGGACGCCATGCCGTCCACTTGCCGTCGTAGGAGACGTTGCTGACGTAGTCCACGTGCCCATCCCCATCCAAGTCAGAGACGGTGGTGACCCCATCCTCACCGGTGAAGGTCGCGGATTCGAGACCCTGCGGGTTGGGAATGGCGTACTCCGAGCCACCGAAGGAGAAGACCAAATCTTGCGCTCCTGCCGCCCCCGGTTCCGCCGGCAGATGGGAAAAGATATCGCCCAGGAAATCCATGTTTTATACCCCCGTTCGCAGCGCCAGCTGCTCAGCCACCCGCGGGACGTTCATGCGGGTGATCGTCTCTGTGACTTGTGCACCCCAGGCCTCCTGGAGCATGCGGAAGTCCGCCTCCCGTTGCGCCTGGTCGATAGCCCGCTGCTGCGCGCTGAGCCGAAACCAGCCAAGCGCGACCGCCGCGAGCAGCCCCAGGCTGAGGCCCAGCCATGGGTAGCCAGCCAGCCGCCCCACCGCGAAGAGCAGACCCACCGCGCCCAGCACCCCGGCTGCCAGGGTGGCTAGCTGCGCGGCACGGCCGGGCACTTCCACCGGCTTGGCGGCCGGCGGAACCGCGGCATCTACAGGCGGGCACAAGATCCCCTGGCTCAGCACCGCGACCCGCAGCTCCGCCAGGAAGCGGCGGTGCACCAGCTCCCGGCCGCCCGAGCCGGGTTCCCCCAGGTCGGCGGCGGAACACCCCTCCCGGATGAAGCGCTGCATCCGCAACCGGATCGCCACGCGAGCCTGCTCGAGGCGCTCCTGATCCGCCCGGCGCGCCGCCATCTCCCACTGCTTGGTGTCCACGTAGAGCCGGTCAATCAACCGCTGCAGGCCGGCGACGTCCCGGGAACCAAGAACATGAACCCCCGGGATGTTGGGCCAGCGGTGGTCGCTGAGCACCGCAACCACACCGATGTTCCGGGCAACGGCCTGGACGATCTCCACGGCCTCCACGGTGGGCTCCCCCGCGACGGCGACGACCCCGTCGATGTCCTTCCCCGGCCCCGCACCAGGCACCGCGCGCACCCCGGTGAGCTGCTCCGCAAGCTTCTTCGCCTCGGCCTCGTCCGGGCCGATCACGGCAATAGTCTTCATCTTTCCCCCATTTCCCCGGGGGCTCTCCCCGGGCTTGCCCCCATCGCCTTAGACCCCGGGCGGCATACCCCACGCCGAAACTCCCGGAAAACCAGTCCATCTGCAAGAATGATGACGATGACTAGCTCCAATAATTCCCCACAGGACGACCAGCAGCAAGCCCTTTCGGAAGAAAACTCCGCACCGGCTCCGGAAGTCACCGGTGGCACCGGCAGGCGCCCACTTCAAACCGTGTTTAACGACGGCCGCGACTACCCGCGGCTATCCAGCTTCGCCTTCCGCCGCGGCACGCTCACCGATAACCAGGAGGCCACCTGGGAAGCCAACTGGCCGCGCCTGGGCAAGGAGCTCGACGAGCAGGTCAACGAGCAGTACATCGACCTGGATGACTGGTTCGGCCGGCATGCGGACACGATCGTGGAGATCGGCTCAGGAACCGGCACTTCCACCGCGGCGATGGCCCCGCTGGAGACCGATAAGAACATCGTCGCCGTCGAGCTCTACCGCCCCGGCCTGGCCAAGCTCGTCGGCGCGGTGAGCCGCGAGGGGATCGAGAACATCCGCATGATCAAGGGCGACGGCGTGGAGGTGCTGCAGCGCATGTTCCGGCCCGAGTCCCTGGCCGGGGTGCGTATCTTCTTCCCGGACCCGTGGCCCAAGGCCCGCCATCACAAGCGCCGCATCGTCCAGACCGGCACGTTGCACCTCATCGCCAGCCGGCTGCGCCCGGGTGGCATTCTGCATGTCGCCACCGACCACGCGGACTACGCCGAGTGGATCGACGAGCTCGTGAACGCAGAGCCACAGCTCGAATACCTGGGCTGGCCCGAGGAGCTCGCCAGCGGGGCGGACGATGGCCGCGGCCACCTCAACCAGTTGGTGGACCGCCAGCTGCTCACGAAGTTTGAGGACAAGGGGCTGCGCAAGGAGCACACTATTAAGGAATACCTGTGGACTAAGAAGTAGCCACTGGTTAGTCGTTCCTGGGAAATAGCTCCTAGGGACGCGGGGTAACCGGTGGTAGTTTGGATTGATCCCTATTCCAGAATTTCCTCAGCAGCTTTTCACTGCTGAGCTCTTTCATCACGATTTATCCCGCATATGACTAGTCCTTCTTCTTCCGGTGCCGGAACCACCGTTGGGGAGCAGCATCGCTCCTACGGTTCCGCCACCGAGACCCGCCCCACCCTGCTGCTGGTGTGGGACGCCCCGAATATCGACATGGGGTTGGGCGCGATCCTGGGGGCTCGCCCCACCGCCGCCCACCGTCCCCGTTTCGACGCGGTGGGCCGCTGGGTCATCAACGAAACCGAGCAGCTCAACGAGGACTTCGGGCTCAGCGGTGAGGAGCTGATCGAGCCCGAAGCGACCGTCTTCACGAACATCACCCCCGGCGGCGCTGACGTCGTCCGTCCCTGGGTGGAAGCCCTGCGCAACGTGGGCTTCGCCGTCTTCGCCAAGCCCAAGATCCGCGAGGATTCGGACGTCGACGCCGACATGCTGGACCTCATCCGTCGCCGTCACTCGGAGGGCGTTCTCGACGGGCTGATCGTCGCCAGCGCGGATGGCCAGAACTTCCGGGAGACCCTGGAGGAGCTCTCCGAGGACATCCCGGTCACCGTGATCGGATTCCGGGAGCACGTCGCCTGGGTGCTGGGCAACGAAAAGCTGCGTTTCGTGGACCTGGAGGACATCCCCGGGGTCTTCCGCGAACCGCTGCCGCGCGTGAGCCTGGACAACCTGCCGGACGAGGGCGCTTGGCTGCAGCCTTTCCGCCCGCTGACTGCGCTTGCCGAGCGCAGGGACAACAACCACCACAATCCTTCGGAGAACAACTTCCATGTTTAGCGCTTGGGGAAATTTCGCCTACCGTTTCCGCCGGGTCATCCCGCTGGTCATCATCGCGGCGGTGCTCGCGCTCTTCGCGACCGTGGGCACACAGCTGGACGACCGGCTGAGCCAGGAGGGTTGGGACGATCCCGGCTCGCAGTCCACCCGGGCGAAGGAGATCGAGGAGGAGATCTTCGGTCGCGATGACTCGGGCGACGTGATCCTGCTGGTCACCGGCGATAAACCTCAGTCGGTGACCACCCCGGAGGTCAAGGAATCGCTAACGAAGCAGCTGACCGCCCTGCAGGAGAAGTACCCGGATAACATCCGCACGATCAATTCCTACTGGGCCAACGGGCCGCGCCAGATGGCAACCCCGGAGGGCGACGCCGCCTTCGCGTCCCTGGCGATGAAGGGCGAGGACGAGGATGTCCTGAACAACCTGCGCGCCATCGAGGACGACCTGGCGAAGATCGAGGTGCCGGGGTTGAAGACGGAGATCGCGGGTCAGACCGCGGTGGCCGGCGCGCTGGATTCCGGCATGTCCCGGGACATCTCCCGCGCCGAGATCTACGCCCTGCCGGCGGTCGGCGTGTTGCTGCTCATCGTCTTCGGTGGCGTGATCGCCGCGCTGATGCCGCTGCTGGTGGGCGTGCTGTCCATCCTCGGCTCCCTGGGCGTACTCTCGCTGCTTGCGGCGACCACGCAGATCAACGTCTTCGCGATCTCCGTCGTCACCCTGCTGGGCCTGGGCCTGGCGATCGACTACGGCCTGTTCATGGTCTCCCGCTTCCGCGAGGAGCTCGCCGAGGGCAGCGACGTCCCCACCGCGGTACGGAATACCACCGCAACGGCGGGTAAGACGGTGGTCTTCTCCGCGGCGATGGTGGCCGTCGCGCTTTCCGGCCTGCTGATCTTCCCGCAGGCCTTCCTGAAGTCCGTGGCCTTCGGCGCGATGAGCGCGGTCGGCCTGGCTGCGCTGCTCTCCGTGATGGTGCTGCCGAGCATCTTCGGCATGCTGGGCCACAACATCGATAAGTGGGCGGTGCGCAAGCACAAGACCCGCACCCGCGACGAGCAGATCAACACCATCTGGGGTCGCATCCCGGCCTTCGCGATGCGCCACTCCAAGGCCGTGACCTTCCTGCTGGTCGCGCTTCTGCTCGCCCTGACCGCCCCGATGGCCGGCATCAAGTTCGGCGGCATCAACGAGACCTACCTGCCGCCGAACGAGACCACCCGCGTGGCGCAGAATAACTTCGACGAGAAGTTCCCGGCCTTCCGCACCGACCCGATCAAGCTCGTCGTTCAGGGCGATCAGCAGGCGGTGGCCCAGGTCTACCGAGAGGCCAACAACATCACGGGGCTGACCGGTCCGTTCCGCGTCACGCAGCCGACGAAGGACGACACGACGGTGCTGTCCACCGGTATCGCCGACCGCGACGACTACAAGCGCATCGTCGAGGAGTTGGAGGACCTGAATGCCGAGGGCGCCGAGGTGCTGGTCGCCGGCACCCCGGCCATGGAGCAGGAGTCCATCCAGGCCCTGTTCGACAAGCTGCCGTGGATGATGCTCTACATCGTGGTGGTCAGTTTCGTTCTCATGGCGCTGGTCTTCGGCTCGCTGATCATCCCGGCGAAGGCCGTGATCATGAACGTGCTGGGCATCGGCGCGACCCTCGGCGTGCTGACGCTGCTGTTCGTCGACGGCGTGGGCGCGGACCTGTTCAACTTCACGCCAGGCCCGCTGATGAGCCCGATCCTGGTGCTCATCGTGGCAATCCTCTTTGGCTTGTCCACGGACTACGAGGTCTTCCTGGTCTCCCGCATGGTGGAGGCCCGCTCCCACGGGGAGAGTACCGACCGTTCGATCCGCTTCGGCGTGGCGAATACCGGCGGGATCATCACCGCCGCCGCCCTGATCATGATCGTGGTCGCCGGAGCCTTCGGCTTCTCGGACATCGTGATGATGAAGTACATCGCCTACGGCATGATCACGGCCCTGATATTGGACGCGACCGTCATCCGCCTGTTGCTGGTTCCCGCTGTGATGCACATGCTGCGCGAGGACAACTGGTGGGCACCCCGCTGGGTGCAGCGGCTGTCCGAGAAGGTTGGGCACAACGAGCAGCTGGCTGATTCCCCGGTCGCGATGGGCGCGGCCGAGCCGGCGCTGGTGGGTGCTGGCGCACCGGTGGCAGCGGGCGCTGCTGCCACGACCGGTGGGGCCGCCACCGTGGCCGCCCCGGAGGTTTCCGGCCAGCGCTCGCCGCTGCCGGAGCCGCTCCCTGAGCCGCACGCCGAAGATGAGCACGAGGACGTGGACGTCGACGGTGAGCGCACCGAGGGTGCCGAGTTCGCGGAGGACGTCGAGTCTGCGGACGAGGGCCACGTGGCCTCCGCGGAGGATGCGGACCACGTGGACTACGAGGGCGCAGCCGCGGACGTCGATGCTGATGCGGCTGCCGCCGTCGACGTGGAACCCGAAGCGAACGAGGCTGCGAACGACGAGGTAGACGACGACGCCGACGTCGAAGCAGACGGCGAGGAAGAATACGAAGCGACTCATGAGCCCGCTGCCGAGCCGGACACCGAGCACTCCGGGCAGCGCGGCCGCACCGTGCCCTTCGAGCAACTCATGGCGGAGCTGAAGCGCCGCGAGGAGGGTCGCCAAGACTAGTGCTCGCCAAGACCTCAGCCTTCCTCCGCTCCCCCCTCACCCGGATCGCCATTGCGCTGGCGGTGCTCGCCGCCATCGCGTTCATGGCGCACCGCCACTTCGGCTTCCTGGAAAATGGGTGGGAGGAGCTGAAGGCTGCCGATAACCGCTGGCTGCTGCTCGCCGCCATGACCGTCCTGCTGTCTATGTTCGCGCAGGCGGAGGTCATGGTCGTGCTGCTGCGCTCGGCGGGGATCAGGGTCCGGCGGCTCTCAGCCAACGTGCTGGGGCTGGTCGCGAATGCCTGGTCCGCGTCCCTGCCCGGTGGGCCCGCCATCTCCGTGGCGATGATCTTCCGGGAGCAGCTGAAGTGGGGCGCGACCCCGGTGATCGCCAGCTGGTACATGGTCTTCTCCGGCCTGCTCGCGGGCGCGGGCATGGCACTGCTGGGCATCGGCTCGGTCTTCTTCCTCGGGCTGAAGGTCAACCCACTCACGTTGGCTGTCTCGCTTGTGGTGTTGGTGGTGTTGGCGTCCCTAACGAATTGGGCCGCCCGCAACCCCAAGAAGGTGGAGGACTGGCTGATCGCCCGGCTGCGGGGTTTCAACCGCTGGCGCAAGAAGCCGGAGGATCGGCACGTGGAGCAGCTGGCGGGCTTCTCCGAGCAGCTCGCGACCGTGGAGCTGCCGCTGCCGAAGCTCGCGTTGGCGATCAACTGGTCCATGCTGAACTGGATCCTGGAGATTATCTGCCTGCTGGCCTGCACCTACGCCGTGGGGGCTAAGGCGCCGATCGCCGGGGTGGTGCTGAGCTTCATCTCCGCCAAGCTGGTCGGGCAGGCACAGATCACCCCGGGAGGGCTGGGGCCGGTGGACATCGTGCTGACCAGCACCCTGGTCGCGGTTGCGGGGCTGACCTCCGGGCAGGCCTTCGCCGCCGTGATTGTCTTCCGCATGTTTAGCTTCGTGGGCCTCGTGGGGTTGGGCTGGATCATCTTCCTCGTGGCAAAGTTGCCCAACCCCCGCGAGCTGGCACCAGCTACTGAGGCGGAGGCACCGAAGCCAGACGCCGAGCCCGTCACGGGTACGGGCTCGGCGACCTCCCCCGTAGTGCCCAAGAACCCCGGACCCACCTCCCGCTAAGCTGAGGGCATGTCTACTACCCCGCACAACGCTTCTGCCCCCGCCACCCCGGCGCCAACCTCCGGCGCTCTTGCGCCCGTGCTGGATCTTCTGGCACTGCTGATCTTCGCACTGCTCGCGCGCCTGGCCCACGACGACGGCTCGGGCTTCAGCGTCCTGCGTTGGCTGGATACCGCCTGGCCCTTCATGCTGGGGGCCGTGATCGTCTGGGGCATCCTGCTTGCCACGGGGGCTCGCGCCGCTGGCCAGGCGCTGCGCACCGGGGTCTTCGTATGGCTGGGCGGCCTCGTCGTTGGCCTCGGCATCTGGGGCATCCGCCATGCGGCGATCCCCCACTGGTCCTTCATCCTGGTGGCCACTGTGATGTCCGCGCTGCTGCTCTTCGGCTGGCGCGGGATCGCCCAGCGCAGGGCGCGAAAGAGCTAAAACTCCCCGCCGCTCTCAATTTTTTCGGGGAAATTTTCTCGAAGTTCGCACGAAACTTAGTTTTGCGCGCCTAGGGTTCTATGACATGGGACACACAAGGAAAATTCGATTCGCAGGAATTCTGGGTGTCGGCCTGCTGGCATCCGGCGGAATGGGCGTCGCGATGGCCGAAGGCGGGATCTCCGCCAACTTGGCGCTGTCCAACACGATCTTCAACATGGACGTCGGCGGTCTGGACGCGGACGGATTCTCGCTCTTCGTCGATTCCGACAAGCTGGCCACCGGCGAGGAGACGGTCTCCCGCATCAAGATGTCCAAGGCCCGCGTGTCTGACGTGTGCATGTCCGCACCAGTCAAGGTGCCGGGTATTGGGGAGAAGAAGTTCCAGATGCTCGTGCCAGGCCAGAACATGGAAGCCGAGAACATGATCATCGGCGCCCCCGACCTGAGCGGTGGCATGACTCTGGTCAAGCCACAGATCGGCATCGATGCAAGCCAGGTCGCCGATAACGCCACCCCCGGTGCGTGGGGAATCGCGGCCGAGAAGCTCCTTTCCGATGGGCAGACCATGCGCGCGTCCTCGCTGTCCGCGGATCAGCTGACCGCGGCGGGAAGCAAGATCACGCTGGAGAATCCAGATGACGCAGAGTGCTAACGGTGCAGCGGCGGAGGCGGCAGCCACCGACGCGGCGAGCACCGGTGGCACCCCCGTGACTGAGAACACGGATACCCAGGAGCTGTCGACCACAGCAGATGCGGGAGTAGACGCCACAGCAGGCGAGAATGGAGACGAGGCCACGGCAAGCCAGCGCCGCTCCGGGTTCGCCCAGGGGCGGCGCAGCCGTCCCTCTTTCGCACAGTGGCGGCGCAGCCGTCCCTTCTTCGCCGGGTTGATGATGCTGCTGGGCGGGGTCGTGATCCTCACCCCTGCGTACCTCTCGCTGGAGATTTCGAACATCATCATCCAGGTCTCGACGATCTCGGGGGTGTCCACCTTCATCATCGGCGCTCTGTTGATCGCCTGCGGGCTGATGACGTGGTTCGGGGGCGGCAGCCGCATCCTCACCGGCGTGGCTGGCATCATCCTGGGCATCGTCGCGCTGCCGACGTCCAACTTCGGTGGCTTCGTGCTCGGCACCCTGCTGGCCCTGGTGGGCGGCGCCCTGGCGCTGTCTTGGACAGATTCCTCCAAGGAGGAGCTCGCCGCGCGGCGGGAGGCCAAGAAGCAGCAGAAGGCGGATCGGGCTGCCACCGAGGCAGGCACGACCTCCGGGGCCAGCAATTCCACTGCTGTTGCGGTTCTCGCCGCCGTCACCGCGACCGGACTGGCCGCGGGCCTGACTGCCACGGCGGGCGCACCACCGGCGCAGGCGCAGCTGGAACTGCCGAAGTTCCCGGAGCTGCCGGGCGTCCCCAAGAACCCTGGGGCGGCGAAGCCCCCAGCACAGCAACGGCCTGCCTCGCCCGCGCTGCCGGAAGCCCCAAAGCTCCCGGATCCTCCGAAGCTGCCGGAAGCTCCCAAACCCCCGGAGATCCCGGAGGAATACGAGATGGATCTCACTCCCCCAGCCCCCATAGAGGGCCTGCGGGGAATTCCGGGCACCACCTTCCAGATCACGACCGATTCCACCGCGCTGCTGGGCAATATGAAGCTCTCCTTGATCACGCTGGAGACCCAGCAGGGCCCGAAGCCGGCACTGCGCATCGACGCGGACAAGGCCGTCCTGCAGAACCTGGCGATGGAGATGCCTGGCCAGTCCGCGGGACCGATCTGGCAGCGCACGGGCCCCGGTAAGACCAGCGTGCTGAGCGGAAATTTCCACATCATCGTCAGCAAGCTGACCATCACCCCGGAGATCGCCGGGGTGAAGACCATCCCGATCACCATCGACGCCTCCTGGGCGCCGGAGGAGATCAAGAAGGAAGCCGCGAAGATGGGGCTCGGCCAGCCCGACGCGCTCTCCGAGAAGCTGCGGATGCTGGACGGCACGATGGATGCCTACGTGGTCTCCTCGGACCGCATCGACCTACCCAAAGGCACCTCGCTAGCACCCTAAGTGCATAATTAGTGGCATGAGCCACGCAGAGAATCACGCGACGGAGGGCGTTAATCCAGAAACGACGGCGTCGGCCGCCCGAGAGGTGGCGGCCGACGCCGCTGGCGTATCGAGGGGGCTCACACCAACCGATCCCGGCTACAAGAGGGCCCTGATCGGCGCGCTTTTCGCCGGGTTGGCGTCCTTCAACGCCATGTACGTTACCCAAGCGGTGCTGCCGAGCATCACCGCAGACTTTGGCATCAGCCCCACCGTCGCCGCGCTTTCGGTCTCGGCGACGACGGGCGCGCTGGCGCTATCCGTCATCCCCGTCGGCATCCTCTCCGAGCGGCTGGGGCGCTACCGCATCCTGCAGATCAGCGTCATGGCCGCCACCTTCTTGAGCCTGCTGGTGGCCATCGCCCCGGGGGTCGGCTCGCTGCTGCTCATGCGTGCCCTGCAGGGCGTGGCTGTGGCCGGCGTCCCCGCAGTGATCATGACCTACCTCGCCGAGGAGATCGATGCCAAACATCTGCCGCGGGTGATGGGCTTCTATATTTCCGGCACGAGCATCGGCGGCCTCTTCGGCCGCCTTATCCCCGGCGCGGTGCTGGAGTTCGCGGACTGGCGCGTCGCGGTGCTGACCTCCGGCGGGGTCTCCGTCCTCATCGGCCTAGCGATGCTGGTGCTGCTGCCTCCCTCGCAGAACTTCCGGCCAAAGAAGATCACGGTCTCCCACGAGCTCGCCGCCTTCGCAGGACACTTCCGCTCGCCGGTGCTGCTGGGGCTGTTCGTGCTGCCCTTCCTGCTGATGGGCGCCTTCGTCTCCCTGTACAACTACCTGGGCTTCCACCTGATCGGCGAGTACGGGCTGCCAGAGTCCCTGGCCGCCGCGGTCTTCGTCATCTACCTTTCTGGCACCTGGTCCTCCGCCCGGGCGGGTAGGGCCGTGCAGGCCTACGGGCAGGGCCGGGTACTCACCGTCTCGATGGTGCTGGCGCTGTCCGGTTTGCTGCTGATGTTCATCCCGACGGTCTGGCTCACCGTCACCGGCGCGCTGCTGTTCACCGCCGCATTCTTTGCCTGCCACTCCGTGGCCAGCGGCTGGGTGAGCGCTGTGGCCAAGAAGGACCGGGCCGAGGCCTCCAGCACCTATGTGCTGAGCTACTACCTGGGTTCCTCCCTGCTGGGCGCGCTCTCCGGCCAGTTCTTCAACATCGGCTGGGAGGCGCTGATCGGCTGGCTCACCGGGCTCTATGTGCTGGCCCTACTCATCACGCTGTCCGTGCACCGCAAGGCCAAGCAGCAGGCCTAGCCCCGGGAGGCGCGCCGCCTCACGGGCACGCGCCGATGCGCCCCCGGGGGCACGCGCTGCCCTCCCCCAGGCAGCGCACTCCCAAAGCGCGCCTGGACCCCAGCCCCCTAGGGCAGACTAGGGCTCGCCGTGGATACGGGAGTCCGGGAGCTGGCGCGGCATGACCTTGCCGGTGGGGTTGTACGGCAACTCGTCGACGAAGACAACATCCCGGGGCACGGAGTGCTCGGCGAGCTTGTCTCGCACCCAGTCCTGGACGGCCTTCTTCGTCAGGCTCCGGCCGGTCTCGTCGTCCTCTCGGACAATCCATACCGCCAGGCGGGCGAAAGTCTCCTCGTCTTCCACACCCTTAACGAAGAGATCGCGGATGCCCGGCATGGGCTCCAGGGCCTCAGAGACGGACTTCGGGTAGACGTTCTCGCCGCCGACGATGATCATATCGTCGTTGCGGCCCAGGACGTAGAGACGGCCGTCCTCGGTGAGGTAGCCCTTGTCGCCGATCTCCAGCAGTCCCTTTTCGATCACCATTTTGTCCCGGTCGTTGGTGTACTCCTTCATGGTCAACCGCCCACGGCAGAAGATGCGACCGACCTGACCCGGGGGCAGCTCCTTGCCGTCTTCGTCCAAAATTTTGATCCGGACGCCGGCAACTGGGCGCCCAGAGACTGCCGGGTCCTTCGCCAAATCCTCGCCGGTCGCGATCACGCAGGAGGAGGCTTCAGTGGAGCCATAGTAATTCGCCAGGATCGGGCCGAACTTCTCGTGGATCCCGTCGATAAGCTCGGGGCTGATGGCGTGCCCGGAGGAGAAGATCATCTTCACGTTGGAAACGTCGTAGTCCCCCTCCACGGCTACGCGGAGCTGCTCCTTCAGGAAGATCGGGGAGGAGATAATGCCCTCGACCTGGTAGTTGACCAGGTCCTCCATCGCCTGCTTTGGGTCGAAGATGCGGCGCAGCACCACGGTCGCGCGGTGGGCGATGATGAGGTTGATGTTGCCCCAGCCCCAGGCATGGAACATCGAGGCGGACATCTGCACCATCATGTGCTTGCGCCATGGCACCTTGGTCACCAAGGTGACCAAGGGGGTGGGGATAAGCGGATCCTGGATGGACACGCCCTTCGGGGTCCCGGAGGTGCCGGAAGACATGATGATGATCCGATCCCGCTTAGGGAAGAGCGGTAGCTTTTCTTCCTGCTCGCCCGGGGCGGAGTCGATGACCTGCTGGAAAGTCGGCCAGGAGGCATCCCGCACCTGCGGGCTACTTAGGTCCTCGGCGTGCCCGATGATGATCTGGCAACCATCAAGATCCTCGGGCAGACGCTCGGCGAACTCCTCATCGATGATGAGCAGGTCCAGATCGTGCTCTGCCAGGGAGTTCGCGAGCTGCTCCGGAGAGCTGCCGATATTCAGCAGAAAGATCTTTGCCCCGACGAAGCCCTTGGCGCCGAGGGCGTAGATGATCGCGCGGCTATTGCGGCACATCACGCCGACCCGGCTCCCCTTGCCCACGCCGCGGCGCTGCAGGGCGCGGGCCAGCGCCTGGACGTCGTCCAGCATCTCACCGTAGGTACGCTGCCCCATGTCGTCGATGAAGGCCAGCTGATCCGGAGCGTGGAAGGCCGCGTAACGCATCTGGCGGGCGGTGCTGAAGCCATAGCGGGCGATGCCCTCCAGTAAGGTCAGCTTGCCGCGCACGCCGCCTCCCTTGGCGACGATGTCGGAGCGCAGCACCGGGATCAGCCCGCGCCCCACGGCGGAGACCTCGGTGGCCAGTCCCTCTGCCGAGTGTTTGAGGTTATTGGCGAGCTTCTTGATCTGGCTCAGCGGCGACTGCGTCGTCATATACTTCCCATCTAGTTGGCCGGTTGTTTGGACCCAAAAATTACTATGGATATTACGCCGAAACAACGCGAGCGTGGCTGGGTTCGAGAGAACCCGCCACGCTGTGCGTATCCACCGATGCGGCTACATCGGCAGAATCGTGTGCTTCTTCTTCTCGCGCGGAGTGCGCTTGTGCGCCAGCTGGCGCAGCGCCTGACGCAGCTGCACGCGGGTGTCCTCTGGGGAGATGATCGCGTCCACGTAGCCTCGTTCCGCGGATACATAGGGGCTGGTCATGTTGGCGTTGTAGAAGTCCATGAACATCTTCTTCGCCACCACCCGCTTCTCCGGCGGCATCGCGGCCAGTTCCTTGCCCTTCATCATGACGACGGCAGCCTCCGCGCCCATCACCGCGATCTGCGCGGTCGGCCACGCGAGGTTCACATCCGCCGTGAGGTTCTTCGAGCCCATGACGGCGTAACCACCACCGAAGGCCTTACGCACCACCACGGTGAGCTTCGGCACCGTCGCGTCGGCCAGGGCGAAGCCCAGGTGCGCACCACGGTGGATCAGGCCGACCTTCTCCTGCTCCGCGCCCGGTAGGTAGCCGGGGGTGTCCACCACGAAGACCAACGGGATGTTGTAGGCATTGTTGATGCGGATGAAGCGGGAGGCCTTATCCGCGGCCTCGGCATCCAGGCAGCCGGCCAGCACCATCGGCTGGTTCGCGATCACGCCGACCGTCTGCCCGTCGATGCGTGCGTAGGCGGTGATGACGTTGGCACCGTAGTCCCCCTGCACCTCGAGGACGTTCTCGTCGTCGAAGATGCGGGTCAGCACGTCCATCATGTCGTAACCGGCGTTCGGGTCGTCCGGGATGATGGAGTTCAGTTCCTTATCCCGCTCCGTCAGGGAGTCGTTCGGCGCCCAGTACTGTGGCAGGTCGTCGAAGGCCGAGGAGGGCAGGAAGTCCAGCAGGTCCTTCGTGTAGTTGAAGGCCTCCTCCTCGGTGGCGGCGACGTAGCTGATGTTGCCGTTTCGGGCCTGCTGGCGCGCCCCACCCAGCTCCTCCATGGAGACCTTCTCGCCGGTCACGGACTCGATGACGGCCGGGCCGGTGACGAACATCTGGGTGCGGCCGTCCACGGCGATGAGGAAGTCCGTCGTCACGGGGGCGTAGACCGCACCACCTGCGGAGGGGCCCAGGAGGATGGAGATCTGCGGGCTCTGGCCGGAGAGCGGGACCTGGCGGCGCGCGATCTCGGAGTACATGGCCAGCGAGGTCACGGCGTCCTGAATGCGGGCGCCGCCGGAGTCGTTGATGCCGATGACCGGGATACCGACGCGGGTGGCCATGTCCATGACCTCGGTGACCTTCTTGCCGAAGGTCTCGCCCACGGAACCGCCGAAAACGGACTTGTCGTGGGCATAGATCGCGACGGGGCGGCCGCCGATGCGGCCGTAGCCGGTGACCACGCCGTCGCCGTAGGGGGCGCTCGGGTCGCCCGGGGCCTGGCCGAGGGCACCGATCTCGGTGAAGGAGCCCTCGTCGAGGAGGGCGTCGATGCGCTGGCGCGGGGTGGTGAGCCCAGCGGCGTCGCGCTTGGCCTTCGCCGACTCGGAGCCCGGGTCCTGCGCCAGCTCGAGCCGGCGCTGCAGGCCCTTTAGCTTCGCGGACACAATGCTGTCCGCTGGAGCAGTATCTTCACCCTGCGGGTTGGCCTGGTCAGCAGAGTCTTCAGACACGTCGGGGCTACTCCTCATCCTGTGGTTCTTCGTCCGTGGCCGGGGTGTCCTGGATCACCTCGGTGAGAGCGCGGCCCACCTTCGAGATCTCGGGCTCGTCGACGATGGCGAGGTGGTCGCCCTGCAGCTGGATGACATCCAGCTCGGTGACGATCTCGCCCCAGCCGCCGTCCGGCGAAATATCACGATATGCCGGTTCCAGCTCGATTGCACCATCGTGCATCCGCTCGGCGCGGAAGAGGGTGACCGGTACCTCGACGGCCGCCCAGGCGTGGAAATCCAGGGACTCGAGGATGCGGTTGTCCACGAAGCTGGCGCGCTGGTGCTCCAGCACACCCGCTGGCAGCCCGAGGCTGGCGGCCTCCGGGGACTGCAGCATCTCCTGGAACATCGCGAGCATAACGTCCTCGCCCTGCAGGTCCAGCAGCTCGTGCGGAACCTCCATCTCGAAGCCGTAGGTCTTGTTGACGAAGGCGGCGTAGCGGTCCCAGCGGGCGTGCATCTCCTCCTTCGTATCCGGCGCCGGGTTGGCCGGCTGCACGGTGTCGAGCAGGACGATGCGCTGCACCTCGGCGCTGGGCTCGCCCGCGGCGGCGCGCTGCGCAAGTTGGAAGGCGACCTCGTAGGCCAGGGCCCCGCCGAAGCTCCAGCCGCCGAGCATAACCGGGCGCCCCTCGGCCAGGGCGATGATCTCGTCCAGGTAGGCCGCGGCGCGTTCCTTCAGGCTGCCCTCGAGGCGTTCGACGCCGTAGACGGGGACGTCCTCCGGCAGGCGGCGGGTCAGCGGCTGGTACACCACCGAGGAGCCACCGGCTGGATGGAAGAGGAACACGCTCGGCTTTTCGGAGCCGGCCGGGCGGGCACGCAGCACGCGGATGTTGCCTTCGACGGCGGTCTCCAGGCTGGAGCGGACGGTATCCGCCAGGGCGGCGAGGTCCGCGGCTTCGGCGACCTGCTCGGCGGTGACCTCAGCACCGGAGCGTTCGCTCAGGCGCTCGGCGATCTGCTGGGCAGTCTCGGCGCTGATCTTCGGCAGCGGACTGGTGACGCCGGCTGCTGCCTTGCCGTTGATCTTCGCCCAGGTGGCGAAGACGAGTCGCTCGGAGGCATCACGCGGGGCGACTCCCCCGGTGTTGACGGTGTAGTCGGTTGCTGCGCCTTCGGCGTCGTCGGCTGTGTCACTTGCTGGCTGCGCGTCGGCCTGCTCCGCGGCACCCGATTCGCTGGTGCGGGAGGCGATCTCCGCCTCGACCATGGCGATCACGGTGTCCACGGAACCGTCGCGGAGCTGCTGGACCTGCAGCGGCGGCAGGTCGAACTCGTACTCCACCCGGTTCTTGATGCGCATGCCCATCAGGGAGTCCAGACCCAGGTCGATCAGCGGTAGTTCGCCCGGCAGGTCCTCGACGTCGTAGCCCATGGACTCCGAAACGATCTCCCGCAGCCGCTGGGCCACGCTCACCCCGCTGTCCGGGGTCCAGCGTGCCTCGCCCTCCTGGACCTCCGGCAGGGCGTGCGCGGACTGCGTCACCGCGCCGAGCTTCTGCCCTGCGTCCTCGTTGGCGTTGGCAACCGCAGCGGCTGGTGCAGCAGCTGCCGCGCCGGCGCCTGCGTCCCCGCCGAGCGTGCTGACGAAAGCCTCGCCCAGCACCTGGCCGGTGCCGGCGACGTCGAAAACCTGGAGGGACCAGCCGCCCAGAGTGCGGGTGGCGATGGTCGTGATCTCACCGGCTGCCGGCAGCACCCCGTGGGACTGTGCTGCGCTGACGGCGTGCCCCGGCGCGAGCTCGTCGGCCAGCGCCTCGGCCAGCACCTCCAGGGAGGCGACGCGATCCGCCTGCGTCGCGAAGGCCACCCGGCCGTCCGGAAGGTCCACGCGGCTGCCCGGCAGGCCCTGCGCGCCTGGGCCGGACGGGTGGGCTTCGGTCCAGTGCGGCTGTTCCACCCAGTGCTGGCCCGGCAGCTGCAGCGCGAAGTTGCGCGGGTACAGGCGACCAAAGTCCAGGTCGGCACCCTCGGCGTAGAGCTCGGCCAGGAGATTTAGAAGCGTCTCCGCGGCCGGCTCCTTGCGCTTGAGCGCGTAGAGGGTCTTGGCGTCGCCCGCGTCGTGAGCGAAGGCGTTGTTCATGATAGGCATGAGCGCGACCGGGTGGGCGGAGAGCTCCACGAAGGTGCGGTAGCCGTCCTTGAACTGCTGGCCGGTGGCGTCCGAGAACCAGACCGGGTGGCGGGTGCAGTGGACGAAGTAATCCGCGTCGTGCACAGCCTCACCCGGCTGGTAGACCTCACCGCGGTGGACGGTGGAGTACAGCGGCGTGTGGATCGGGCGGGCGGTGATGCCGCCGATCTCGTAAAGGAGTTCCGAGAGGATCGGGTCGAGCATCGAGGTGTGCCCCGCGCCCTTGACGTCCAGCATGCGGGCGAACTTGCCCTCGCCGTCCAGGTACTCGACCAGCGCGGCGACGGCCGCCTGCGGGCCACCGACGGTGGTCATGCCCGGCGCGGCGTAGACCGCTGGCTCAACCTTGGCGAACTCCGGGTGCTCGGCGCGGAAGGTCTCGAGCGCCTCCGGGCCTAGTTCGATGACGGCCATCGCCCCGGCCTGGTCGCCGGTGAGCTGGCTCTCGCCCTCGCCCATGAGTCGGGAGCGGTGGCAGGCCACGACCATGGCGTCCTCCAGGGACAGCCCGCCGGAGCCGTAGGCGGCACCGATCTCGCCCAGGGACTGGCCGACGACCGCGGCCGGGCGCAGCCCGAACTCCCGCAGCAGGTCGGTCAGCGCGATCTGGACGGCGGTAATTGCGACCTGGGCGGATTCCAGGTCGAAGTTCTGCTCGTCGTCGTTGATCTTCTCCACCAGCGACCAGCCGGATTCGCGCTGCACGATCTCGTCGATCGCAGCGAGGCGCTCGGCGAAGAAGCTGGAGATGCCGGCGAGCTCCTTGCCCATCTTCCGGTGCTGGGAGCCGAAGCCGGAGTAGACCCACACCGGGCCGGTGGCCGCCGGAGAGTCCGCCGTGAAGACGGAAGCGCCCTTCTTGCCCTCGGCGAGGCGCTCCAGCCCCTCAATAGCTTCAGCGGCGCTGGTGGCGCGGACGATGCCACGAGAGCGGCCGTGGTTGCGGCCGGCGAGCGCCCCGGCGACGTCCAGCAGATCGGCGGACTGATGCTCGGCAAACCAGTCGCGCAGGTCGCCTGCGGCCAGGCGGCGGCGGGAGGGTAGGAATCCGGAAACCGGCAGCAGAGCGGCCGGGGTCTCGCAGGCCTCCCAATCGATCAGCGGGCGGCCCGGGTCCGTGCCCGCGGCGGCGTCCGAGCCAGCGTCGGAACCAGCAGAGCCAGCGGCCCGCTCCTCATTCAGTGCAGCAGCGTCGCGAAGCTCCTCCTCGGTCGGTGCTGCGATCACCACGTGTGCATTCGTGCCACCGAAGCCGAAACCGGACACACCGGCCACCGGGCGGCCCGAGTACTCCGGCCACTCGCGCGGATCCTCGACCACCTCGAGGCGCTGGGCGTCGAAGTCGATGTGCGGGTTCGGACCAACGTAGTTCAGGCTCGGTGGCAGCACGCCCTCGCGCATCGCCATCAGAACCTTCATCACGCCGGCCACGCCCGCCGCGGCCTCGGTGTGGCCGAAGTTCGTCTTGGCGGATCCCAGCAGGGTCGGGTGATCCGCATCGCGCCCCGCGCCCAGCACCTCGCCGAGCGCGCGAGCCTCAATCGGGTCGCCCAGGATGGTGCCGGTGCCGTGGGCCTCCACGTAGTCCACGGTCGTCGGGTCGATCCCTGCGTCCTCGTAGGCAGCGCGCAGCACCGCGGACTGCGCCTCCGGGTTCGGTGCGGTAATGCCGTTGGAGCGGCCGTCGGAGTTGACCGCCGAGCCCTTGATCACGCCGAGGATGTTGTCACCGGCTGCCACGGCGTCGGAAAGCCGCTTGAGGACGATCACGCCCGCGCCGTCGGAACGCACGATGCCGTCGGCGTCCTCGGAGAAAGCGTGGATCTTGCCGGTCGGGGACAGCACACCGGTCTCGGAGAACGCGATGGTCGCGAAGGGGTTGGCCAGCAGGTTCACACCACCGGCGATCGCCACCTCGGAGCTGCCATTACGCAGGGAACCCACGGCCTGGTGGATCGCCACCAGCGAGGAGGAGCAGGCGGTGTCCATCGCCACCGACGGCCCCCGGAAGTCGAAAGCATAGGAAATGCGGTTGGCGACGATGGAGCTGGAGTTGCCGGTCAGCGCATAGGGGTGGGCGACCTTCGGGTCTGCGATGATGAGGTTCGCGTAATCGTTGTTCGTGGTTCCCATGAACACGCCCACATCAACCCCGCGCAGCGTGTTCGCCGGGATCAGCGCGTCCTCGAGGGCCTCCCAGGTCAGCTTCAGCAGGATGCGCTGCTGCGGGTCCATGTTCGCGGCCTCCAGCGGGGAGAGCCCGAAGAACTCCGCGTCGAAGGACGCCAGGTCCGGCAGGTAACCGCCCGTGAGCTGCGCGTCCGCCATGCGGCGGGCCATCTCCGGGTTATCTGCCCACTCGGACCAGCGGCCCTCCGGCAGCTCGCCGATGCCGTCCTGGTAGCCGATCAGCAGGTCCCAGATCTCGTCGGTGGTCGGGGCACCGGGGTAGCTGCCCGCCATGCCGACGACGGCGATGTCCCGCTCCCCCGGCGCCTGCTCGCCGCCCACGGCCCGCTTCTGTGCGGACGCTGCCGCCGGAGCGCTCGCCTGGCTTTGAGAGCTCAAGTAGTCGACGAGCGCCCCGATGGAGTTGTGCTCATAGGCCACGGTGGCGTCCACCGACTGGCCCGTGATGCGCTGCAGCTCGCCGGAGAGGATCACCACGTCGCGGGATGAGAGCCCGAATTCCTCCAGGGGCTGATCGTCGCGGATCTCCGCCTCCGGGGTGTCGGTGGTCTCCGAAACCCAGTTACGCAGCCACTGCCGGAGCTCGGATTCGCTCCGGGGGTGGCTCTGCTGAGCGCGACCCACGTTATCTTCTGCCATGGTGACCGGGTGATTCCTCTCGTTGCAATGCGGCGCGTCCTAGTGAATCTTTCATCCTAACGGACGAGCCGCCTAACTCTAGTTGAATTGGCCCTGCGTGTAGGCCTTCGCCGCGACACGGCGGGCGATCTTGTTGGCGCTGGAGCGCGGGATGTTTCCGGCACCCACGATGCGGATATCCGCCGGCTTCAGGCCGTGGACCTTGGAGACTGCCGCGCGGATGTCGTTGGCAGCAAGCCCGTCCTCCACCGGGGAGGCCTCCGGGGTGCGCTCCGCGAGGATGACCAGGCCCTCGACGTCCTGGCCCAGCTCGGCGCCCGGTACCGCGAAGGCAGCGATCGCGCCGTGGCTGACGTGGGACGTCGCCGCGGCAGCGGTCTCCTCGATGTCCTGCGGATAGTGGTTGCGGCCCGCGACGATGACGAGGTCCTTCAGGCGGCCGGTGATGAACACCTGACCGTCGACGATGACGCCGAGGTCGCCGGTGCGCATCCAGTTATCCTCCGGCGCGTTGCCTGCCCGGGAGTTCTCCAGCAGGCGGTGGTCCGCAGGCAGGTGGTTGCGGAAGGTGAAGGTGGTCTCTTCCTCACGGTTGAGGTAACCGGCGGCGGTGTTCTCGCCGTTGGTCCACAGCTCACCGACCTGGCCGTCGGCGAGCTCCTCGCCGGTCTCCGGGTCAACGATGCAGAGGCTCTGCCACGGGCAAACCTGGCCGACGGAGGTCAGCGGCATGGCTGCCTCGTCGCCCTCCGGCAGAGCCACGGCGGTGCCGCCCGCGAGCTGCTCGCGGTCGAACCACTGGGTCCACGGCCGCTTGTCGGTCTGTGGGGTGGTGACCAGCAGGGAGGCCTCGGCCAGTCCGTAGGACGGGCGCATCGTGTCGCGGCGCAGCTGGTAGTTGGCGAAGAGGTCGAGGAAGCGCTCCACGGAGGCGTGGGTGACCGGCTCGGAGCCGTTGACCAGGCCGTCGACGCGGGAGAGATCCAGGCCGGCGAGCAGCTCGGCGTTCGCCTCGTCGGCGGGGTTGGCGTAGCGGGTCGCCAGCTCGAGAGCGAAGTTCGGGACGACGGTGTAGATGTTCTCCTCGTCGTCGCGCTTGTCGAGCTGCTTGATCCAGCGGGCCGGGTTCTGCAGGAAGTCCCGCGGGCTCATGAGGTCGAAGGGCAGGCCCAGGATGGAGGCGAAGGTCGCGAGGATCAGGCCCATATCGTGGTGCAGCGGCAGCCAGCTGACGATGCGCACCGGCGGCTGCAGCTTCACCGCGATGAAGATCTGCAGCACGTTGGTGACGATGGACTTGTGGGTCAGGACCACGCCCGCCGGGGTGCGGGTGGAGCCGGAGGTGTACTGCAGGAACGCCTCGTCGGAGCTCTTCGGCGCCAGCTCCGGATGCTTGGCCAGCAGCTCGGCCGGGTTCTGCCACTGCTCAGCGAGGCTGTCCGGCAGGGCGTCGGCGACGAGCACGCGCGGGCGCTCCGGGGCCGGGCGGTCGGCGAAGAACTCGCGGACGGCAGCGGCGGAGCGCTTGTTGGTCATGACGGCCACCGGGGTGGAGGAATCTAGCACCGCGGTGAGGTGGTCCGCGTGGCCCGGCTCAGTCGGGTCGTAGAGCGGCACCGGCACCAGACCGGCGTACATGATGCCAAGGAAGCTGTAGACATACTCGGGCGAGTTATTGGCGAGGATGGCCACCCGGTCACCACGCTTGGTGACCTGCTGCAGGCGCACGCACACGGCCTTGATGCGGGTGTTGATCTCCTCGCGGGTGTATTCGCGGAGCTCGCCCTCTGCGGAGTCGTTGTAGTCCCAGTAGCGGTACAGGACCTTGTCGGCCTCTCCCTGTGCCTTCGCCGCGGCGAAGAGCATCTCGTTCATGCCGGAGAGAGTCAGTGCATCGGGCACGGCGATATTGCCGTTCTCGTCGAAAAACTGCCCCATGGCTGCGTTAATATCCATCGGTGGACCACCTAGTCCCTTCCTAAAGCTCAGAAATTGCTGTTTTGTACCCTAAACTATTTAGGTGCTGAATGCACTACTTCAGGGTTCGTGTCTGAAGTTTTAGATGGGCTGCTGCACGAGGTCGCGCACCCAATTGGTGATCCACTCCGGCGCAGTCATCCCATCGACGACGTCGCGGTTCGTGTCGTAGTGCGCATGGATGCCGTTGGATCCCACCAGATCCTTCGCCCGGGACACCGCGTTACCGATCGTCGGCGGCGCGTCGCAGACAGTATCGCCGGCAGCACAGAAGTTCTTCACGCGGTCATTGAGCTCGCCGAAACCATCCGGGCGCCCGCCGCGCATCGTCGCCCCTGGCACGATGGGCTGCACGAGGGCGTTGACGGCGTGGAGCGCAACCTCCGCACCGATGCCGGTGTTCTTCTTATTGCCCACGAGCTCGCCGTGCTGTGGTTCCTGACGACCATCCGCAATCAGCGCGACACCGGCAATCAGGGACGGGTCCACCGGGCCGCGGTGATTACCGATATTCGACGCCAGGTCACCGGCGATGACCGCACCCTGGCTGAACCCGACGAGGACGAACTTCGTGGCCGGGCACTTCTCGTGCGTCGCCTGAATCTCCCCGACGGCGCGCCCCAGGCCCTGCTTGCGGGAGTCGTCGTAGCTCATCTCGTGCTGCGCGTTGAAGTTCCGGAACTGCGCGGTATAGGGCACCGTGTGGATCTTCACGCGCTCCGGGTTGGTCTGCTCCTGCAGGGGTTGGGTGACGTGCAGCAGCAGGGAGCGGGGGTTGGCCGTCGGGTTCACCGGGTCGTCGTCCGCCTTGGACTCCCAAGTACCGGGCAGGGCGATGACCTCGTAGTCAATGCAGCCCGGCGGGTTCGGACTCGCCTCGCGGCCCGGCTTCCCGGAGCCCTCGTTGGAGCCGGGCCCGCCGAAGCCGCCCTTCCCATCGGTACCCAGCCAGGAGCCGATGCCGGCGATGATGAGCACCAGGAGCACCACCAGGCCGATGATCGTCACGGTTTTGCCGATTGGCTTGCGCATTATTCTTCTTTCCTCCCGGCCACGCTTAGCGGCAGAGGTTTTCATCCGCGGCGGTGCGCAGATCCTTCATCATGGATTCGAACTTCTGGGTGAGGGCGTCGTCCCCCTTGGGCGCATCGACGAGCCCCTGGGCGAGCATCTGACCGGCCGCGACACCGATCAGCGGGGTATCCGATTCGCGGCAGTGGTGGTAGCCGGCAGCGATGATCTGCGACTCGATGGCGTTGCGGCTCGCTTCGTCCACCTTGTCGAAGTACACGCCGGACTTCTCCAGGGCCGCGAGGAAGTGCTCCTCCCCCTCGCTGCGGTCGTCACCCTCGGGGACGTCGTCGACCTCCTCGACGGCACCGTCCTGCGCACCCTTGCCGGTCGCACCGTGGTCGCCGGAAGACGCGCCCTCATCCTTGGAGTCGTCCTTATCCTTGCTCTTATCGTCGCCCTTGTCCGGCTTCGCGGATGCGGAGACGCTCGGCACGGCGGTGTTATCGGCCTGCTCCGAGTTGTCGACGGTGCTGCCCGTGCCGCATGCGCTGGCCGCGCCGAGGAGGGTCAGGCTCGCCAGGATGGCTAGCGGCCGCCGCATCGTTGGGAGGCTGGTCTTTCGCACAGTGCGCTTCCTTTCCATTGGCGCCGGAATTCGGCGGGTCAGCCATATTACGACCCCGCCGGGGCTGGGGCTAGTAGCCAGGCGCGGTGAACGGATTGACTAGTTAAAACGATACCGGGCACCGGGGGAGAGCGCTGGTGCACGCGCCGCCCCTCCTGGTGCCCGGTCTGCCGGGTTTTATCTTCCCGGCCCCGCCCTATGGGTGAGTGTTACTTCTTGACGATCTTGCCGTTGACCTGCTGGATCTCGCCATTCTGGAAGCGCACGACCTCGCCGCCCGCTGGGATCGAGACCTGGTCAGAGACTGGCAGGCCGTACTTGCCCTGCTCGTACTTCTCCTCGCCCCAGGCGTCGAAGATCGCGCCCTTGTAGATGATGTGAGCGCCGGTTTGCGGAGACCAGTAGATGTAGCCGCCGGTGAACTCGGAGAACTTACCCTTCTTGTTCGGCAGATCCATCTCGCCGGTGACCGGGAAGCCCAGCTTGGACTCCGGGCCCTTGGCTGCCATGTACTTCTTGGCGATCTCGCCCTGGACGTACTGGGTCTTGCCGTCCTTGTCGCGGGTGATGACGCCGTTCTGGAAGCGCTGCACCCAGCCGTCGCCGACCTTCTCGGCGTTCGCCACTGGGTAGCCGAGCGGGCCGTTCTCGTAGCCCTTCTTGCCCCAGGTACGCATGATGTCCTTCTTCACCGCGTAGGCGCCGGTCTCGTGGGTCCAGTAGATGTTGCCGTGCTCGAACTCGACGAAGCGGCCGCGGCCGTTGGAGATCTTATGCTCCTCGCTCTTCGGGTAGCCGAGCCAGGAGTGGGTTGCGCCCATCTCCACGTAGCGGGCACCGATGCGGCCCCACAGGAAGTGGGCGCCGGTGTCCGGGTGCCAGTAGGCGCGGCCGGAGCGGTAGTCCTGGACCTTGCCGCCGCGGGCGGCGTCGTATTCGCCGGAGACGCAAGCGCCGATCTGGGCGCCGATCTGCGGGTTGGCCTTCAGCGCATCGCCGATCGCACCGCCAACAACACACCGCGCTCCGCGGTCGCCCTCTGGCAGGGAGAGCGCGTTAGCGATCTTCGGCCACGCCTGGGTCATCTCGAACTGCCAGTACGGCCAGTTGTGGATGCCGGAGTTGCGGAAGTGGGCGGTGACATTCACGCCCTTCTTCTTGGCCTCCTTGAGGAACGTCTGGGTGGTCAGGCGGGACATGACCTCCAGGCCGATACCGGCCGGGCTATTCTCCTCCGGGCTGCCCGGGGTGCCGTTACCGGCGGAGACGTACACGGACATATCTTTCAGCAGGCCAACGCCCAGCTTCGGGTCGTGCTCGTACCAGTCCTTGGAGCCGAATGGGCCCCACATCTTCTGCGCGTCGTAGCCGCCACCGTCCTGCGTGGCGTAGGCGATGCCCTGCGGCATGCCCGGGGAGGTGGTGTCCAGGTAGCCGGAGAAGGAGCCGACGAACTTCCACATCTTCGGGAAGCGCTGCGCGAGGTTCATCGCCGCGGTGCCGCCCATGGACAGGCCGACGATCGCGCGGTCCTCGGTGCTACGCCAGCCCTCGCGCAGGACAGCCGGGAGCTCGTTGACGAGGAAGCTCTCCCACTTGTAGTGCTTGCCGTTATCCGGCTGCTGCCAGTCGGTGTAGAAGGAGGACTCGCCGCCAACCGGGAGGACGACGTTGACGTTCTTGTCCGCGTAGAAGTTCGCGATATTCGTGGACAGGGTCCAGCCGGACTCGTCCTCACGGGCGCGCAGGCCGTCGAGGGCCCAGACGGTCGGGAACTTCTGGTTCGGCTTGGAGTACCAGTCGCGAGCCAGCAGGATCTGGACCTTGACCGGCTTGCCCGGCATGGCGGCAGAGTTGATGTAGACGTTCGCCCAGCGGTCGGTGATCCACTCGACCTTGTCCACGGACACGCCCTCCGGCAGGCCCGGGAGGTTCTGCTCGGTCACGCGCACCGGCTCACGCGCCGGAACGTTGTCAGGCTCAAGGTAGCCAGTGCCGGAGCCAGGGCCGCTGGAGCCGGCCAGGCCGCCGGCAGGGCTCTGCGCGTTGGCGGCTGGCATCAGCGGCAGAGCGAGAGCCGCGGCCAGCGGCAGGGCAAGCGTCGCCTTCCCCAGACGGGAGGGGCGGGGGAGTTTCGCAGCAATGCGCATGTGTTTTCTTCCTTGTGTCCTTGTGAACGTCAATAAAACGGCCGAGATCCAGGCTGGTAGTTCCCAGTCGAAGCGGGTTCCCCTCCCGCTTCGTCCTGGGTTGCTCGCCAGCCTCAATAGCCACAAAGCCTAAAGCTTCACTTAAGGCTTAAGTTTACTGTTTCGTTAGGGCTTGTAAAGCACACTCGACGGCAACTCGCAGAAAAGTTTCCGAGACACAAAGAAAGGGGCGCTTCCTCGATGGAGAGGAAGCGCCCCTTTTTCTATAGAGCCAGGGTGTTCAGCCACTCACGGGAGAACACGATCCCATCAGGCTCGAACCGGACTAAGCGCCCAGTGCGCGCAGGATATGCGGGCGAGCCTTGCTGAGCTCGGCACCCCAGTTATTCCAGTTGTGAACACCGTTAAAGGGGTAACTGACAACTGGATTGATGCCAGCGGCTCGGGCAGCAAGCTCGAACTTGCCAGTAGAGCTACGGGCGAAGAATTCCAGCATGACCGCGCTAGCCCCGACCACGGGATTGTTCACAAAGTTAATGTCCGGCGTCGGCGCACCCTGGGCGGAAGAAAGGTACATCGGCAGGCCCCGCAGGCGGCCCACATTCAGGGTCGGATCGTTACGGAAGCGACCCGGGCTAGCCGGCGGGCCCCACATGTTCTCAACGCGAGCACCCGGGCCGGAAGAATCCTTCATCGAGTAGTCCATCGCGAAGTACATGCCGGGGAGGGTCGGGTTCAGGTAACCGGACATCGAGGTCACCTGCTTGAACTGGTTGCGGTGCCACGCGGCGAGGTTCATCGCGGCCATCGCACCCATGGACAGGCCGACCACAGAGTTATTGGTGCGGGAGACGCCAAACTCGCGGGCCAGGTAATTCGGCAGCTCACGGGTCAGGAAGGTCTCCCAGCGCGGCTTGCGCGGGCCATTAGTGCCGCCCCAGTGACCTTGCCAATCGGCATAGAACTGACCCTTGCCACCGACCGGCATAGCGATGGTGACGTTGTCGTTGACGAATTTGCGTGGAGCGTGCCCCAGCTCCACCCAATCGCTGTAGTGCTCTGGAGCGCGCAGACCGTCCAGGAAGTAGATGCCGGCGCTGCCGCCACGGGAGGCAGCCTGGATCTGGACCTTGATCTTCTGGCCCATCGACGGCGAACTGACCCAGCAGTCCTGCACGTAGTACTTGTACGGGGACCAGGTGCAGCCCGGGCGCAGCACGCCACGGGTATCGGCCGAAGCCTGCGGCGCAACTACGGTCGCCATGCCGAGCGCAGTAGCAATGGCCACCAGCACTGCTGTGAGGCGCTTGCCCATAACCATGGAGCTCATTTTAAGGTTCATGAAAAATCCCTCAAAGACGAATAACTAACGGCATGACGTTATCAAATCTTTATCTGACACGCCATACCGTTCGTATGAAAACTTTTGTTTTGGAAACTCTCTTGGGTATTAGAAAGCCGGAACCACGTAGACCGCGATGCCGATCGTCACCAGCCAGGCCAGCGCCAACACCTGCAAAGCGCGGTCGTTGAGCGCGATTTCATCCGGTGCCCCGCCGTCCCCCCGGTCCACATCGGCCGCGTAACGCAAGATCGCCACCGTGAACGGAACCATCGAGATCTGGTACCACACCGCGGCCGCACCGCTGACCTGCTGGGAGAGATCGAAGCCCCAGAGCGCGTAGCTCAGCACCACGGCCGTCGCGGCCAGCGTCCACACGAAGCGCAGGTAGGTCGGGGTGTAGCTTTCCAGGGACTTGCGGATCTTCGCGCCAGAGCGCAGGGAGAGCTTCAGCTCCGCGTAGCGCTTACCCGCCGCCATGAACAGGGAACCAAAGGCCGCGACCAGCAGGAACCACTGGGACAGGATCACCCCGGCCGCCACGCCACCGGCCATCGCGCGCAACATGAAGCCGGAGCTGACCAGGGCGATATCGATCACCGGCTGGTGCTTCCAGCCGAAGCAGTAGCCCAGCTGCAGCGCGATGTACACGGCCACGACGATGGCCAGCCCAGGCCCGGAGCTGGCCAGGAAGGACCCGCCCACCGCCAGGGCGATGAGCACCACCGACATGATGTAGGCCAGCGAGACCGGCAGCACACCAGCAGCGATCGGCCGGAAGCGCTTCGTCGGGTGCTGGCGGTCGGCCTCGACGTCGCGGGCGTCGTTGATGAGGTAGATGGAGGACGCGGCGAGGCAGAAGGCCACGAAGGCGATGAGGATGTCCAGCAGCACACGGCCCTGGAAGATGACGTCCCCGCCGGCCGCGACGGGCGCGGCGACGACCAGGACGTTCTTCACCCACTGCTTCGGACGCAGCGCCTTGATCATCCCGTCGAGCAGGTTCTTCGGTGGCTGCAGCTTCGCCGCCTCCACCGAGGTGCTCGTCTTCGACGCGTCATATTCCGTGCCCTCGTAGCGGCGCGCCGTCGCATCTGCCGACTCAATGCCGGAGGTATGGGGCTCGCCGCCGAAGACGGATTCTGGATCCCGATTGCTCACTGTTACGCGTCACTCCCTGTGGAAAACAAGTGTCTTTTCAACCCGCTAGGCATCGCAGCCACTCAGCCGCTGCTTCAAGCGGGGGACGATCGTCTTCTGAACTGCCTTACTGGTCGTCAACCCGATAAGCGTACCGACGATCACGTCGCTCGGGTAGTGCACGCCCAAGACTAGGCGGGAAAAGCCCATCGCGGGAATGCCCGCCAGGGGCGCCTTCTTCCCGCTAAGGTCCGCCATGCTCACCAGCGCTGCGGTGGAGCTGGTGGCGTGCGAGGAGGGGAAACTCAGCTTGGACGGGGTTCCCACGCCGATGCGAATCGCCGGGTCGTGCGGGCGGGGTCGGCGCACGATGCGCTTGATGATCACGCTCGCAGCGTGCGCGATGAAGGCGGACACACCCACGCCCAGCCACTCGGCCCGGCGCGGCTTATCCGCCGCTGCACCCGCTGCGGAGACTGCGAACCAGCCGAGTGCGTGCTCCCCGAAGTGGCTCATGCCGCGCGAGATGCGCTGCACCGAGGCCAGGCTGGAGCCGCTCCCCGGCTCGCCGATCGCGTTCTGGATCGCGACCAGCGCGCGGGTCTCACCGAACGGATCGCCCGCGACGCGACCGGCGGTCTGAGAATTTTGCGCAGCCATTAGGCACGCTCCTTCTTCGGCGCCAGGTTGGAATCCCGGCCTGCCTTGGCCAGCTCGGAGTCCGGCTCGAAGATCTGGGCCCAGCCCTCGAGGCTCGTCAGGTACGGGTGAGCCTCGCGGTAGCGGGTGCGCAGCTCATCGAAGCGCTCCGCGACCTGCTTCTGCAGGCGCATGGACTCGCGTGCCAGCTCCAGCATCTTGGCGCGGTCGCGCTTGCGGTAGACCACTCCCCGACCGTCAGCGGTGGTCACGGTCGCCCCGTCCACGCGGGAGAGGCTGAACCAACGGGCCTCGATCGGCGGCAGGTTGACCTGCGGGACCTCGTGGTGATGCTCATCGGCAGGCTTGGCGGTGTTGATCACCGCCTGAGTCAGGGTCTTGACCTTCGCCGGGATGCTCAGCGGGATGCGGGTAAGGTTACGCGGCCCACCGGATGGGTGCGGCAGTTCGGAAGCCGAGGGAATCACCACGGCGTCCGGGTAGCTCTTGCGCAGCGCGTTGATGCGCGGCAGGGAGGTATCCAGGATGCTAAACAGCTGCTCCGGGCCGGCCAGGAAATCCTTCATCGCCTCGTTCTGGATGGCGACGGTGGAGTACTCCAGGCACAGCAGGTGCTTGGCAGTCGCCTTTACCATCGAGGTGATGATGCCGCGGGTGCTGCCCTCGTGCTGGATGGCGGCGACGATGAGTCGGTTGCGCAGGTGGAAATAGGCCTGCCAGTCGATAGCGTCGTCCTTATCGGACCAGGCCATGTGCCAGATCGCGATGCCTGGCCAGGATGCGGTCGGGAAGCCGGCGTCCTTGGCGCGCAGGCCGAACTCGCCGTCGTCCCACTTGATGAACAGTGGCAGCGGCTGGCCGATGGTGTCCGCGACCACGCGCGGGATCATGCACATCCACCAGCCGTTGTAGTCGACGTCGATGCGGCGGTGCAGATCTCGGGAGTCGATCTCCTCGCCGGAGGCGTTCTTGCCATAGGAGCCGCGGTCGCGCAGCGGGTGCTTGTAGAAGTCGTGGTCGTAGTGGGTGTGGGGTGCTGCGGTCCACATGAAGGAGCCGCGGTCGATGACCTCACCCATGGTGTGTAGGTGGCTGCGCTCCTGCAGGTTCAGCATCTGGCCGCCGATCAGCATCGGGGAGCGTGCGTAGCGGGCAGCCGCCAGGGAGCGCAGGACGGAGTCCGGCTCGATCTGGATGTCGTCGTCCATGTAGAGGATGAACGGGCTGGAGGTGCCGCGCTCGGCGTGGCGGGCCTCGTACATAATGCGGGAGTAGCCGCCGGAGCCGCCGAGGTTGCCCTGCTGGACGATGCGCAGCTTGTCGCCGAAGTGCTCGCTGACGGCCGGGAAACCGGGCTCGTCGGCCGGGTGCTTGTCGCCCTGGTCAGGCATGATGACCGCCTCGATGACCTTGCCGACCTCCGGATCGGAAGCCAGCGCCTCGAGGGCGGCGACGGCATCTGCCGGACGATTGAAGGTCGGGATGCCGACGGTGACGCGCGGCTCGGCGGCGGGCAGCTTGTCGCCCGGGTTCAGGTGGGTCTCGGCGGCGGTGTCGGCGTCACGCACGACGGCCGGGGACTGCAGAACCTGGCCTTCGGCGGGCTTCGTGGCGTACCAGCCGGCGGAGTGGACGGTGGTCTCGGACTCGCAGGTCAGGTCAAACCAGATCCAGCCGCCGTCCTCGAAGGGGGCCAGGGAGACGGTGAACTCCGCGGTACCGTGGCCCTTCTCGTCGACGTCGACGTCCGCGCCGGTGACGGCGATGCGGGAGCCGTCGATCTTGGAGCGGTAGATGTCCACGCGGGCCTCGCCGGTCAGCTCAATGCGCAGCTGAACCTCGTCCAGCTGGGACCAGCGGCGCCAGTAGGAGGCGGGGAAGGCGTTGAAGTATGTCTCGAAGGAGATCTCCGCGCCGGCCGGGATGCGGCACTCGGTGCGGGACAGCGCGGTGACGCGGCCGGTGGTCGTGGACTCGTTTTCCACGATGTAGAGGCTGCGGACGTCGCGCGGCTCGCCTCGCTTCGGCATGATGATGCGTGCGAGGCGGGTATCGTCAAAATTTTTGCTGGAGTGTCCAGTCATATGAGCAGGTCAAACCTTCAGATCAGACAATAGTGATAGGTAATCGACCCTATTATTCCCCACGACCCGCCCCTGATGGCAGTACGCCACGGCCTGCACCGGCTTTCTCGCTGTGGAGTTCCGGTGCGGGCCGTGGCGTATGTGCGCGGGTGCTGCCCTGGTGGACTACATGTGGCGGGACAGAATGCGCGCCACACCCTCGTTGCCAACCTGCGTGAGGTGGGTGGTCATGTTGTAGGGCGTGGAGGTGTTGTCGACAAGGCCGGAGACGTAGCGCTGATTCGCCGGCGCGCAGGTGCCGTTGGCGCGGGTCGGGCCCTCCATGTCGATCCAGCCCACGCCGGTGGCCTTCGCAGCCTGGCGCTGCCAGTGCTGGGCGGCGTCCTGGGCCATGCGCACCGGTGGGATGGTCAGTGGTACCTGCTGCAGAGTGCGGGTCTGGATCCAGCAACCGGTGCCGTACTTATCGACGATGTGCGGGTACCCCACGAAGGCGACCTTGGCATTCGGGGCGGCGCGCTTGATGCGCTCGACCTGCGGGCGCACGCCGGCGACGAAGTTACGGGTCTGGATATTGATATGACCCGGGGCCTTGATGTTGTCCAGGATGCCGATGTTCATGAATACCGCGCGGGTGGAGCCATTGAGCTTGCCCTGACCGATGGCCTGGTCGACCTGGCGCTTGAGGTTATTCGACCCGTTGGACGGGGCGTAGGCGACGGCGCCGTTGCAGGCGTAGTCCTCGACCTTCACGCCGGTCTGTCGCTGCAGGCTCGCGGCGACGCGGACCTGGCCGCGCTTGCAGCGTCCTTCTGCCGGGGCGTTGCCAGTGACCTTGCCCGGTCCCTGCCAGAACTCCGCCATCTGGGATGGGAAGGTGCCGGTGCCGTTGGACCACATGGAGTCGCCGAAGAGGACAACGTTGCGCGGCGCGGCGTCGGCGGCTGGGACCGTTGCGGTGACTGCGCTGCCGGCCATCACGACTGCGGCGAGCCCCGCGAGCATTTTCGACATCTTCTTCTTCAGCATCTACCCATCCCTTGGTTTTGCGTTGGAAACTCTATTGTTCTGCACTTCGCGCAGCTTCGTGCCGCTTCGCGATTTTTCATTGTCGTACATCTGGCGCGCAGATCCAATTGCCAGCCAACTCCTAGCTGAGACACAGCGACGGCACGGCGGGCCATTGCCGTCACTTTGGTACCATCCTCGCCAACTTCCCCGCTCTTTCGAAACCGCCACTGACCAGCCCCCTTCCCCACCTTGGTAACACCCTGTTTTTATGTTGGCAACACAATGTTGCTAAGTTAGCTTCCAGCGGCTTTTCCGCTTAATTTCTTCGCGGTTCCGACCGCGCCCTAGTTTCCAAATACTCAGAAAGTTTCCCCATGTTCCTAGCCTGGCGCGAAATGCTGTTCGCGCGGACCCGATTCCTCCTGATGGGCGTCGTGCTCGGGTTGATGTCCCTACTCGTCGTCATCATCTCCGGCCTCACCGCAGGCCTCGTCAACGACGGCGTCTCCGGCCTGAAGGCCCTGGACGCGGACGTCATCGCCTTCGAACGCGGCACCCAAACGGACTCCGCGTTCACCCGCTCCATCGTCGACGTCGACGATGCCGAGAAGATGGCCGAGACCGACGGCGTCGCCGACGCCGCCCCACTCGGGCTCACCATCGCCAACGCCCACAACCAAGACGGCACCGCCGTGGACCTGACCCTGCTCGGCGTGCAGCCCGATTCCTTCATCGCCCCACCCGGCCTGCCTGACATGAGCCCGGCCGCCAACCGCAGCGAACAGACCACCACCCCGCACGAGATCATTCTCTCCGCCACCCTGGCGGACGAGGGCATCAAGGTCGGGGACACGATCACTATCGACCGACTGGACACCCCGCTCACGGTCACCGGCTTCGCCGACGGGCAGCGCACCTTCGGCCACGTCGACGTCGCCTACCTGCCGCTGGATGTGTGGCAGGAGATCCACGCGGGCGCTCGCCACGGCGAGGCAGTGAAGCCGGAAGCCTACGAGGAGGCCTCCATCGTCGTCGCGAAAACCGCAGAAAAGGCAGACACCGAAGCACTGTCGCAGGCCGCCGGGCTGGACGTCCACACCTTGAAGGAAAGCTTCGACTCCTCCCCCGGCTATACGGCGGAGATGATGACGTTGACGATGATCAAGTGGTTCCTCTTCGTCATCGCAGCACTAGTCACCGGCGCGTTCTTCCTGGTCTGGACGATCCAACGCGCGGGCAATATCGCCACGCTGCGCGCCATGGGTGCCACCAAGGGCTTTCTGCTGCGCGACAGCCTGGGCCAGGCCGTGAGCATCCTCGCGTTGTCCATCGTTGCCGGCGCGCTGATCGCCGTCGGCCTGGGCAGCCTGCTGGAGCGCACCGCGATGCCCTATGCCACCGAGTTCGGCTCCGTCATCGGCGGCAGCCTCATCCTGTTTTTCGCGGGTCTAATCGGCGCGGTCGTTGCCGTCTACCGCGTCACCCGCACCAACCCGCTCGCAGCGCTAGGAGAGAACCGATGAGCCACGCACTGAACCTCAGCGACGTCACCATCCAGTACAGCGACGGTGATTCCCAGGTCACCGCGCTCGACCACGTGAACCTAGCCGTGGCGCCGGGCGAATTCGTGGCCATCGTCGGGCCGTCTGGTTCCGGCAAGTCCACGCTGCTCGCGGTCGCAGGCGCGCTGACCAGCCCGGATTCCGGCCGCGTGGAGGTCGCGGGACAGGACATCACAGGCCTCGACGATGCGGGCCTGGCGAAGATTCGCCGTGAGAATATCGGCTTTGTCTTCCAGTCCTCTGGCAGCCTGCCCTCCGCTCTGACCGCGGAGGAGCAGTTGGAACTGGCTGCGCGCGTGATCGGCAAGCGGGGGCGATACTCAAATGCCGAACTGCTGGAGAAAGTCGGGATGACCCGGCGTGCCCAGCACCGCCCGGGCAGCCTCTCCGGCGGTGAGCGCCAGCGGGTGGGCATCGCCCGGGCGCTGGTCGGAAACCCGCAGGTGCTGCTGGTCGACGAACCGACCGCGGCCCTGGACCGCAGCCGGTCTCAGGAGATCGTGGAGCTGCTCGCCCGCGAGTGCCACGAGTTCAACGTGGCGGGCGTGATGGTCACCCACGATTACGAGGTTCTCGACCACTGCGACAAGGTCTACGAGATGGTGGACGGTCGCCTGACTGTGGCCGACTAGGGGCGACGTAAACTCGGGGTATGCCGAAGATTACGGAGGAGACGGTCGCCGAGCACCGTGCGGTCCAGCACCGCGCGGTGCTGGAAGCCGCGGAAAGGCTGATCGTAGAGCACCGCGGCAAGGTGCCCACTCTCGCGGAGGTCGCCGCGGCGGTCGGGCTGGCCCGGCCGAGCGTGTACCGCTACGTCTCCTCCCAGCACGATCTTCTGGTGCAGCTGCTCATTCTTTCTACCCAGGAGTGGAACGCGGAGCTGGAGGCCAAGATCGCGGATGCCCCACCGGAGCCGCACCAGCGGATTCGTGCTTATGTGGACGCCACGCTGGAGCTCTTCGCGCATGGCGCTCACGGCCCGCTGGTGGCTGCGGCGCAGAACTTCCCGGAGGCCTTCGCTGATGAGGAGGTGCAGCGCTCGCACGCCGGTTTCCAGACCATCGTCGCGGAGTTCTGCCCGGGCGTGGCCCCGGTGGACATCGCCCTGCTGAACGCGGCGATCGGGCGGGCGGCCGAGATGGTCGATAAGCCGGAGGCCTTCGACCACGCACGTCAGACGCTGTACGCGATGGCGGAGGCGCTGGTTTAGCGGCTGGGACCGCCACCGGGCGCCCGAACAGTCACCGAGCCCCTAGCCCCTCTTGGGCTGCGGGGAATCACAGCCCAAGCCCCCTAAAACCTGCGCTTAGTGCCCGCGCGGCTGGCTCAGCGGCTGACCCGACTCGAAGAAGGGCTGCAGCTGGTTGTCGTACATGGACAGCGCAGAGCCGATAGCCATGTGCATGTCCAGGTACTGGTAAGTCCCCAGGCGGCCGCCGAAGAGCACCTTGTTGTTCTCGGACTCCGCGGCTGCGAGCTTGCGATAAGCCTCCAGCTTCTCGCGGTCCTCCGGGGTGTTGATCGGGTAGTACGGCTCGTCGTTATCCTCCGCGAAGCGGGAGTACTCCTTGACGATGACCGTCTTGTCCTTCGGGTACTTATCCTCGCGCTCCGGGTGGAAGTGACGGAACTCGTGGATGCGGGTGTATGGGACGTCCGCGTCGTTGTAGTTCATCACCGGGGTGCCCTGGAAGTCGCCGGTGTCCAGCACCTCCTGCTCGAAGTCGAGGGTGCGCCAGCCCAGGTGGCCTTCCGCGTAGTCGAAGTAGCGGTCCAGCGGGCCGGTGTAGACCACCGGTGCCTCCGGGGACGCAGCGCGCAGCTCGTCGCGGACCTCGAACCAGTCGGTGTTGAGGCGCACCTCGATGTTCTCGTGCTCCGCCATGTTCTCCAGCCACTTGGCGTAGCCCTCGACCGGCAGGCCCTCGTAGGTGTCGTTGAAGTAGCGGTTGTTGAAGGTGTAGCGCACCGGCAGGCGGGAAATGTTGGACGCCGGCAGCTCCTTCGGGTCGGTCTGCCACTGCTTGGCGGTGTAGTCGCGGACGAAGGCCTCGTAGAGCGGGCGACCGATCAGCGCGATGCCCTTCTCCTCGAGGTTCTTGGCATCCCGCGGGTCCAGGCCGTCGGTCTGGTCCTTGATCAGCTGGCGGGCCTCGTCCGGGCTGTAGTACTTGCCGAAGAACTGGTTGATCAGGCCCAGGCCCATCGGGAACTGGTAGGCGGTGCCCTTGTGCATCGCGAAGACGCGGTGCTGGTAGTCGGTGAAGTCCGTGAACTGGTTGACGTAGTCCCACACCCGCTTGTTGGAGGTGTGGAAGAGGTGGGCGCCGTACTTGTGGACTTCGATGCCCGTGGTGGGCTCGGCCTCCGAGTAGGCGTTGCCACCCAGGTGGTCGCGGCGTTCGACGACCAGGACGCGCGCGTCGTGCTGCGAGGCGGCGCGCTCGGCAACAGTCAGGCCGAAGAAGCCGGAGCCGACAACAATGAGGTCATATTTCCCGTTTGTGCTCATGTGCCCCAGGGTACTGGGTGGGCCGGGAAAACTAGCTGAGCAAAACCCGTTAGCAGCGCCTTTTGATGCTCTTTGATACATCGGCGATATATCAAGAGGTATCAAAATGCAGCCATCTCCCTACACGCCAGGTTCAGTGGCCAAAGAAACCTACGGTCGCGAGAAGCATATGAAAAACTTACGCCGCGAACTCGCTTTCCTTGCTCAGTTTCAGGAGCTTGTGGGGCGGGTGAGCGTTTTCGTCGGTCCTCGCGGCGTCGGCAAAACCTCTTTGCTCCGTGCCGCACAACGCGAGGCCGAAAATATCGGTATCAATACCATTTTCGTCACCGCGGGTGACGGCCCCTTTGTACAGGAACTCATGCTCGCTCTCGAAAAGCTATCTGAGACATGGCACACCGAGGCCAAGGACTATTTTCGAGGGATGGTAAGAAACCTTCGGATCACCCTGGGAGGTTTATCGATCGAAGCGCCCCAAACCAATGACGGGGCATCAAGGAATTTAGGTCGCCAGCTCCAGGAGCTGCTCACTAGTGCAGGAAACAATTCTTCAAAGAAGGGTAAGGGGCTCCTGATCCTCATCGATGAAATTCAGGCAGCCGACCCCGAGGGAATGCGTGCTTTCGCCTATGCCTGGCAGCACATGCAAGCTGAAAACCCCGATCTGCCAGCAATGACTATCGCAGCAGGGCTGAGCCACGCCCAGGATGCCATCACCGATGCGGTGAGCTTCGCTGAGCGCTTCCGTTATGTCTATCTCAGCAACCTCGACGGCCCTGCGGCCCAAAATGCGCTGACGCAGCCTGCCAAGGCACAGCAGGTCACATGGTCGGAGACCGCGCTTTCCCTCGCTCTATCTAGCGTCCAGGGCTACCCTTACTTCTTGCAAGTGATTGGCGATGAAACCTGGGCCGACGCCAACTATCCTTCCGCCGGATACCGGATCACCGAAGAAAATGTCTCGAATGGCCTTTTGGAATTCAATGAGATCAGGCAGAGTTTTTTCAGAGCCCGGTGGGCCAAAGCAACATCCAAGGAGCAAGAGGTACTTCGCGCCATAGCGCGTCTCGGTGGCGGCCGGGTCTCCCGATCAGATATTGCGCACGAACTGGGTGTGTCCACCCAAACCCTCAGTCAGCCGCGGGCGAATCTAATCGACAAGGGGTTGGTTTCTTCTCCTGAACACGGTTTCCTCGAGTTCACCGCGCCCGGCTTTGCCGAGTACGTGCTGGCGGTCGACGGCGCATAGCTGAGCAAAACCCGTTAGCTTTCCCACCACTGGCGGACCGGCAACCCGGTGGAACCATCCGCGTAGGGTTTCACGGCCAGCACCTGGTGTAGCTGCACGATATTGTGCTCGAAGCCCCACTCAGACCCGGCCATGTACAGGCCGAACAGCCGGGCGGTCCCCTCACCCACGATGCGTACGGCCTCGTCCCAGTTCTCGGCGAGCAGCTCGCACCAATCGTGCAGGGTGCGCTGATAGTGGAAGCGCAGGTTTTCCTCGTGGTGCACGTCGAAGCCCACGTCCTGCATGCGGGTCACGATCGTGCCGGAGCCGGTGAGCTCGCCGTCGGGGAAGATATAGCGGCCGATGAACTTCCCTGCGTTGATGCGCTCGTTGGTGGGGCGGGTGATGCAGTGGTTCAGCATCCGCCCACCCTCGCGCAGTCGGCCGTACATCAGCTGGAAGAACTCCTCGTACTGGCGGCGCCCCACGTGCTCGAGCACACCAATCGCGGAGATGGCGTCGAAGCCGGTCTCGGGGACGTCGCGGTAATCCATCAGCCGGACCTCCGCGAACTCCTCCAGGCCCTGCTCGCGGATCTTCTCATTCCCCCACGCGACCTGCTCCTCGGAGAGCGTCACACCGATGGCCTTCACGCCACGGGCGGCGGCGTAGCGCACCATCCCGCCCCAGCCGCAGCCGACGTCCAGCAGGCGGTCGCCGTCGGTGAGCCGCAGCTTGTCGAAGACCAGGCGGTACTTATTCTCCTGCGCCCGGTCGAGCGGCTCCTTCGCAGCCGAACCCTTCGCCCACTGTCTCTTATCCCAGCCCCCCGGGGTATCGGACTCATCAGCCGGGTAGTAGGCGCAGGTATAGGTCATGGAGTCGCCGAGGAAGAGCTCGTAGAGGTCATTGCCGACGTCGTAGTGGCGCTGCAC
>NZ_JASLIP010000042.1 GCF_030152825.1 Corynebacterium sp.
TGGGACGAGACCCTGGAGTTCTACCACGAGCTCGCGGGCTGGGATATCCGCGTGGATAAGAACTCCGACGGCAGCCGCTACGCACTCGGCGAGTTCGAGGGTGCGGCACTCGTCGGCCTGTGGGACACCCAGGAGACGCAGCTGCCCTCCATGTGGACTCTCTACCTCGGGGTCGCGGACATCGACGCCGCGGTGGACACCGCGCGGGAGCTGGGCGCCCAGATCATCCGGGAGCCCTATGATTCCGAATTCGGTCGGGTCGCCACGATCACCGATCCCACCGGCGCGCTGCTGAACCTCACCGAGGTCGAGGAGTATGTCCCGGACGAGACCGAGGACTTCGAGCCCGACCTCTTCGCCGACCTCTAGGTCGGCCTGGTAGCCGTCGGCCGGCGGCTACCAGATCGTCACGCGCTGGTCCTCGGCCAGCCACATGCCATCGGCCTCGGTGACCTCCCAGGCCTGGTAGAACTCCGGGATATTCGACGCGACCACGTTGCAGCGGAACTCCGCCGGGGAGTGCGGGTCGATGGAGATGTACTGCGCGGACATCTGCGGGCGGATGGCCGTCTGCCAGACCCGCGCCCACTGCAGGAAGACATGCTGTAGCGCCTCCCGGTACTCCGCGCTCGGCCCCTCCGCGGTCGCCACCTCGACGCCCTGGTCGCTCAGGTAGCGGCGCAGCGCGACGATGGCGATACCCAGGCCGCCGAGGTCGCCGATGTTCTCGCCCAGGGTGAAGGAGCCGTTGACCTTGTGCGCGGTCTCGCCGCGCTGCTTCAGGCCGGTTGGCACGAGACCCTCGAACTGCGCGACGAGCTTGTCCGTGAGCTGCGTGAACGCCGCACGGTCCTCCTCGCTCCACCAGGAGTGCAGGTTGCCGTCGCCGTCGAACTTCGAGCCCTGGTCGTCGAAGCCGTGCCCGATCTCGTGACCGATGACCGCACCGATCGCGCCGAAGTTGCTGGCGGCGTCGGCGTCCATGCTGAAGAACGGCGGGCGCAGGATCGCGGCGGGGAAAGTGATGTCGTTCATCACCGGGTTGTAGAAGGCGTTGACGGTCTGCGGGGTAGCAAACCAGGTCGCGGGGTCCGTGGGCTTGCCCAGCTTGTTGATCTCGTAGTCGTGGTTGAAACGGCTGGCCGCCCGCACATTATCCAGCAGCTCTGCACCGCCGGCCGCGAACTCTAGACCATCGAACTCGCGCCACTTCTCCGGGTAGCCGATCTTCGCGCGGAACTTACCCAGCTTCACCAGCGCCTTCTCGCGGGTGGCGGGGGTCATCCACTCCAGGGTGGAGATGCGTTCGCGGTAGGCCTCGATGAGGTAGTCCACCAACTCGAGCATCTTCTCCTTATACTCCGGCGGGAAGTGCTCGGCGACGAACTTCTTGCCGACCTCCTCGCCGATCGCACCCTCGACCAGGCCCAGACCGCGTTTCCAGCGGGCGCGCTGCTCCGTCGAACCGCTCAGGGTGCGCCCGTAGAACTCGAAGCGCCGGTTGGTGAACTTCGCTGGCAGGTACGGCGCGCGGGAGTTCAGAACACGCCAGGTCGCCCAGAGCTTCCAATCGTCCAGCGGCACGCTGCCAGCCAGCTTGCCGACGTGCTCGATGAAGCTCGGCTGGCTCACGATCACGCGCTCGGCAGCCGCGCTACCAGCGGCGATACCGGTGGCCTCGAACCATTCCGCGAAGGGGAAGCCCGTCGGCAGATCCGCCACCGCCATCGGGTTGTGGGTCTTCTCCGCATCGCGGCTGGTCACGTTATCCCAGTGCCCCTCGGCAAGCTGGGTCTCAAAGTGCAGGATCGCCTCAGTGGCCTCCGCCGCACCCTCACCTGCGTGGCTTCCCGGAAGAGCGCGCCCCTCAGCGAGGTAGAGCTCCAGCATGTCCGTCACATACTCGCGGTAAGCGGCCAGCGTGTCTTGGTGCTGTTCCTGCCGGTAGTAGGCCTCGTCCGGCAGCCCCAGCCCGGATTGCATCAGGTAGGCGCGCTCGGCATCGCCCTCGGCGTCCTTAGCGACGAAGTAGCCCGCCACGCCGCCGACGCCAGCGCGGTCCAGCGCACCCAGCGCAATGGCCAGCTCGCGAATGTCCGCGGCGGCGTTGATCCCGGCCAGGTCGGCTTCCAGCGGTGCGAGCCCGGCGGCCTCGATGCCCTCCTCATCCATAAAGGAGGAGTACAGCGCACCGATCTGGGAATCGGCGGGCTGGGTCTCCACGATGGCGCGGACGTCCTTCTCCGACTGGTCGCGCAGCTGGTGGAAGGTGCCGTCGACCGCGCGATCAGCAGGAATCTCGTGGCTGGCCAGCCACTGCCCGTTGACGTGGCGGTACAGGTCCTGAGCAGGCGAAATGTCCTCGCCCGCGGCGGCCTCGGTGATGTTATCCGGCAGTTCCGGCTGGCTGGATGTTGTCTTCTTTTCGTTCATGTTCCCCCACTGTAGTGCGCGCTGCAGACACGGCGTTGTCTTCTCTTTTTAGGACGTCGCCCCGGCCGGAGACCGTGCCACCCGCCGGACCAGTGTTGGTGGAGATGGGGTGTGTCTGGTGCGGGGGCTACGATGAAAAAATGGATCGGAGACAGTTGACGGCGCCGGGCGTGCCGTTCGGGAAGTCGCGGCGAAACCGCTACGTCGCCGCGGTGGGAGCAGCGGCCGTAGTGGGGCTCGCGGGGCCGGTGGCGGTGAACGCCGCGCTCACGGCCGAAGCGCCGGCTCACTACGCGAACCCCGCGGAGGCTTTCGACGAAAACCTGATGAGCTTCGCGGACTGGCCCCTGGACTTCGGGGTGCTGCGCGACTGCGCCGCACCGAAAACCGAGGATGCAATGGTCGCGCCAGAGTTCTCCTGCCCTTCCTCCCAGGTGGAGGTCGTGAGCATGCTCTCGGTGAAGAACCCGGTGCTGGCGGTGGACCGGGCGATCCGGGCGATTAACTTCGCGGATCTGCAGAGCATGCGGCCCGTCCGGTACACGGAGACCGCACTCGAGATCGCCCCGGAGCTGAAGGAGCGTACTGGGGTGACCGACGTCTGGGTGACCGACTACTACGAGGTAGCCGCCGCCAACGACGAGGGCGAGGACGTCGACCCGTTTTCCGATGCCGACCTCAGTCGGACGGTCGGGTTCTTCCGTGAGGATGACGGCGGGGACGGC
>NZ_JASLIP010000078.1 GCF_030152825.1 Corynebacterium sp.
GGATGTTGAACTCCGCGGACGGGGTCATGTTGCCGGTGTGGTGTCCGCCGCCCATCAGCGTCACGCCCGCGACGCGGGAGACGAGCTCCGGGTAACGGCGTGCGAACAGGCCAATGTTGGTCAGCGCGCCGGTCGGCACGATCGTCACGGCGCCGGGTTCCTCGCGCTCAATGATCTGCGCGATCAGGTCGACGGCGTGGGTGTCCTCCAGCTCCACGCCGACTTCCGGCAGCTGCGGGCCGTCGAGGCCGGACTCGCCGTGGATCTCATCCGGGATCAGCTGTGGCCCCACCAGCGGACGGTTCGCGCCAGCGGCGAAGGGCACGCCGGTTATCCCGCCGATGCGGGCGAGCGCCTGCGCGTTCTTGGTGACCTTTTCGAGGGTCTGGTTACCCGCGACGGTCGTGACCGCAAGCAGCTCGAGGTTCGGGTTTCCCCAGGCCAGGAGCATGGCGATGGCGTCGTCGTGGCCGGGGTCGCAGTCGAGAATGATCTTGCGAGGCTGGGTGTTATTGGCTGCAGAAGTGCTCATGTTTCAAGTGTGCCACGCGCACCTGGGAGGCAGCGGAGCCAAAGCTAGAATAGTGCTCACGCACTTTCACACCCCGCGCATACTCCGCGCCCAACCCCAGGAAGTTCCCCTTGGTCGCAACGATCGCCCAAGCTGTTGGTCTTTTCGCCGTGACGAATATCGACGACATCATCGTGCTCTCGCTGTTCTTCGCCCCTGCCGCCGGCCGCCCCGGGACGATGCGGGCTATTGCGGTGGGCCAGTACCCGGGCTTCGCATTGATTCTCGCGGCGACGCTGCGGGTCGTCTGGGGTGCGGGGGCCTTCCTGCCGCCGGCGCGACCCCTTATTTCGGCCTGATTCCGCTGGTAATTGGCTTGAAATCCCCAGGGTCGGCCTGGCGCGGTGAAGAGGAGGACGCGACCGCGGGCAAGAAAGTCGCCGCCGGGACCGTCGCTGCCGTCACCTTCGCGAACGGCGGGGACAATATCGGCGTATACGTCCCGGTGTTACTGAATCTGGATGCCACTGGCGTCGCTGTGTTCTGCGTGCTCTTATTGGCTCTCGTCCGCGTGCTGGTGTGGCCCGCGAAGTTCATCCCCCCGCCCGGGCATCGACGGGATCCTCGAGCGCTTCGAGCAGATCCTGTTCCCGCTGGTGCTAATCATTCTGGGCGTCGTGATCTGGGTCCAGGACCACGCTTTCGGCATCTCACCCCTTTGAGCATGATCGGCTCCAAGCCGTCCTGGAAACCGCACTCTTCAACTGCTTTCTCGCTTGCCAGGAAATTTTTCCGCGCAAAGAAGGTAAACGGTTTGTAAGAATCATGAACTGTACCGGGAATTATGTTCTGAATAGAACAAGGGCGCGGTACATGTGCGATCAGGGCCTCGATAAGGTCGCACATTGGTTAGTAGCCGAATGAAATGATCCCAATAGTCGGATGGGAACTTTCCGCCGCCTCACCATAAATGCAAAACCCCTTGCGAAAGTCACACAATTTTCACAAGGGGTGGCTTTTCGGTAAGCCTCGTTTAGTGTCCGTCGAATTAGGGGCCGACGTTCACGCCACCGAGGTCCAGGTGGAACTCAGGGCTGGAAGTGAGGGCGGACTCAGGGCTGGAAGTCGGGGCAAAGTCGCCGCTGGAACCCAAGTCGCCCATGGTGACCTCCTCCGGCAGGGTCACGTTAAACTCGGGAGCACGGAAACCGCCGAAGAACTCGACCAGAATGTCCTTAGGTGCGCCATTGACGATGTCGGTGAGGTTGACGAGAAACTCGATCATTGGTGAAGGCTCCTAATATGAGGATGATGTGATCGTGAAGCGTGATGCTTCGAAGCGAACACTGATGAATCTAGTAATTCATGAAGCGAGTGTCAAGGGTCACTTTATTGAGTGAATACTATGGAAACTGCCGGTGCCGACGGGTTTGATTGAAGGGAAATTAAAGTTTCCTACCAGAAGTTGTGTTGCTAGGTCGCGGGTTTCCTTCTCCGTCGCGTACGCCGCCGCTGCGCCTGCCTTCTGGGTCGCCAGGGATCCGGCCGCAACGGCCACGCGGGTGGCCTCTACCAGGGAGGAACCGGTGGCCACCCCAGCCGCGAGCGTGCCACAGAACGCATCCCCGGCACCGGTGGTGTCCACGATGTTCTCCATATGCGGGGCGGGCACGCGGGTCACGCCCGCCTCATCAATGATGGCCGCGCCCGCCGGTCCAAGGGTGACCACGCAGGTGCGGGCAACGTCCTTGAGCGCGGCGAAGAGCTCCTCAGTGGAGGTTTCGCGGGGTAGCCCGGTGATGTCCGCGGCCTCCAGCTCGTTGAGGATGATCGGGTCGGACGCCGCGACCAGGTCCGCGTCCTTCGTGGTGACCGGGGCGAGGTTCAGGATCAACCGGGCGCCGATGGCCTCTGTCAACGCGGGCAGCTCCGCGGAGTGTTCCGGGGTCAGCTCACCTTGGGCCAGCACCACCGGGATAGGGCGCTCATCGGCTAACTCCTTGGCAAGCTCTGTCAGCTCGGCCGGGCTGGTCAGCTCGTTGGCCCCGGAGGTCACGATGATGATGTTCTCGCCGGACGTGTCGTTCATGATGAACGCCTGGCCGGTGGGTTGGTGAGTGCGGGCGATGTGCGCGGTGTTGACCCCGTGCTCGTCGAGCTCCTTGATCGCCAGCAGGGCCAGCGGGTCGAGCGGCTGGTTGGGGTTATCGGCGCTGGTCTCCCCCACTGCGCCCAGCAGGATCGTCTCCACGCCCATGCGGGCGGAGGCTACGGCCTGGTTCGCGCCCTTGCCGCCGAGCCCCTGCAGACCGCGGCGGCCGATGATCGTCTCGCCGGGGTGCGGGAACTCATCGAGGCCCACGAAGGTGTCGATGTTGATGGTGCCGCACACGAGGACGGCAGGTGCCGCGTTGCTCTTCGCGGCGGTGGACGCAGGAGTGTTCGCCGCGTCGGCAGACGCGGCGTTCGGGTGCTTACCAGGGATCATGCCTCACAGTCTAGAAGACGCCCGGACAACCGCTCTTAGCGACGGTCCTGTTCCGCCACCGCGCGGCGGGCCGCATCCAGATCCAGCGCGGGCTTCGCTGCAGCCTGCTGCGCGCTCTGCCCAGCACCAGCGCCAGCGCCAGCACCCTGACCAGCGTCGAAGGCCGCTCCCCCGCCCTCGCACGCGCCATTC
>NZ_JASLIP010000094.1 GCF_030152825.1 Corynebacterium sp.
CTTGGTGAACTGCTCCAGCACCCAGTCCAGGTTCTCATCGTCGAGCACGATGAAGGGGTCGTTGCCGCCCAGCTCCAGCAGGGACTTCTTGTAGTGCTCGCCGGCGGTCTTCGCCACGGCGGCACCAGCCTGCTCGGATCCAGTGAGGGACACACCCGCCACGCGCTTATCCGCCACAAAGGCATCCATCTGGGAGCCGGAGGCGTACACGTTGATGAAAGCATCCTTCGGCAGCCCGGCCTGCTCCAGCAGGTCCTGGCAGGCCTGGGAGGACAGCGGGCAGATGGATGCGTGCTTCAGCACCAGCGTGTTGCCCAGCAGCAGGTTCGGTGCTGCCCAGCGGGCGACCTGGTAGTAGGGGAAGTTCCACGGCATGATGCCCAGCACCACGCCGAGGGGCTCCTTGCGCACCCAGGTCTGCTGCGCGCCCTGCTGGGAAAGCTGCTCATCCGCCAGGAGCTCGTGGGCATGCTCGGCGTACCAGGTGAAAATGTCCGAAACGATGTCGATTTCCGCCTCGGCCCAGCGGGTCAGCTTGCCCATCTCGCGCCCGATGTGTTCCGCCAGCTGCTCCTTGTTCTCCTGGAACAGCTTCGCGGTCTTCCGCAGGATGTCTGCGCGCTGCGCGATGGGGGTCTTGCGCCACTGCTCGCCTGCTGCGGTGGCGCGATCCAGAATTGCATCGCGGTCGGCATCATCGATGCGGTTGAACTGCTCTTCTTCTTGGCCAGTACTTGGATTCTGCAATGCAAAAGTGCTCATAGCTCCTGCCTACCAGATGCATTCGGCCGTGTCAGCGGGCGAAAACAAGAACCCCGGCCCGCGGTGCAGTACCGAGGGGCCGGGGATTCACCGTGTGCCCAGCGCGTTAGGTCAGGCCAGCAGGCCGTGGAATTTCACCGAAAACTCGCGACGGCACTCGCGGCATTGCCAGGAATTATCCGTTTCCGTGGTCGGAAACAGGTTCTCCCCCATGCAGTAGGGGCAGAAGTTCACGGTCGCACGCCGACCGTTGCTGTGCCCGGACTTCCCACCGATCGCCTGGTTCACCGGTGGCAGGGAATCAGTATCGGGAACACTCATCGCAGGGCCTCCTCCTCAGCGCGAGCGACCCAGGAGCTGAACTCCTCGCCGTCCTCGCGCTGCTCCTTGAAGTTCTCCACGACGCGGACCACGTAGTCGCCGACGTCCTCGGAGAACACGTTGTTGCCGCGCAGCTTGCGGCCGAAGCCCGGCTCCAGACCGACCTTGCCGCCCAGGTGAACCTGGAAACCCTCGACGCGGTTGCCGTCCTCATCGGTCAGCACCTTGCCGGATAGACCGATATCTGCGACCTGGGAACGGGCGCAGGAGTTCGGGCAGCCGTTCAGGGAGATCTTCAGTGGGACGTCGAGGTCACCGACTCGCTCCTCCAGCTCGTCGACCAGCTGGATGGCGCGTTGCTTCGTCACAACGTGCGCGAGCTTGCAGAACTCCAGGCCGGTGCAGCTGATGATGTCGCGGCGGAAGGCCGAAGGCTTCGCGGACAAGCCTTCCTTCTCCAGCTCGGCAGCGAGCTTGTCTGCATTCTCCGGGGTCAGGTCCAGGAAGAGCAGCTCCTTATCGGGAGTCGTGCGCAGCCGCGTGGAGCCATAGGACTCGGCGAGCTCCGCGAGACGCTGTAGCTGGGCGCCGTCAGTGTGCCCCACCGTGGGCTTCACACCCAGGTAGACCTTGCCGTCCCGCTGCTCGTGGATGCCGATGTGGTCGCGGTAACCGGGGTACTCGCCCGGATCCGGGCCGTCGACGAGCTTGCGGCCGAGGTAGTCCTCCTCCAGCACCTTGCGGAACTTCTCGACCCCCCAGTCGGCGACGAGGAACTTCAGGCGCGCGCGGTTGCGGACCTTGCGGTAGCCGTAGTCGCGGAAGATGCGGACCACGCCGGCCCACACCTCCGGGACCTCGTCCAGAGGAACCCAAGCGCCGAGGCGCTGGGAGAGCATCGGGTTGGTGGACAGCCCGCCGCCGACCCAGACGTCGAAGCCGGGGCCGTGCTCCGGGTGGTTCGAGCCGATAAACGCCAGGTCCTGGATCTCGTGGGTGACATCCTGGCGGGAGTTACCGCTGATCGCGGACTTGAACTTGCGTGGCAGGTTGTCGAACTCGCCGCTGGTTAGTAGTTCTTCCTTGATGGTGTGAATGGCCGGGGTGGCGTCGATAATCTCGTCGGCAGCGATGCCTGCGACCGGGGAGCCCAGGATGACGCGGGGGACGTCGCCGCAGCCGAAGTTGGTGTCCAGCCCGACGGCCTCGAGCTTGTCCCAGATGGTCGGGACGTCCTCGATGCGGATCCAGTGCAGCTGGACGTTCTGGCGGTCGGTGAAGTCCGCGGTATCGCGGGCGTAGTCGCTGGAAATCTCGCCGATGACGCGCAGCTGCTCGCTGCTGACCAGTCCGCCGTCGAGGCGGATGCGCATCATGAAGTAATTATCCTGCAGCTCTTCGGTGCTGAGCGTGGAGGTGGCCACGCCGTCGAGCCCCGGGCGACGCTGCGTATAAAGACCAACCCACTTGAAGCGGGGCGCGAGGTCCTCCTTCGGGATGGAGTCGAATCCCTGCTTCGCGTAGGTCTCGCGAATGCGGTCGATGACGCCGAGGCCGGCGTCTTCTTGCTTAATCTTCTCGTCGTCGTTGAGCGGAATAGTGCCGTCGACGAGCCACTGGCCTTGCGGCCGGGGCTTACGCTTCGGCCTCGGACGGGTGGTGGTAGTTGCAGTCATGGTGAATTTCTCCAGTCGATCGTGCGTTGTGGCGGTCTTGCCTGGATCCGCAGCGCGGGCTGCAGATCAACCTACACCAGACAGACCGTGCGGTCTATAACTGGATACACTAAACCGCCGAGGCGCCAGGTTGCAAGCAATTTCAGCAAAGCCAATTGCGTTAACTAGACAATGCTGTCTACACTCTGTTGTGATCCACCCCCCAGAATCTCGCAATCCCCTCACGGTGGGATTAGCTTGGTGGGTG
>NZ_JASLIP010000084.1 GCF_030152825.1 Corynebacterium sp.
TGCCTTGGTGTTGCGCACTCGCCGGGAACGCACCGATGGTGAGGCGGTGGCGGGCTCCATCATCGAGCTGATGGGTTCGGCGATGCCGGTGGCTCAGACCAAGTCTTCCGCAGTCGACCCCGTCACCGAAGCAGACCGCGCTGCGGAGACGTTCATCCGCGAGTGGCTGCATGACCGGTTCCCGCAGGCCACCGTGCTCGGCGAAGAGGAGGGGGCGGATAGTTCTGCCCCCGCTGCAGGATCCTTGGGCGCCGATCCTGGTGACTCTGCAGGGCCAAGGCTGGAGTGGATCGTGGATCCGATCGACGGCACCGTTAATTTCGTCTACGGGATTCCCGCCTTCTCTGTGTCAGTAGCAGCTGCCATCGACGGGGTGCCGGTGGCCGGTGCAGTCGTTGACGCTGCACATGGACATGTCTTTGGCGCCTGTGTCGGTGGCCCCGCGACGGTCGCCCCCGTTGATTTGGGGAGCGAGGACGCGGTCGTCGGTGACCGCAAGAACATTAGCCGGCAGGAGGCACGGAAGGACGCGGCGCAGGCGCTCGTGGCGACCGGTTTTTCCTACGACGCCGAACGCCGGCAGCGACAGGCACGCCTGCTGGGCGCCGTCCTGCCTCACGTGCGGGATATCCGACGCCTGGGTTCTGCCGCGCTCGACCTCTGCATGGTGGCCAGCGGTCAGGTGGACGGCTACTACGAGCACGGGCTCAACGCCTGGGACTTCGCGGCCGGCGCGCTGATTACTGCAAGGGCGGGAGCAACCGTGCTCACCCCCACGCTGAACTACACGGCGGACAGCGGGCTGCCCATCATCGCCGGCGTGCCGGGGGTGCAGGAAGAACTCGAAAAAATGCTGCTTAGCCAGGGTGCAGGGGGTAGCATCGAGCAACTTTCTTTGCGATGACTATGAGAGAGATGACAAGTGTGCACCTCATGGCCTAATATCCGCGTTCAGCACACATGAGGCGCCCTCGACTAGGGGCCGAATGGCTGCCGTGGAGAAAGGGCTTGTGGCCCCCGGTACGGCAGGTGGCGGGGACCCCGCCCAAGAACTGATGAGCATCATCCGAGGAATGTGGGAGGACAACGATGGCCACGGACTACGATGCACCGCGACGAAGCGCTGAGGAAGAGCTGGAGACTGACTCTCTCGAAGGCTTGAAGGCCGCTGAGAAGGCGGAGCCAGCGATTTCGGACACCGACGATGGCGAAATCGTGGAGCCCTTCGAACTGCCGATGGAGGAAGTCTCCGGGGAGGAGCTGTCAACCACGGTCACGCCGAAGCAGAACGACGAGTTCACCTGCTCCGAGTGTTTCCTCGTGCAGCACCGCAGCCGTGTAGGTGAAAAGCTCAGCGACACCGAGTTCATCTGCATCGACTGCGCTTAAGGCATAAAAAGCCGGCCTGTGGGTGTAACACCGAGCAGACCGGGAGGGCGGAGGCGCTGGGAACCCTTAGTAAATGGGCCTTCCCAGCGCCTCCAGCAGTTCCTGGGGGTTCTTGCTGGAGACCAGCCAGTAAGGGGTGGGGTCCAACGGATCATCGAGCACGAGCATTGCCATCGTCGGAATCCACCCCTTGTGAATGACGAAAGCGGCAGGGTCGAGCTGGCGACCCAACGCAGCTTGCTTCGCGGTGGGCGGAATGACCAGCGTGCGGTCGACCACGGAGGCCGGCAGCTGGGCATCACCCGCGCGGATAACCCTGCCCCCCCGGGAGTCTTCCACGACCTCGACCTTCGTCCGAGAAAGAGCGATGAGACCCCAAGCCACGAGGGCGGCTGCAATCACCCCGGCCACGATCGACCACCACCAGTCGCGACCCATCTGAGCCTGCCACGCAATGATGGCGACCACGCCGCTGGCGGCGAGCCACCAGGACAGCGGAACTTGCTGGGACTCGCTGTACAGCACCCGCGTGCCCGCCGCCTTGTCGGGCCTCGCCGGTGGTGGGGTCGATGCTCCGTTCGCAGCGTCCATGACTCGCAGAGTGCTCCTCGTCTACATGTGGATGTTTACCCGGCCCCTGACTCATAGACGATTCGGCGCCATGCTGAGCCTCAACCGGGTGGCAATTACCGGTCACCATCTTACCCACACACCAGCACGTTCTCCGAAGCAGCCGCTGCTCCCAGTAAGGGGAGGTTTTCCCGCGGCGGGCCCATCACGGGATCGGGACGACCTTGTAGAGTGGATCCTCATGAGCAGCCCGTTGGAAATTTTTCAGATTGATCCATCTCTCCCGCTACCCAACCGAGCGCACCCCGACGATGCGGGCATTGATCTTTACTCCGCCGAGGACATCACCTTGACCCCGGGGCAGCGCCGCCTGGTAGGAACGGGAATTGCGATGGCGGTGCCGGTCGGCAAGGTTGGCCTGGTGCACCCGCGCAGCGGACTGGCGGTGAAGAAGGGCCTATCGATCGTCAATGCGCCCGGAACCATCGACGCGGGGTATCGCGGGGAAGTCAAGATCAACCTGATCAACCTTGACCCGCAAGAAACAATCAGCATCAGCCGGGGTGAACGCATCGCTCAGCTGCTGATCCAGGAGGTCAGTCTCTGCGATATCGTCGCGGTGGACAGCCTTGATCAACTCGGGGAGACCGACCGAGGAAGTGGTGGCCACGGCTCCACCGGAACGCGTTGATACGCAGCCAGGTAGCCAGCTCCGTTAGCAGATTAAGTTTAGTTTTCAGCCTTTAAACCCCAACGGTGACGCTTGCCAGCGCCGCGTTAGCGAGTGCGAAAGGACAGTTGTTAAGAAATGTGGCCATTTTCTAAGAAGAACGAGCCATCCGGTGTGGAACCAAACGTGCCCCAGAACCAGGAAAAGCAGGAGGTTCCCGACTCGGCGAAAAGCGCCGCGGCCGGATCAGCAGAAGATGGGGCCCCTGTGCAGGGCGAGGACTTTGGTCCCTTTGACGGGGATACGCTCGACTACCGCGAGTACAATTTCAGCGATTTCGCCAAGGGCGGGCTCGACCTGGGGTCCATGATGATCCCGGTCCCACACGAGGCCGAGGTACAGGTTGAGATGGGCGATGACGGCCCACAGATGCTCCACATCCTCACCCCCTTTGGCCGGGTCACACCGGTGGCCTTCGCTGCCCCGACCACCGGCGAACTCTGGGATAACACGGTGCCCATGCTCATCGAGGGCATGGCGGCCGACGGGCTGGAGGCAACCACCGAGGAGGGTCCATGGGGCGCGGAGATCGTCGCACAGTCCGGTGACGGAACACTTCGGGTTATTGGGGCGACAGGCCCGCGATGGATGCTGCGCATGACCCTCGCCGGCCCACAGGAGTCAGCTGACCAGATGGCAGCGCTGGGCCGCGAGATCATCGCCCGCACCTTCGTCGTTCGCGGCACGGACCCAATCCCCGCCGGCGATCCGCTGCCGGTTCAGCTCCCGCAGGCCATGGTTGAGGAACTGGCGCGACACCTGCAGGAGCAGCAGAATGCCCCGGCACAGCAGCAGGATTCCAACGAGGACGGCAATGATTAGCCCGGAGACCATCACTCTGGATCTGGATCAACCCGGCCACCGAGGTGTGGTCATCGGCCAGCACGACGGACAGATCGTTTTTGTTCGTGGCGGGTTGCCCGGGGAGAAGGGGGTCGAGGTTGCGCTGGACCCGGCTAAAAAAAGCGGCAAGCAAAGGTTCCGCACTGGTCAAGCGCTAGCTATTGACCAGCCGAGCCCGCACCGGGTCGCTGGTCAATGCGACGCTGCTGCTGCCGGAGCTGGTTGCTGCGACCTCGACTTCGTTGATGCGGAAGGCTCGCTGGAATTTAAGCAGGCGGTCGTCATCGACCAGTTCCGTCGCCTCGCCAAGTTTGAGCTGCCGCAGGAATTCCTCGATGCTCATGTTCGCGCGACGAGACTGTGGCCTTTTACCCACTACCGTCACCGGGTGCGCCTCGGCGTCGACGAGGAAGGGCAGTCCGGTCTGCGGAAGCCCAAAAGCAATGAGCTTGTCCCGCTGGCTGAGGCTGAGTGCTCCCAGTGGCTGCCCGGACTGACCGACGGTGTCACCGGGCTCAACCCCAGCCCACACAGTGAGGTTGTGGTTGGCGTCGGTCGAGACGGTAAGCGCTCCGTCGTGGAGCTCAAGAAGACCCGCCGGGGCCGGAAACGCCATGTCCTCGACGGCGATGGGGAGGTGCTGCACTCCCATCTCGGTGTCAGCTGGAAGGTGCCCGTGGACGCGTTCTGGCAGTCCCATATCTCGGCCAGCGCCTATTACGCCCGCTGGGTCGCCGACCGATTGCACGGAGACCTGAACACTGTGTGGGACCTCTACGGCGGCTGCGGCGCTCTGTCCGCAGGGCTGCTGGGCTCCGCCCGTAACGTTGAGGTTGTGGACGTCGCGAGCAGCGCAACGCACGCTGGTCGGGAAGCGTTTCGGGCGGCCCGGGAGTCTCGCACCGAAGGCACAGACACGGCCGTGCGCTTCCGCAGCAGTGACGTCGGCGCGTGGCTGGAGAATCTCGAGGAGGTTGCGGACCTGGATGCCGTCGTCCTCGACCCGCCGCGTACGGGAGCGGGAGCGGCCGTCATTCAGAACATCGCGCAGCACCGCCCACCGCGGGTGATCCACATCGGCTGCGACCCCGCCACGGCAGCCCGTGACGCAGGCCTGTGGCGAGACGCGGGTTATGAGCTGTGTGAGATGGAGATCGTCGACGCCTTCGGGCTGACCCATCACGTCGAGACGTTGATGTACTTCGAGGCGTCGGGCGAATAACGCTGAAGGCGGTGTCCTCACTAAGCTGGGGCCAGCGAAAAGAATGTGGGATGGAGAGAAACTGAGTTCAATGGGAATCCTTGAAAATATTTCCTCACCAGCGGATCTGAAGATGCTCGATGAGGGTAAGCTGGATCAGCTGGCGCAGGACATTCGGGAATTTTTAATTGAAAAAGTTTCCGCGACCGGCGGACACTTGGGCCCGAACCTCGGTGTCGTCGAGCTGACGATGGCGCTGCACCGTGTCTTCGACTCGCCATCTGACCCCCTGATTTTCGATACGGGACACCAGGCGTACGTACACAAGATCCTTACGGGGCGCCGCGACCTCTTCGACACACTGCGGCAAAAGGACGGCCTATCGGGCTACCCGGACCGCGCGGAAAGCCCGCACGACTGGACCGAATCCTCCCACGCCTCGGCGTCGCTGTCTTATGCCGACGGGCTGGCCAAGGCCTTCGAGCTGAGCGGTCAGACTCACCGTCACGTCGCGGCTGTCGTTGGTGATGGGGCGCTCACGGGCGGCATGTGTTGGGAGGCGCTGAACAACATCGCCACCGGCAAGAAGCGCTCGATCGTCATCGTCGTCAACGACAATGGGCGTTCCTACTCGCCGACGATCGGCGGGCTGGCGGAGAACCTCGCCGCGCTGCGCCTGCAGCCTGCCTACGACAAGGTGATGGAGTCCGGGAAGAACACCCTCGGCCGTATGGGGTGGGTTGGGGACCGGGCATTCCAGCTGATTTCCGGGCTCAAGGAAGGGGTCAAGCACTCCATCCTGCCGCAGGAAATGTTCTCCGACCTGGGGCTTAAGTACATCGGCCCGGTTGATGGGCATGATATCGGCCAGGTGGAAAACGCGCTGCGTTACGCGAAGGACTACGGTGGCCCCGTCATCGTCCACACGATCACACACAAGGGCAAGGGCTTCGATCCGGCGGAGAAAGACGAAGCTGATCAGATGCACGCCACGGGCGTCATCGACCCTGTCACGGGTGCGCCGAAGGAAGCCTCGAAGCCCGGCTGGACCCAGGTGTTCTCCTCGCACCTCATCGAGCGGGCTGGGGAGAGGGATGACGTCGTGGCGATCACAGCCGCGATGGCCGGCCCCACCGGACTCGCGGAGTTTGGGGAGGTCCTCCCCCAGCGCACCTTTGACGTCGGCATCGCAGAACAGCATGCCGTGACCTCTGCGGCTGGCCTGGCCTTGGGTGGTTTGCACCCGGTTGTTGCGGTGTATTCGACCTTCCTCAACCGAGCCTTCGACCAGATGCTGATGGACGTTGGCCTGCTCGGTCTGGGCGTGACCTTCGTCCTGGACCGCGCGGGAATCACTGGCCCGGATGGGGCCAGCCACAACGGTATGTGGGACATGTCTATCACCGGAATTGTGCCGGGAATTCATGTCGCCGCCCCGCGTGACGGAGCGCAACTGCGCGTGGCGCTGGACCGGTGCCTCGATGTTGACGACGCTCCCACCGTCGTGCGTTTCCCGAAGGGTAGCGTTCCGGCAGACATTCCTGCTCTGCGGCAGGAGGAGAGCTACGACGTCCTGTTTGAGCACAGCACCGCCGATGGGGACGGTGCGGAGAAACTGCTGGTGATTAACTACGGCGCGCTCGTGGGACAATCCCGGGCAGCTGCAGAGGCAGCCAAGGCGAAGGGCTGGGAGGCCACGGTCGTGGATCCGCACTGGGTCTATCCGGTCTCTGAGGACCTCATCGAGCTCGCCGGCGCTGCCGACCTGGTGGTGACGGTCGAGGATAACGGTATCCACGGTGGGGCCGGTTCTGCGCTGCAGGCGGCATTGAGTGCTGCAGAAGTAGATACGCCGGTGCGTTTGCTCGCGGTGCCTCAGGAATACCTGGCGCATGCATCACGGGGCGAGGTGCTCGAGGAAGTGGGCCTTGATGTGTCGTCCGTGGAGGAGCGCGTGACAGGGTGGGTCGACCGTTTCTAGTGGCTTTTACCCCCTGTCCACCCGGCAATGGGGGTAATTAGCAACAGGAATGTTGTGTAAATTTCCCGTGGGATCAAATTAGGCTTGCCTATCTTCACTCTCTTTGACAGTATCTAGGGGGGACTTAGGGCAAGCTAACCTTGCTTGTTCGGTCAACTTTCGGAATAATACCGGCCGTGTCTCCCCGCAGAGGCGGACCGGGACGAACTAGGAAGAGCAAAAGATTGAAGATCTCCCACGCACTCGTTGCAGCAGCTGCCGCATTCTCCCTGATCCTCACGGGCTGCGCAGCCGAGGATAACTCCGCCGAGAATAACTCCGCGTCCAGCCAGCAGAATAACGCGGACCGAACCTATACCCTCGAGGCGGAAAACGGCACCGTCGAGCTGGAGTCCGAGCCGAAGCGCATCGTCGTCCTCGACTACGCCTCCCTCGACACCCTGGCTGCGCTGGGGGAGAAGGACCGCGTCGTGTCCACCGCCAAGGCCGCCACCATGCCGGAGGCTGCAGAGGGGATCGAAGCTAACGCTGGTTCGCTGAAGGAGCCGGACATGGAAGCCATCGCCACAGCGGACCCGGACTTGATCCTTATCGGCGGACGTCAGGAGAAGATGCTCAAGGAGTTCGAGAAGATCGCGCCGACCGCGAACATGACGATCGACTACGACCACTACACGATTGAGAGCAATCTGGAGCGCGTCGAAGCCCTGGGCAAGCTCTTCGGTAAGGAAGAGGAAGCTAAGGAGAAGGCCGACGAGATCCGCGATCGCGTGAAGAAGATCTCTGAGTCCGTTCCGGCTGATAAGAAGGAGGCCGCCGTCCTCATGACCAGCGGTGGCGAGATTAGCCTCTACGGTGCGGACTCCCGCTTCGGCCTGGTCTTCAACGACCTCGGCTTCACTCCGGCAGGCGACATCGACAGCGACAGCTCCCACGGCGAGAACGCTTCCTTCGAGCTGCTGAAGAAGATCAACCCGAAGACCATCTTCGTCATCGACCGCGACGCAGCCATCGGCCAGGAGGGCCACTCCGCGAAGGCCACCCTCGACAACGAGCTGGTCAAGTCGACCGACGCGGCCAAGGAGGACCGGATCTACATGCTGAGCGGTGCTGACTGGTACCTCAACGGTGGCGGCGTCGACGGCCTGGACACCATGCTTGACGATATCGAGCAGGCACTCTAATAAAACAAAAACCGCGCCACGGGGCTCCCGGGGCGCGGTGCAACCACGTAAATAGCGAGCGAGACGGCAGTAGGAGAGTAGCGATCAGATGGGTACCAACGGTTCCGTGAGCACCCTGACGAGGCAGGCAGGGGCCCCCTTGTCGCACGCCCCGCAGACCTCATACCGGAATGAGGTCGGATCTCAGAGCAATGCTATCGACGCCGCCGCAGTAAGCAGCTCCGCGGCGACGTCCGAATCTGCAGAACGTCTAGCGCCGCGTTCGCGCGGACTCATCTACGGCATGATCATCGCCGCCGTGCTCGTGCTGCTCTCGCTCCTCAGCCTGATGCTGGGGGCGGCGGATGCGGACTCCTCCGTGGTCGCTGTCTCCCGCATCCCGCGCACCCTCGCCGCTTTGCTGGCAGGGTCCGCGTTGGCCATGGGCGGGCTGATCATGCAGCTGCTGGCGCGTAACCGCTTCGTTGAGGCGTCGACCGTCGGCTCCACGGAGTCGGCGATGGCTGGTTTGCTGGCCGTCGCGCTGCTCCTGCCCGGTGCCCCGATGTGGGTGAAGCTCGGGATGGCAAGCCTCACCGCGCTCATCGGCACGATCGGATTTCTAGTTATCGTGTCCCGAATCAAGGTGCGAACCGGCTTCACAGTTCCGCTGGTGGGCATCATCTACGGCGGCATTATTGGCGCCGCCACCACGTTCTTCGCATACTCCTTCGACCTGCTGCAGAGCCTCGGTGCGTGGCAGCTCGGATCCTTCGCAGGCGTGCTCCGCGGCCGCTATGAGCTCCTCTGGCTCGTCGCATTGCTTGCCCTCGCAGCTTACGTACTCGCTGACCGGTTGACCCTGCTCGGCCTGGGCCACGACCTGGCTAAGGGAGTGGGCGTCCGCGTCAAGCTTGTCGAGTACTCCGCCATCGTCATCGTGGCTATCATCGCGGCCGTCACAGTCACCGTCGTGGGTGCGATTCCGTTCATCGGGCTGATC
>NZ_JASLIP010000028.1 GCF_030152825.1 Corynebacterium sp.
GTGACCGGGGACGGCGCCACCGGATTCGCAGACGCGTCCTCGATCCCACGGCCCTTCAGCCAGGAACGGTGCAGCTCTGCCTCGCCCTCGATGCAGCCGGCCGCGGAGTTCGCCCACATCACCTGGCCCGCGGAATCCGGGGCCTTGGTGGATAGCTCCGCCAGCGCGCGCGAGTAGCGGTTCAGATAGAGGGCATCCTGGGCGAGGTAGAAGTTGAAATCATCCTCCGCCAGCCGCCCGGAAGCCAGGCCACGAATGAACGGCAGCTCCATGATCTCCTGCCACACCTGGCCCGTCAGGTCCCACAGGCGGCGGGTGTGCGGGCCCGCGGGTGCCAGGTGCGGGGTCGGGGCGGCGGCGTAGCCCTGACCTTCCGGCAGCTCGCCGCGCAGGTGCGGCCAGATCTCGCTGCTGGCGGCCTGCTCCAGCCGGCGGGTACGGTGGCTGTGGTCGACCGGGCCGAAGCCGGTGCCGTCGCCGACCTGTAGCTTCTCGCCGTTCTCGATCGCCTCGTGCAGCCAGCGGGTGGACCAGCGCACCGCGGTCCCGGCGTCCTCGCCGAGCCCCATGCGGGTGGCCAGCGCCGAGGAGAGGCTGCAGCCAGTGCCGTGGGTATTACGCGTATCGATGCGGTAGGTCGACACGCGCTCGACCCGCCCGTCCGGGTGCACGACGGCGTTGTCCGCCCGCTCCCCGCTCAAGTGGCCGCCCTTGACGATGACGATGGTGTCGTTCTCCCGCGCGAGCGGCTGCGCCTGGGCGACGGCGGCGTCGTAGTCGGTCGCGGCGTCATTCCCAGTCAGGACGGCGAGCTCGGGGACGTTCGGGGTGATGACGTCCACGTCCGCGACCAGGCCGCGCACCGCGTCCTCCGCGTCCTCCTCCAGCAGGCGGTGCCCCGAGCTGGAGACCATGACCGGGTCGAGGACAACGACGGGCGCGGGGTTGTCGCGCAGCGCCTCGCGGACGAGGGCGACGGTCGCGGCGTCGCCGAGCATGCCGATCTTGATGGCGTCGACGGTGACGTCCCCGAAGACGGAGTCGAACTGCTTGCGGACGAAGCCGTGGTCGATCTCCTCGATGGCCTGCACGCCCTGGGTGTTCTGGGAGACGAGGGCGGTGATGACGGACATGCCGTAGCCGCCGGCCGCCGCAATGGACTTCAGGTCCGCGGTCTGGCCCGCACCACCTGAGGGGTCGGTGCCCGCGATGGAGAGCACGCGCGGGATCGCGGGGGTTGGGTTGGTTTCGGGCAGATTCGAGTTGTGCATTGTGCAAGCATCCCTTCGCTAGTACGAACTAGATCAGGTTCTTAGGGTGTGTTCTCAGCGGCCTCGTGGCTGGTGGTGAGTATCTGCCACCTGCTCATTTGCGCGGATTGCGCGCGGTCGGGCCGCACCCCTTGCGTTATTTTTGACCTGTGGCTCCACAGCCTAGCAACTGCCAGGCAGCGGTTGGGCTACGGCCAAGCCGGATTGCTCCTCCACCCCGGGCTGGCTCCCGCCTCCGCCCGCAACCGTGCCCCATCGCCACCGCAACGACAACCGCAACCGCTCCCCCCCCAGAAACGCCGAAACCCCGCTCGGCCGAAAGCCGATGCGGGGGTTTGGGGCAATAAAACCGGTGAAGGTTTAGCGCTTGGAGTACTGCGGGGCACGACGTGCACCGTGCAGACCTGCCTTCTTACGCTCGACAGCACGAGCGTCGCGGGTCAGGAAGCCAGCCTTCTTCAGCTGGGTGCGCTCCTCCGGGTTGTACTTGTTCAGGGCGCGGGCGATAGCCAGACGCATCGCACCAGCCTGGCCGGACGGGCCACCGCCGGTCAGGGTTGCCTGGATGTCGAACTGGTTCTCGCGCTCCAGCAGGACCAGCGGGTCCTTGATGAGCTGCTCGTGGAGCTTGTTCGGGAAGTAGTCCTCCAGTGCGCGGCCGTTGCAGGTGATCTGGCCGGAGCCCTCAACCATGCGGACGCGGACGATGGCGCGCTTACGGCGACCAACGGTCTGGATCGGCCCCTCGTACAGCGGAGCAGCCGGTGCGACCTCTTCGGCCTCCTGGCCCTCAACGTTGAGGGAGTCACCGATGGATGCCACGAACTCCTCGTTGGCAGCGTCGGTGGAGGTGTACTGTGCGGCCTCGTTCTCGAAGGCCTCGGTGTTGTCGAAGTTCTCAGCCATTACTGTGCCACCTGCTTGATCTCGTAGGTCTCTGGCTTCTGAGCAGCGTACGGGTGCTCGGAGCCGGCGAAGACGCGAAGCTTCTTAACGGAAGCGTTGGACAGCTTGTTCTGCGGCATCATGCCACGAACAGCCTCTTCGATGACGCGCTCTGGGTTCAGCTCCAGGGAACGGCCCAGGGTCATGGACTTCAGGCCACCTGGGTAGCCAGAGTGGCGGTAGCGCATCTCGCGGTCACGCTTGTTGGAGGAGATGTGAACCTTGTCGGCGTTGATGATGATGACGTTGTCGCCGCAGTCAACGTTCGGTGCGAAGGTCGGCTTGCCCTTGCCGCGCAGCAGGTCAGCTGCGGTGACGGCCAGGCGACCCAGCACCACGTCAGTGGCGTCGATGACGTACCACTTACGGGTAATGTCACCGCTCTTCGGGTGGAAAGTAGTCACGTTGGACTCCTGTAGGTCGAATCGGAACTGCCAGCCAGAGCTGCGCTCGAGCGGGGAAGGCACTGCTCAGGGGCAGTTTCTTCCGCTGCTCAAGGATCCTCGGCGGCCGGTGGAGACCCGAGGACACGTTATGCAACCTTTAACACCCTAGCTATCCGCAGCTCATCCGCCAAATTTTAGGACGTCGCTACGCCCGCCTCCTGGCTCGCCGGCGGAGCGCTTCATGACCACGCACGGTGCGATTCGTGGGGACACTGGGCACGGCGACGTCTTCCTCTTGAACGACCCTTGCCCGGGAAACGGTGGCGTCCTACCCCTTGCCCACGCGCTCTTCACTGCACCCCACGCACGGCAACACCCCGCGGGGAGTTCCCCACGGGGTGTTGCGTTCGACCGTTCAGGCTCTCAAGCTATTCGGTCCGTTCAGGTGATTGGACCTCTAGTCCGCTACGCCCAGCTGCGGGCCGCCGAGGTGTTGATCTGGCTCATGCGATCGTTGGCCTGGCGAACCGTGACGCTGATCTGGCCGAGCACCTCGTTGAGCTCAGCGGCCGCGCGATCCCAGCGCAGCTGCGCCTGCTGGTAGGCCTCCGAGGACTCGCCTTCCCAGTCCGCGACGAGCGGCTGCAGCTGCTGTTTGAGGTCCTCCAGATTGCCGTTGATCCGCCCCCGGGTCTGGTTAATATCGTCGGCTGTCTGCGCGATCATGCCAAAGTTGTACTTGATCATTGTGTTTCAATCCCCCCTGGATTTTCTGTGTGCCGCGCGGCCCCTGTTGTGGCGGCCGCATCAAGCGCTGGTTTAGCGGAATGCCTGCATGTTCTCGAGCTCGGTGTCGTCGAAGGAGCGCGCGTTGGCCCGGATGTTCTCAGAGATGCTGTTCAGCGCTTCGCTGAGCTCCCGGGCGCTGGTGTTCCAGCGCTCCATCAGGTTCTGGAATGCTCCCTGCGCCTGGCCGCGCCACACGCCGGAGGTCTCCGCGACGATGCCCTGCAGTCGGGACAGCTCCCCCTGGATGCTTGCGTTGACCTGGTCAACGTTGCTGGCCGCCCCGGTCATCGTTGCGACATCTGTCCTAAAACTCATGTTCCCTCCCCATGTTTTCGCGAACCGGTTATCGGTCCGTCAGAAGTATTAGACAACTAACGGGCCCAGAAGGTTCCCGGTTTCCCAAAATTCCTTCAAACTCAGCGCTTCCCCGTGCCCCCCTCCGCGTTTTGCAGAGTTTGATGTCGCTTTTGGCCCGATTTCCGACATCAAACTCTGCAAAACACAAAGGTGGGGTGCGAAACGTGCCGGGTGGGGTGGAAAACTTACGGATGGCGCGCGAAACACAGCGGGTGCGGGCCGAACGCAAGGGGTGGCGCAACGTATACGGGGGTTGAATGCACAGCGCGGGCACAGGGAGCGCTCGACCGACACGGGGCGGGATGGCCCGCAACTCCCCGTACCTGTCGCTGGTCTTTTCAGGACGTCCGGCTAAACTGCAGTTCATGACGCCTTCCCCACCCCTGGATGCGCCACCGGCAGCCCCCGCCACACCCCTGCGAACGGGCATCGCCGAGTTCCTCGTAGACCGCCCTTCCGGCGCGGACGAGGACGTCCACATGTGCACCGCGATCGTGGACCACGTGATCCGTGCTTATTCCGCCCCTGGCGACCTGGTTTTTGACCCCTTCGCGGGTTTCGGGACCACGCTTGCCCGTGCCGTGCGACTCGGCCGGCGGGCCGGGGGCATCGAGCTGCTGCCGGAACGGGTCGCTCAGATTCGCGTGGCGGCACCGGGGGCGAGCGTGGTCGCTGGGGACGCGCGCCGGATCCTGCCGATGTTGGCGTCGTCGTCGGAAAGAACGGACGAAGACGAGCCGCAACCTGCGGTGGACCTGGTGCTCACGTCCCCGCCATACATGGCCGCGACGGAGGACGAGGCCGATCCGCTGGAGGCTTATGAGTGCGGCGGCGGGGACTATCGGCGTTACCTCACGGAGCTGGGCGGGGTGGCGGCCGAGTGCGCGCGGCTAGTGGTCCCCGGTGGGCACGTGGTGTGGAATGTGGGCGATATTCAGCCTGCCGGAGTGCTGACCCCGCTGATCGCAGACTGCGCCGGGTTGCTGGCCGAGCACCTGGAGCAGGTCGCCGTGGTGGAGATCGAGTGGGATGAATATCCGCACGACATCGTCCGCGACGCGCTGCTCGTCTTCCGGCGCAGGGCGTAGCTGGGCGCCGGGGGGCTGGCTGGAGGGACGGAGCTGGGATCACCGGGCGGGCTGGGCTGCGTGGCCGAACCCGTGTTGGTGGTCCCCCAGCTTCTAGCGCCCACGCTGTCGAGGTCGGTCTACTGGGCCGACGAAAAGCGGAAGAACTGGTCCGTGCTCGGCACCCGGAGACCGGCTTCGGCCGCGGTGAGCTGGCGAAGTTCCGGCGGGCTGAGCTCGTCGAGTGCACGGATGTAGTCCGGGACGATGGCCCGGGGAAGGCGCAGCCCCATCGTCAGGTGCGGGATCCAGCGCGGGCCGCGCCCCTCCGGGTTGGCGGTGCTGATCGCGCGCGCCGCGGTTTCGAGCTCGTCGCTGGCTTCCAGCAGCCACGCGACGGTCTGCTTGCGCCGGGTGCCGAACACGACCGTGCCCATCCGCTGAAGGGTGGCGGGCATGAGGGGCGCGAGGAGTTCTTCGGCCAGGTCCACGACGGGCTGTTCCATGCGCGGGGCGAAGGTGATGGTGATGTGCGGGGTTTGGTGCTGGGTGGGAAAGCCCCGCTGTTCGAGCGCGGCGAAGATCTCCCGGACCTGCGCTTCTTGTTCTTCCGCGAGGTGCAGCAGGATGTTTTCCGGGGACGTCACCGCGTTCACCTCCGCTCTTCCCAGCCGTTCCTGTGGCGCTGTAACTGCGCACCACTTCTGCCTGCACCCTACCGAAGCCACTGCGCGCCCCGAAGCGGCCCGCGCGTGGCGTCGGCCCGGCGCCGACTCGGCTATGGCATCGTTCCGGCGTGGCGAATTGGTCGAGGCGGATTGGGCGCGAGCACCTCACCCCGGCATGGCGCCGGCACCACAGCACCTACTTCTCCGGCCGGGCCGAGTCCACCACCTGCTCACACACCCGGGAACGCACCGGGTTGGGCTCCCGGTATTGGCAGCCGATAGACACCTGGTGGCCATCCACGAGCCGGACGTACCAGAGCGTTTCGGAGTCCGGGTACTTCTCCCGGTAGCTGACCGGGGATTCGCTGGCGACCTTCGTGCCCGGCGCGTCCCGCAGTGCCTTGAGCACGGCTATATCCAATTCCGCCTGACTCTTCAGCGGAGCGGGTTTTGCGGCCAGCAGCACGCGCATGCCGGCGTCCTTCTCAGACTGGTAGGTCTCCCGCTGCGGGGTGGCTTCGGCGAGGTTCCACCCCTTCGGCCAGTCCGCCGTCACGGGGACGTCAGCACGGTCGGCGGCGCGGTGGTCTGCATCTTTGCCGTTGATCTTCGGTTCCTGCATGCCCGGCCTGTTCGGCGGCGGGGTGAATGGTGGCGGGGTCTCTGGCTGGCGGTTGCGATCCGCGTCCTCCTTCCCGGGGCCTTCCCCGTCTCCGCTCTCCCCAGCACCGGGCCCGACCTGCCCGGCAGCACCGTCACCATCCTCGGCGTTCGCAACTGCCTGGGTGTCTTCCCCGGCACCACCTGCAGCGTCGAGCGCGAGCCCGGCTGCCATTGCTCCGGCAACGATGATGATCGCGACAAAGGCCGCAGCCACCGGGCTGGCTCCCAGCGGGAGCTTCCGCGGCGCCACAGCACCCGCTCCCCCACTGTTCACCGCAGACCGTGCTGGCTCGGCCTTGTCCCGTGAGCCCGAAAGATCCCCCGATAGAACCCGGTTGGGTCTCGTCCGGGCCTCCTCCACAGAAGGCACACCCGGCGCGGAAGCACCCTGCCCAGCACCTGCCGTATGCGTGAGGTTCCCGGCATCCACTCCACCTCGGGCGCTGCCCCTGGCCCCGGCACCAGCACTCACCGGCCCCTCCGGGCTCAGGGCCAGCAGCTCCTGTTGTGCGACCGCGAGGCTGCTGGCTAGCGTCATCGCGTACTGGGTGTCTACCACCCGCGCTCGGAACCCAGCGGCGCGCAGGTAGGTGGCGATCGGGGCAGCCTGCCCACCAGTGACCAGCACGTCCGGCTCGGATTCGCCTACTCCGTAGGGAAAGTGGTCCCGCGGGATTCCGGAGTCCAAGCCCGCGGCGTGTGGGCTGTTCATCCGCTGCTGCATCACCTGGGTAACCAGTTCGGCGAGGTCATCCAGCTCCTGCAGGTCAATCCCGCTGCCGCGGAACGCAAGTGTGCTGGCCGTGTCGGGCCCGGTGATGGGAGGCATCGTGAGGCTGAACCCGGTCAGCAGGTCCGTGACCTGATCACCGTGGACCAGCAGTCCTGACTCGTAGCGGGCCACAGCCTCCGCGAGCAGCCCCATCGCGGGAATCGGGGGTTTGGTTGCGCTCGGATTCATCGCTTCTCCTCCGTCTGTTCCTTCTTGGACGCACCCGTGGCGCCGGCACTGGTTTGTTGACGCGCTTCGGCGGGTTCAGATGATGCCGATTGGTCCGTCTCTGCGACCTGGACCAGCCAGGATTCCGCGTGGACGTACACTCCGCGCCCGGGTTGGCGTCGGCACAGTTTCTGGCCCGCGATCGGCCCGTCCTCACGCGGCGCGGAGAGCAGCAACCACGCGCTGTGGTCGCGCATGGCCTGCATGAGCGGTTGGAAGGCAGAGCGGGCGAACTGCCCCGAACGCCGGGCGAGCACCAGGTGCAGGCCAATGTCCGCCGCGTAGGGCAGCAACGGCACCAGCGCGTCGAGGCCAGGGTCGTTGTCTGAATCGTCGACGATCACGAACAACTCCGGGCCGGACCACCAGGAACGGTCCCGTAGTTGCTCGACGGAGACGTCTTTCGGCACGCGGGCCTGCAGCACCTCGACCCATTCAGCGAGCCGCTGACGGAACTGCTCTGCGCCCAGGTAGCCGGGGCTGCCGAGCAGGCCGCGGCGGGTGTCGGTGGCCAACACTTTCGCGCGCCCCTCGGGCAGCTGGTCGATGCTGGCAGCCACCGTGCGCAGCGTGCTGGTCGCACCCGCCCCGGCCTGGCCGATGACGACCAGGTGCGGGAACTCCCCGCTGTCCCAGGTCACCGCATCCAGGCGCGGCCCACCCAGCGCGAAGGGCACCACCGGGGCCTGCGCGAACGCTTGCCCGTGCGTCGATGCTCCCACCGTTTCGGACCCCACACCCGGCATGCCGTCCAGCAGCTCCGCCAGCCCGATCCGGTCCGGCAGCACCCGCATCGCAACGTCCTTCTCACCCCGGGCCACGCTGACTTTGCGCACGTGCTCCACGTCCTGGGCTGCACAAAACGCCACCTGGATGTGCTTGCCGTTATGCGACACGCCCCGCCCCGGAACGTCCGGCAGGGACTTCTGCGCGTCCCGAAACTCAGCATCCAGCGCGGTCATCTTCATCTCCACGTGCCCGGTGAGCACGTCACGCAGCGAGGGGCGGAAATTCCAGCGCAGCGCGGTGACCACCACGTGCAGGCCACGCTCCAGCCCGCTGGTCGCCAGCTGGATGAGCCGCTGCTCCTCCTCCCCAATCGCGGTGAGCTGGTCCAGCCCATCCACGATCAGCACGCGCGGGCCTTCCACCAGGTCCACCTCATCCAGCAGGCGCCCCGCGTGCTCCTGGCCAACCACCGCCGCGACCTGTGGCAGCCGTGCTAGGTCTCGCAGCGAGCCACCGGGATCGAAGATATAGATCGGCACGCCCGGACTGCTCAGCCCGAGTGCGAGCACGAGCGCACGCACCGTCATCGTCTTACCCGTCCGTGGTTGGCCGACGATCGCCCAGTGCCGCCGGTTCAGGCCCATCCGGTAGGTCCGCTGCACCCCTTCGAACGGCAGGTCCTCCAGCCCGATCGCTGCCGTCAGCGGTTCCATCTTTACCGACGACGACGTCGTTGCCGCCTTGCTCGTCGCGGTAGCTGCACCGTTGTTGTTAGTTCCAGCCTCCGGTGTGCCAACACCGGCATCCGCCAGCACCTCGTGCGCCGGCAACATCGTGGGCAGCGGCGGCAGCCAGATCGGGTTCTTATTCGGCCCCTGCAGCCGGTCCACCACCAGCTGCAGGGTGGTGGTCGTGGACTCCACCTCGCTGCCGAGCTCCTGGATCAGCCGCTGGTCACGGGGCAGCTCCGGGCCGGAGACATAGGCGCTGTGGAAACGCACCGTGTCATGGGCAGAAAGGATGGCTGCGCCCGGGTTCGCGGGTAGCTCAAACGCCGCGGTGGAGCCGATCAGCGCCCGCGACTCCGCCGCCGAAAATGTCCGCAGCGCAATCCGGTAACTCAGGTGGGATTCCAGGCCCCGCAACCTGCCCTCCTCAAAGCGCTGGCTGGCCAGCAGCAGGTGCATCCGCAGGCTGCGGCCCAAACGCCCGATCGCGGCGAAGACCTCCGCGAACTCCGGCCGGTTCTGCAGCAGCTCGGAGAACTCATCCACGACGATGAACAGCGCCGGCATCTGGCCCGGGAAGGCCTCGTTGAACTCCAGGGCCGTGGACATGCCAGCCGCCCGCAGCCGCTCCTGCCTCCGGTGCATCTCACCGAGCAGCGAGTCCTGCATGCGATCCACCAGGCCTGCCTCGTCCACCAGGTTGGTGATCACCGCGGAGGTGTGCGGCAGCTTGTCCAACCCCAGGAACGCCGCGCCACCCTTGAAGTCCACCAGGATGAAGTTCAGCTCCTCCGGGCTGTGGTTATGCGCGAAGCTGACCACCACGGACTTCAGCAGCTCAGATTTACCCGAGCCCGTCGCCCCGATGCACAACCCGTGCGGGCCGATCCCGCCCAGCGCGGATTCCTTGATGTCCAGGTACACCGGCGCGCCAGAGAACCCAATCGGGGCGCGCAGGTCCCCACCCGGCAGCTCCAGCAGGCTCGTCCCCGAAGTCACTTGGGAGCGCGCCCGGCACACCATCGCCAGCTCCACGTCGCTGAGCTGGTCCGCCAGCCCGAACGGCGCCCAGCCGTCCACGGTCCACGCGCTCATCGCGAAGCCTTCCTCGGCCCCGGCGACGTACAGATACAACCCCTGGCTCTGCGCGGCATCCACCCACTCGCTGCTGGGCTCCACCACCACCGAGTTCAACGTCACCGGGTCCGCGCCCGTGCAGAAATTCACCCGCACCGACCCATCGTGGGGCAGCCACTGATCATGCGGCCCGCGCACGCCGACGTCCTCCGAGGGCTGGGCGACCAGCTGCGCCTGCATCGCGCGCGCCAACCCCGCCGCCCCCTCGCCAACGATCGCGACATACGGGAATGCACGCACGTCCACCGCCACCGGCGCCTCGATCGTCGCGGTGCGCAACGCCAGGTCACGCAAGCTCATCGCGCTCACCGGCTCTAGGTCTTCCGGTGGGGCGTTGACCGGGATCTCCAGCGGATCATCCGGCGCCTGCACCGCCACCCCGATGCGCACCACCCCGGGTGCTGCGCTCGGCAGCTCGCCAGCATGGATGTGATTCCACAGCGTGCCCGGATGCGGATGCTCCCGGTTCATACGAACCAGCTGCTCGCGCCGGGCTTTCTTGACCGAATCGGACAGCGCGTCCAGATGCCGGTGGAACCCCCTACGGACCTCGTTGACGTCCGTGCTGGACTGGAACATCATCGCCATCGAACCCAGCATCATGAGCGGAAAGATGAACGTCATGGGCGAACGCCCTGCCCCGGACATCACCATCGCCGCGACCATCCCCAGCACCGCGACCAGCATGATCGCGGGCATGAGTATGCGGACGAAGGGCTGTTTTTCCTTCGGCAAAGTTGGTGGTGATTGCGCTTTCACCGCGGTTTTCCCCCTTGTGTTGAACCCCTCAACCGGCCAATCGCGCCCCTGCCCCCGCAGGTTGCTGGCACTCCCCCTACCCCGTGTGCCCAGCGCGAATGCGCCGCACGAGGTAGCTCAATGGCCGTGTGCGCCTAAACATAGACCCCGGTGGAGACATCGCGTGGCGAAATCCCCCAATTTTCTACCCCCGTGTCCGCCCTACCCGCTATTGTTCTGTTCAGTCCCGGCTGGGGTACACGGGTCGGGGCGAAAAATTGGGGGAAAATTTGAGGGGGATTTCTTGATTGCCATCAGCATTTTTGTGCCCAGCACGGGCAAGGTGATTAACGCCGCGGTGGCGGATCACGTGCCGGTCGCTGAGCTGATTCCGCATCTCGTGGACCCGGAACCGGGCCAGTTGTGGGAGCTGCGCCGCGCGGTCGGGGTGGTCGCGCCGGAGCAGTCGCTCGCAGAGGCCGGCATCCACGCGGGCGAGGCCTTGGCTTTGCACTGTCGCAAACCCGCCGAGCCACCCGCCCCGCCGCTGGAGGCGGCGGATGAGTTATCCGGGGACGTCGGCACCAATTACGCGGCCTGGATCGTCGCTGCTGCCGTGGTGTTTCTCGCCTTCCGCGCGGCCCCGTTGTGGCATCCGTTGGATTTCCACGGTGCGTCCCATTTTGGTTTTTCCGACGCCGCCGCGGGCGGTGGGGTCGACCTCTCGGTGTTGTTGCCGTTGGTGTTTAGTGCTTTCGCTGCGGTGGCGGTGGCCGCGTTGAGCTTGTTTGATCGGCGCTTTGCGCCCGTGGCAGCGGCCCTGGGTTTTGCTGCCGGGTTGAATGTGAACGTGCTGGTTGGCTGCGTGGTCGCGGCGCTGTTGGTGTGGCGGCCAGGCCCGGTGCGGGTCGGCACGATCGCGGCTGCGGTATTGGCGGCGATCAACTTCTGGCCGCCGATCACTGCGCTGGCCGCGGTGGTGCTGCTGATCTATTCCGGCCAGGTGGCGCTGGCGATCGCAAAGGTCGTGATCCCGCGCGTTCCGGCTGCGGGTGTGTTCCGCGATCCGGTGGCCAACGAGGCCGGCCCGGTGGTGCAGGTGCACTCCGCCCTGGTGGCGGCGGCGTGCGCTTGGTTGTTCGCCTCCGTGGTTCAGCTGGTGCCGTGGGGTGGGCCCGCGCCGTCAGTGTGGACGGTGCTGCTGGTGGTCTCGCTGGTCGTGGCCGCGCTGTCTGCCCGTGGTACTCGCCCCTTCCACGCCAATGCGCTGGCCGTGATGGCGGGTTGTTCGATCGTGTGGCTGGGCCATCAGGTGCCGTGGGGCGTGCTCGCATTGGTGCTGGTCGCCCTGCCGCTGGTGCAGATCTCCTCGCCCCGGGTGGGCCGGATCGTCGACGCCCTGGAGGCCGTGGCATTCTGCGCCGCAGTGCCGCTAACCCTGCATGGGGCGGGCGTGTTTGAGCTGATCAGGGGGCTCGGATGACTCCCCCACCAGCAGCTCCCGCACGCGGGAATATCAACCTCAACTGCCAAGAGCAGTCCCGCGACCCGGATGTGCATCTGCCTGCACCGGCATACCCGCACGACCTGGCCACCGGCCACGGCAGCACCATCATCGTGGTGGACACCGGCGTGGTCCTGCCGGGGGCGACCGGGGAACGGGATTCGTGCATTCTGCACGGCACCGCGGTGGCCACGACCGCCGCGCAGGCCGCGCCCGGCGCGCACATCCACAGCCTCCGGCACGCCTCTAGGCCCGACGCGGTGGAGGGCACCGTCGCGGAGCTGGTCACGGCTCTCGAGCAGGCGCGGAAGGTCAAGGCCAACCACAAGATCGTCAACGTTTCGATGGTCACCTGCGAACCCGCCCCGGCGCTGAAGAAGGCGGTGCGCGAGCTCGTCGCCGACAACGCTCTGGTGGTCGCTCCCATCGGAAACATTGGGCAGTGCGACGCCGGGACCCCAACGTTCCCGGCCTCCCTGCCAGGGGTGCTGTCCGTCGGGGCCGTGGAGAGCGAGACCGCGATGGGCGGTGGTGCGGGATCTGCCGGAGGCCCCACGGGGACGAGCACCGCTGGAGCCGGTACAGGACACGCTGCCGCGGGCGGGGGTTCTCCGGGCGACCAGCCTGCTCCGGCCGTGCTCAACAGCGGCCGGGTGCCTGCCGCCTACGGGCTGGCCGGGGTGCCCGCGGACATCTACGCGCCGGGAGGTCCGGTGGTCGCGCAGGTCGGCGATGCCCCGCCGGTGGTGGGCTCGCCGGAGCCCTTTATCGGCACGAGTTTCGCCGCCCCCGTGGTCAGCGGGGTGGCGGCGATGGTCTGGCAGCTGCGCCCGGAGCTCACCGCGGCAGAGGTGATGGGACTGCTGCAAAATACCGCCCAGCCGGGTGGTGCCGTCGAGGGCGCGGAGGGGCTGCAGACCGCGCAGGTCGTGGATCCTTCCGCTGCCCTGAGCCTGGCTCGTGAGCAGCAACGGGACCTCGCGGCACGCACAGAGGGGCAGAACGAGCATGGCGGCGCCGTGGAGCGCGCCCAGGTAGGCCTCCCCGGTAATCCCCATGCCAAAGGCCCCGGCCACGAGGCCGGGGCCCACGACGCGGCCGCTTCCGGCGCCCTCAATGCACCCGGCGGCGCCGCAGCCGACGTTCCCGTGGCCGTCACCGCCGCGCCCGTCGCCGAGCAGGTGACGGACTACAGGGTGCCGTTGGTGCTTTCTGCGGTGTTGGCGGTCGCGTTGGTGCTCGTGCTGGTCGCACGGGCATTCGCCTCGGAGAGCACCCCGCCCTCCGGCAGCCCGGAGATCACCCGCCAGGGCACCTGAGTGTGCTCGGTGAAGCCGAGGGCCGTGAGGTCCTCGGCTTTGCCCACCGTGAAGCGGGTGCCGGTGGCGTCGACAAGGAAGAAGCCACGCTCGGTGAGCAGGGCGCTGGTGCCCGCAGGTCCCGCGTAAGCCGCCCGGGGGCCCTGCGCCGCGGCCTCATTCGCGCCATCACCCGCGCCTTCATCCTTGCCGTCAGCACCGGTCCCATCAGCAGAACCGTCACCCGCTCCATCACCGGCCCCGGCATGCTTCCCATCGCCTGCCCCGTCGCCGTCACCCGCCGGCTCCGCCAAGCCTTTCTCCCCCAGGCAGGTCTGTGCCGGGTGCGCCCAGGAGGCCTCCCGATCCGGCACGTTCGGCAGCAGGTCAATCGTCGGTTGCGCCATGACCGCGCCCAGCTCCGCGTCGAAGCTACCACCCGGCGCCAGGGCCTCCACGTACTCCCGGCGCGGGCCGGTCACCTCCGAGACCCCTCCGCGCCCGACCAGGAACGCCCGGTCGCCGGCGTGCGCCACCGTCCCCGCCCGGTGGAAGGGCTCCTGCAACCCGGAAAGCCCACGCGGGATCAAGCTATCGGCCTGCTCATCGAAGCGGTTCAGCAGCTCCGGGGCCATCGGGATCTCCACCGCCCCGAGGGCACGCGCGGCCCCACCCTCAGCGAGGCTGCGCTTCGTGCCATCAATCAGCCACACCGCCTTGCCGGAGCGCACTACGCCCCGCTGGTAACTCTCCGCCTCACCGACGGCCCTGACCTGCAGCGTATCCGGCTTCCCCGCAGCCTCCGAGGTATCGCACACCAGCCACTGGCGCACCGGCGCCGGGTTCAGCCCCGGCACGTGCCCAATACCTACCGCGGGGCCCATCGGCGCTCCCCCATTGCCCTCCTGGATCAGCGCCGCGGTGGAGTTCTTCACTTCCACCGGCTGGCGCAAGACCAGCCGCGCGCTCGCCACGTTGCTGACCGGGTGGAAACCGTCCTCCAGACGAACATGAAGGCTGCCCTGCTCGTCGGCGACGAGGGCGGCGTCGTCAATGGAAGGAGCCGGCCGCAACAGCGAGAGCATCACCGCACCACCCGCGATCAGCGCGCTGAGCAGCAGCCCGACCCCGATGCTGCGGCGTTGGGCCCGCAGCGGGTCGTGGGCCATGCGCGGGTCGCCGATGACCAGCGCGAGCTCCAGCCTCCGGAGCAGAAAACGGTAGCCCGATACTTGCAGACTTGTGGTGCGCACGATGTCCCCCTGAATTCTGTGCGTTGTCCCTGGTGTGCGGTGCCTAACGTGCGTTCCCCGCAGTCCTGCCACAGGAGCCACACCGCTGCCCTCCCCCGAGGGCGATTTCTTCAATCTAATGCGCGCGCGTATCCGCTGTGACAGAATTCGGGAGAATCAACAAGGGATGTGGGGCATCCCGGGGGATACGCAGGGGGAATTCGCGTGTTTGTGGTGCATGTTTTGCTCATCGGGATCGTCGCCGCGCTGGCTACCGCGGGTGGTTGGTGGCTGTGGCGCGCTCGGGTCCGTCCGGAGGATCAGGCGCGGCAGGTGTGGCGGATCGCGCCCGCCCCGCACGACTTCTTCACCGCCCCGGAGCCGGTCACCGTGGGTGCTTCGCGCCTGGTCGCTGGCATGGGCGCGTCCGGCTCCGAGGTTTCTGGGGACGGCGCCAACGCCGCCCGCTTCGGCACCGTTTCTCACGCTTCCTCTTCTTCCATTGGGGACGTCAGCACGAGCGCCAGCGCGGTGGCCGGCCCACCGCTGCTGGTACACCAGCAGGACCTGGGCGGGGAGCTGCCCGCCCTGCTCACCGGGAATGTGGGCGCGACCTTCGCCTCGATCCCGGCGGAGTTCAGCGGGCGGGTGCCGTTCGCGGCTGCCGGCGCCGGGGTGGTGGCCTGGCCGGTCGATAGTGCCGCACCGTCCAGCACATCAGGGCCCGAAGACGGTGCGCATTCCCTCAGCAGGGGCAGCGGTGCCAGCGATACCAACGCACAGCAGGAGTTCACCGACCCGGGGCCAACGTTCCGGGCGCTGCCTGCGCCCGGCTGGCTGCTGGGACTGAGTTCTTCGGGTAATCCGGTGCAGATTCAGCTCGTGCCGGGGTCCACCGTTCTTCTGCACGGGGCTGGCTCCGCCGAGCGCCTGCTGGAACGCCTGCCCGCCGACCTGCCCTGGGTTCAGGTTCTGCGCGCCGAGCTGCTCGACGCTCCGAACGGCAAAGCAGAGGCCACAAACACTCAGACCGCTGCCGGGGCTATGCACTCGGCGAAGGGGTCCCAAGGTCAGCCAACTACCGACACCCAGGGGCTCGGCGAGCGCTGGCGGGAGGCCTGGTCGCCGACCGTCTGCCGGGTGGTGTTGGCTTCCTCCACCGAGGAGGCCACTCGCCACGGCATCATCGCGGATCTGGTGATTGATTCCCGTGGCACCGTGAGCCACCGTGGGCGCGAGGTCCGCTTCGATCCGATGCACCTGCCGAGCACCACCTCGCTCGAGCACGCGGAAGCTCCCCGCTAGCGACTCTGGAAAACGCGCCGCGCTATGCCACTATCAGCAAAAGCAATCCGCTAACCGCGAACAATCTTGGATTCGTTTCCCGGAGGGCACTCCCAGCCCACGGGGCTAGGCATACCGAGCTCATCCACCAAAACTCGAAGAGCAGGGTCGGGACAATCCCGCACAGCCGCAGCTGTCTGAGTCTTCCGCCACTTCAGCCGCGCCTCAACCAGCCGATCTTCCCAATCTTTTTTCCTCGGAACTTTCAGCTTGAATTCTTGCCTCAGGGCTTCCAATACGTCTTCCAGGCTTGGGCGGAACCGGTGACCACCCGTAGGAAAGTGAAACCTCGACAAGGCGGGGTACGTCGAGATGAAGTTTTTAACCTTTTTATCGTTACTGGGATTGAGCTTCCTATGCAGCCCCAGAAGATGAGTCATCTCATCCCGATGGGCATGCACGTGGATATGAGAACTGGGGTAGCTCGACTTCCGTCGGTCGTCAACAAACTCATGTACCAGAGCGTCGAGCTTTTCGATTGTTTCCCCTCCCTCGAAGCAACCCCTGCTTCGTCTTTTCCGCGTGCGCTACTCCAGGCCCAACAGCCACCGCAGCTCGGTGATACGCTCCCACTTCGCGAACTCTCGCGGGGTCAGGTTGTAGCTATAGGCTCGGCTTTCGAACTCTGCGAGGTCTCCGCCCACAGAACTCTCCAGCTCGGCCAGCTCCTTCTCAGCAGCAGCCTTAGAGATTGGTTCCAACAGTGGTGCAGACATCATGCCCTCCCTTCAATACTGATAGCCTTCACCGCCAGTATGCCCTCATGTGTGCGAAAAGACAGACAGTTCGCTGCTAGAATCAGCCCGCTAATCTGCTCAGCACGACGCATCCCCAGCCCCACGCCGTCCGAGCCCCCTACAGCTCGCGCACCGCCCGGGTCTCCGCGGCCCGCGCCGCCAGTTCCGAGGCGTCCGGGTAGTCCACGCCCACCAGGTTCAACCCCTCCGCCGGAGCCACCGGCACCTGCGAACTACGCTCATCCATCTCCAGCAGCTCGGCGGTGAAACCCTCCGGGCGCTTGCCCTCCCCCACCGTCAGGCAGGCCCCCACAATCGAGCGCACCATCGACCAGCAAAACGCATCCGCCACCACGTGCGCCTCATAAGTCTGCGGCTCCGAGGGCGTCGACACATCCTTCCAGGTGAACTCCTGCAGCTCACGGATCGTCGTCGCCCCCTCACGAGCCTTGCAGTAGGCCGCGAAGTTATTCAGCCCCACCAGGGCATCCGCCGCGATCTGCACCTTCTCCAGGTCCACCGGCCGGCGCCATCGAGCGGTGTCCCGCACGCGCCGTGGCAGCGGCCCGCCCGGGGCCGTGCACACCCGATACACGTAGTGCCGCCGCAATGCAGAAAACCGTGCGTCGAAGCCTTCCGGAGCAGCCACCGCCGCGTTCAGGCGAATATCCTCCGGCAGCATCCGGCAGAGCCGCCGCACCAGATCCTCCGGCCGGGCCAGGCTGCGCTGCGTAAACGCCTCCGCCGGAATATCCGCGTGGCAGACCTGCCCATCGGCGTGCACGCCGGCATCCGTCCGCCCCGCCACGGTCAACTCCACAGGCGTGCGGCACACCAGCGAGAGCTTTTCCTCCAGCTCCCCCTGCACGGTCCGCAAGCCCCCCTTCTGCGCTGCCCATCCGTGGAAATCCGTCCCGTCGTAGGAGACGTCCATCCGCACCCGAACGGTCTCCCCGCCAGCGTCCGCGGCGTCGTTGACGACGTCACCCACCGCACCGTTAGCAGCGACGTCGACGTCCGCCCCCGTCACCTTCGTCCCAGTGCCAGTCGTCCCAGCCCCAGTCGTCGCGCCCCCCGCTGCCCCAGTTTCCGTTGAACTCATGCCCCAAACCTACCCGGCGGGATACGTGCCTCCGAAACCCCGCCACCCACGCCTGCTCCCCGGCCGCGCCTGCTCCCCAAACCCGGCTAACCGCACCAGCCAGGCAATCCACGCCAGCCAAGCAACCCCGCCAATAGCAAAAGCCGGGCACCACGCTCGTGCGTAGTACCCGGCTCCCCGGCAGGCCCTCACGGAACCCACCGGCTGGAGAGATCGAAGGATCACCTCAGCGGAGAATTACTTCTCCTCTGCGGCCTCGTCCTTCTCCTCAGCAGCCTTCTTCTCCTCGGCCTTCTTGGATGCAGCAGCGCGGGTTGCACGCTCTGCCTCCTTGGAAGCCAGCTCCTCGGTCACCAGGGAGATCTGGGACATCGGAGCGTTGTCGCCCTTACGGTTCTCCAGCTTGATGATGCGGGTGTAACCGCCCTCACGGCCTTCGAACTTCGGGGCCAGCTCGGTGAACAGGTGGGACACGACGTCCTTGTTCGGGATGAGCTTCAGAACGTTGCGACGATCAGCCAGGGTGCCGTTCTTGGCCTTGGTGATGATCTTCTCAGCGTAGGGACGCAGGAGCTTCGCCTTGGCGTCCGTGGTTTTGATTGCGCCGTTCTCGAACAGCTGGGCTGCGAGATTGGACAGGATCTTCTTCTGGTGGGAAGCAGATCCGCCCAGACGGGCGCCCTTCTTAGGGGTTGGCATGTCTTCTCCTCGAGTGGGTTAAAAGCTTTGAGCGCTTAAGTGCGATTTACTCCGCGATGTCTTCGCCCTCGGTCTCGACCCACTCACCGGTCTCGGCGTCGTAGCCTTCGATGTCGGAGAGGTCGAAACCTTCTGGGGAGTCCTTGAGTGCCAGGCCCAAGCCAGCCAGCTTGACCTTGACCTCGTTGATGGACTTCTGGCCGAAGTTCCGGATGTCCAGCAGATCGGACTCGGTGCGAGCAGCCAGCTCACCAACGGTGTGGATCTCTTCCCGCTTCAGGCAGTTGTAGCTGCGCACGGAGAAGTCCAGGTCCTCAATCGGCATGTTGTATGCGGCGATGTGCTCGGATTCCTGGGGGGACGGGCCGATTTCGATGCCCTCCGCCTCGATGTTGAGCTCCTGTGCCAGGCCGAAGAGCTCGACCAGGGTCTTGCCGGCGGACGCCATGGCGTCGCGCGCGGACATGGAGCTCTTGGTCTCCACGTCGAGGATCAGCTTGTCGAAGTCCGTGCGCTGCTCGACACGGGTTGCCTCGACCTTGTAGCTGACCTTCAGGACCGGGGAGTAGATCTGGTCGACAGGGATGCGACCGATCTCATCGGTGGAGGTGGCGGCTGGGACGTAGCCACGGCCGCGCTCAACGACCAGCTCGATATCCAGCTTGCCCTGCTCGTTGAGGGTGGCGATGTGCAGGTCCTTGTTGTGGACCTCCACGCCAGCTGGGGTCTCGATGTCTGCGCCGGTGACCGCTCCTGGGCCTTCCTTGCGCAAGTACATGGTGACCGGCTCATCGAAGTCGCTCGACAGGACGAGGGCCTTGATGTTCAGGATGATGTCGGAGACATCCTCCTTCACACCCGGGACGGTGGTGAACTCGTGGAGCACACCATCGATCCGCAGGGAGGTCACGGCTGCACCTGGGATGGAGGACAGCAGGGTGCGGCGCAGGGAGTTGCCGAGGGTGTAGCCGAAGCCCGGCTCAAGCGGCTCGATGACGAACCGGGAGCGGGAGTCGTCGATAAACTCCTCGGACAGCTCTGGACGCTGGGAAATCAGCATGTGTTACTTCTCCTTGTCGGCGACCGCTATTTGACGCCGGTAGCAGGATTGCCGTGCACCGTGGTGGTAGACGGCGGGGAGTAAATGTCTGTTTTTCAGATCGATGTCGCGGACTACTTGGAGTAGTACTCGACGATGAGCTGCTCCTGCAGCGGGATGTCGATCTGAGCGCGCTCGGGCAGCTGGTGCACGAGGATGCGCAGGGTGGACGGAACGACCTGCAGCCACGCCGGAACGTTGGCGTCGACCAGGTTGTCCTGTGCCTCATCGAACCACAGCATGGAGCGGGAACGATCGCGGACATCGATGATGTCGTACTGGGAGACACGGAAGGACGGAACGTTGATCTTCTTACCGTTGACGGTGAAGTGACCGTGGGAGACCAGCTGACGTGCCTGGCGGCGGGTGCGTGCCAGACCAGCGCGGTAGATCACGTTGTCGAGGCGAGCCTCCAGCAGGATGACCAGGTTGTCACCGGTCTTGCCCGGCATTGCGTTGGCCTCTGCGTAGTAACGGCGGAACTGCTTCTCCATGACGCCGTAGGTGAAGCGAGCCTTCTGCTTCTCCTGCAGCTGGATCAGGTACTCCGACTCCTTGATGCGAGCGCGGCCAGCCTGACCCGGTGGGTACGGGCGGCGCTCGAAGGAACGGTCGCCACCGACGAGGTCGACGCGGAGGCGACGGGACTTACGGGTAACTGGGCCGGTATAACGAGCCATTGTTTATCCCTTAACCTTTCTTTTCTTAGACGCGACGACGCTTCGGTGGGCGGCAGCCGTTGTGCGGCTGTGGGGTGACGTCGGCGATGGTGCCGACCTCAAGCCCAGCGGTGGACAGGGAGCGGATTGCGGTCTCGCGACCAGAGCCCGGTCCCTTGACGAAAACGTCGACCTTCTTCATGCCGTGCTCCATTGCCTTGCGGGCAGCGGACTCGGCAGCCATCTGTGCGGCGAAAGGCGTGGACTTGCGGGAGCCCTTGAAGCCAACCTGGCCGGAGGATGCCCACGAGATGACGTGGCCCTTCGGGTCCGTGATGGACACGATGGTGTTGTTGAAGGTGGACTTGATGTATGCGTGACCCTGGGTCACGTTCTTCTTGACTACGCGACGGCCGCGGCGGGCGCGCGTAGCGGTGCTCTTCGGTGCAGCCATTACTTCTTCTTTCCTGCGATCGTCTTCTTCGGGCCCTTACGGGTACGAGCGTTGGTCTTGGTGCGCTGGCCACGGACTGGCAGGCCACGGCGGTGGCGCAGTCCCTGGTAGGAACCAATCTCGATCTTGCGACGGATGTCGGCCTGGATTTCGCGGCGGAGGTCACCCTCAACCTTCCAGTTGTTTTCGATCACGTCACGCAGAGCTGCGAGCTGCTCGTCGCTCAGGTCCTTGGAACGCAGGTCCGGGGAGATGCCGGTCTTTTCCAGCAGCTTCTTGGATCGGGCTGGGCCGATTCCGAAGATGTAGGTCAGTGCGACCTCCATGCGCTTTTCGCGTGGCAGGTCTACACCAGCAAGGCGTGCCATATGGCATTATCCTTCCGGTTTTACGGCGGTTTTCTCCGTACTCATCCCGGTGGTCTGCTTCCTTCTTTTGACGACGTCACCCGCAATCGGGCGGGTCGTTGTTCAAGAGGTTCAGCAGCGGGCTCCGGCCGCCGCGGCCAGAGGTAGGCAACCTCACCCACATGGCCACGTGTTGCGCGGCCGTGCCGCATGTGACCATGGGCGGGTGAGATTTGGATGTACGAAGGCTGACAGAGTTTTTTACTTGTAGCGGTAAACGATACGACCGCGAGAGAGGTCGTATGGAGAAAGCTCGACTACAACGCGGTCCTCAGGAAGGATGCGGATGTAGTGCTGGCGCATCTTGCCAGAGATGTGTGCGAGCACCTTGTGCCCGTTATCCAGCTCGACTCGGAACATTGCATTCGGCAGGGGCTCGACGATGCGGCCCTCAACCTCAATGGCACCTTCTTTGGCCATATCCTCCACATTTCCCCGATGAACATGCTGGTCATCGGCTATTTGTGCGTGTATCGCTACGATGGTGCGGCCTTCTTGGCTCCCCATTTTTGGGGTGCGTCACCTGCACCATCGGTCTATCGTACACGTGACCTGGGGCTTTAACAACTGCAGGCCAGGGGCGGAGGAGCCCGGTGGATTAGTGGCGCGGGGTGAGGATGCGCGGGCCGCCGGCGGTGGCGGCGACGGTGTGCTCCCAGTGGGAGGAGTAGCTGCCGTCAACGGTGACCACTCCCCAATCGTCGTCGAGGACGGCGGTGTCGATGGTGCCGAGGGAAAGCATCGGCTCGATCGCGAGCACGGAACCTTCCTGGATGACCGGGCCGCGGCCCGGGCGGCCCTCGTTGGCGAGGTACGGATCCTCGTGCATGCTGCGGCCAATACCGTGGCCACCGTAGCCGTCGATGATGTGCAGCGGCACGCCGAACTTATCCTCGGCCTTGCGGGTCGCGACTTCGAGGGCGTGGGAGACGTCGGTGAGGTGATTGCCCGGGCGCATTGCCTTGAGCCCCTCCATGAGGACCCACTCGGTGGCCTGGTTGAGCAGCTCGTGTTCGCGGGCGAGCTCGCCGATGCCGAAGGTCCAGGCGGAGTCCCCCACCCAGCCGTCGAGGGTGGCGCCGCAGTCGATGGAGACGAGGTCGCCTTCCTTGAGGACCACGTCTGCCGCCGGGATGCCGTGGACGACCATGTCGTTGACGGAGCTGCAGATGGAGCCCGGGAAGCCCTGGTAGCCGAGGAAGGCTGGCGTGGCGCCGGCCTCGCGGATAGTGGCCTCAGCAACCTCGTCGAGGTCGAGGGTGCTCACCCCGGGCTTTGCGGCGGCCTTCACGGCCTGCAGGGTCCGGCCCACGACCTCGCCTGCGGCCTGCATGGCGTCCAGTTCCGCGGGTGTCTTCGCGGCGATCTTCTTGCTCTTCTTTCGGAAAGCCACCGAAAGCCTCCTTCTTCTTGTGTTGTCGCAGCCCACATTGGTGAGCCAAAAGTTAAACCCGCCCACCGGTGACGTCCGGAAGATGGGCGGGAAAAACGGGCCACTGGGCCCTACCGTCAGCGGTCACCGCGCGTTGTGGCGGCGACGCTTCCTGGCGTTTACTTGTCCAGGGCGCAGAGGGTGGCCTCGGAGATGTCCTCCACGGAGCCCTCGGCGTCGATGTTGAGGATGCGGCCCTGGTAGTAGTCGATCAGCGGTGCGGTCTCCTCGCGGTAGACCTGCAGGCGGGTGCGGATCGTGGACTCGTTGTCGTCGTTACGGCCACGGGAGAGCATGCGCTCCACCACGACGTCCTCGGAGACCTGGTAGTTGATGACCGCGTCCAGCTTTAGGTCCTTCTCCTTGAGCATCTCCTCGAGCAGGTCGGCCTGCTCGATGGTGCGCGGGAAGCCGTCCAGCAGGAAGCCGTTGGCGGCGTCGCTCTCGTCGAGGCGGGCGCGGACCATGTTCGCGGTGACCTCGGTCGGGACCAGCTTGCCGGCGTCCATGTACTCCTGAGCCTGCTTGCCAAGCTCGGTGCCCTGGGAAATGTTCGCGCGGAACAGGTCGCCCGTGGAGATGTGCGGGATGTTCAGTGCGTCGGAGAGCAGCTGGGCCTGGGTGCCCTTGCCGGCACCGGGAGGGCCGAGGAGAACTAGTCTCATTTGAGGAATCCTTCGTAGTTAGCTTGCATCATTTGCGATTCGATCTGCTTGACCGTGGTCAGGGCCACGGACACGAGAATCAGAACCGCGGTACCACCGAACGGCATGCCGCCGCCGGAGGCCTGGGACGTGTCCACTCCCAAGTTAATGAGAATGTTGGGCAGCACCGCAATGATACCCAAGTACAGGGAGCCCACGACCAGAAGGCGGTTCATCACGTAGCCGAGGTACTCGGCGGTCGGGCGGCCCGGACGGATGCCCGGGATGAAGCCACCGTACTTCTTCATGTTGTCCGCCTGGTCGTACGGGTCGTACTGGACGGAGACGTAGAAGAAGGAGAAGAAGATGATCAGCGCGAGGTAAACCAGGATGTACTGCCATGCCGCTGGGTTCTGCAGGACGGTCATGACGTTGCGGTTCCACCAGTTGTTCGCGACGTCCTCGCCGGCTGCGGCACCGGACTGGATGATCTGGGTGATCAGGATCGGGACGGTCAGCAGGGAGGACGCGAAGATCACCGGGATCACGCCGGCCTGGTTGACCTTGAGCGGCAGGTAGGTGGAGGTCTCGCCGTACTGGCGGCGGCCGATCATGCGCTTGGCGTACTGCACCGGGATGCGGCGCTGGCCCTGCTCGACGAAGACCACGCCGACGATGAGCAGCAGCAGCCCGAAGACCACAGCACCAAAGACGAATCCACCGGAGTTGGAGAGGATGGACACACCCTCCCCCGGCAGGGTGGTTGCGATACCCGCCATGATGAGCAGGGACATGCCGTTGCCCACGCCGCGGTCGGTGATCAGCTCGCCGAGCCACATCACGAGCACCGCACCGGAGGTCATGACGAGGACCATGACGATCAGACCGAAGATGCCGACATCATCCTTGAGGACCGGGATGCCCTCGCCAAGCAGCTGCTCGCGATCCGCCAGGGCGACGATACCTGCGGACTGCAGCAGGGCCAGCGCGACGGTGAGATAACGGGTATATTCCGTCATCTTCGCCTGCCCGGTTTGACCCTCCTTCTTGAGCTGCTCGAACTTCGGGATCACGACGGTGAGCAGCTGCACGATAATCGACGCCGTAATGTACGGCATGATGCCGATCGCGAAGATCGAGAGTTGCAGCAGCGCACCGCCGGAGAAAAGGTTGATCAGCGAGTAGACCGCGGAGGACTCGGTGAGCTCCGAGATCTGCTTGGTGATGCTTGCGTAGTCGACGCCCGGCGTTGGGATCTGCGAGCCGATGCGGTACAGGATGATCATCGCAAGAGTGAAAAGGATCTTCTTGCGGAGATCAACGTTTTTGAACGCCCCGGTGATGGCGGACAAACTGGCCTCCTGTGTTGGTGGGCCCGCACTGTGGTGGCCGCGCGAAGACTCGCGGGGCCGGTGCCGCAGGGCGTGCGCCGTGGGATTGAAGTCTTTAGTAGCAAAGTAGCAGCCGGTGCGGACACGGGGTTCTGTGGCCGTGCTGCCGGTTGCTTATTATGCCACCCCTAAGCGTTTCCGGATGAGGCTCGCCTAGGCAGATAACCAAACCAGAGTAACAGTTTGGCTGGTGGTTTAGAAAGTTTCCGGCCTACTACCCGCGCAGGTCATGGAAAGCAGAAAACCCCGCCGGTGCGGGATGCACCATGCGGGGTCTTGTTATGCCGCTACCGGGCGAGGAAAGCCCCCCGCTGGGTTGCGTTATTCAGGTTTAAGCCTCCGTGACGGAGCCGCCTGCCTTCTCGATCTTCTCCTTAGCGGAGCCCGAGAACTTCTGTGCGGTGACGTTCAGCTTGACGCTGATCTCGCCGTTGCCCAGCACCTTGACCGGCTGCTTAGCGCGGACCAGGCCAGCTGCGACGAGGTCGGCAACTGCGACGTCGCCGCCGTTCGGGAAGGCCTTCTCGAGGTCGGAGACGTTCACGACCTGGAAGATGACCTTGTTGTTGTTCTTGAATCCCTTGAGCTTCGGCAGACGCATCTGCAGTGGCATCTGGCCACCCTCAAAGTATGCAGGAACCTTGTTGCGGGCCTTGGTGCCCTTCGTACCACGACCAGCGGTCTTACCCTTGGATGCTTCACCACGACCGACGCGGGTCTTGGCCTTGTTTGCACCCTTGGCCGGACGGAGGTCGTGGAGCTTGATTGGATCGCTCATTTTTACTCCCCTGCCACTTCTTCGACCTCGACCAGGTGGCGAACGGTGTGGACCATGCCGCGGGTGACAGAGTTGTCCTCGCGGATGACCTCCTGACCGATGCGCTTCAGGCCGAGGGAACGCAGCGTGTCACGCTGGTTCTGTTTCTTACCAACAGTGCCCTTGATCTGACGGATCTTCAGTGCCATGGGTTATGCCCCCTGTCCTGCAGCACGGGCGCGCAGCATGGCTGCCGGAGCAACCTCTTCGAGGCTCTTGCCACGCCGTGCGGCGACCTCTTCTGGGCGCACGAGCTCCTTGAGGCCGGCCACCGTTGCGTGAACAACGTTGATGGCGTTCGGCGAGCCGAGCGACTTGCAGAGAATGTCCTGGATGCCAGCGGCCTCCAGCACCGGACGGGCTGCGCCACCGGCGATAACACCGGTACCTGGTGCAGCCGGACGCAGCATGACGACGCCTGCTGCGGCCTCGCCCTGCACCGGGTGGGTGATGGTGCCGTTGATCATCGGGACGCGGAAGAAGTTCTTGCGAGCTTCCTCGGCACCCTTCTGGATAGCAGCCGGGACTTCCTTGGCCTTGCCGTAGCCGACACCGACCATGCCCTGGCCGTCACCCACGATCACCAGAGCGGTGAAGCTGAAGCGACGACCACCCTTGACGACCTTGGACACACGGTTGATGGTGACGACGCGCTCGATGTACTGGTTGCGCTCGTCCTGCTGGTTGTTGCGACGATCGTTACGGCCACCGCGCTCGTTGCGGCCGCCGCGCTCGTTGCGATCGTTGCGGGTGTTATCGGCGGAGCGTCCGCCGTTACGGTCACGTTCCGACATCACGCGTTCCTTCCGTTGGAGTTCATGGTGTTGGTGGTCATTAGAACTTCAGACCACCTTCGCGGGCGGCGTCTGCCAGAGCGGCGACGCGGCCGTGGTACTGGTAGCCAGCGCGGTCGAAGACGACTGCCTCGATGCCAGCTTCCTTCGCACGCTGTGCGATCAGTTCGCCAACCTTGGCGCCACGTGCCTTCTTGTCGCCCTCGACTCCACGGACCTCTGCTTCGAGGGTGGACGCAGCGCACAGGGTGTGACCGACGGTGTCGTCGATGATCTGTGCGTGCATGTGGCGAGAAGAACGGTGCACGACGAGACGCGGGGTCTCTGGGGTGCCCTGGATGGTCTTGCGGATGCGGTTGTGACGGCGGGAGCGCGCAACGCGACGGCGAGTGGAGATGTCCTTGCCCAGCGGGAGGCGCTTGCCAGCCTTGTTGGAATCGTTGTTGCTCATTACTTACCCGTCTTTCCGACCTTGCGACGGACCTGCTCGCCCTCGTAGCGGATGCCCTTACCCTTGTATGGGTCATCCTTGCGCAGGCCACGAATGTTGGCGGCGATCTGTCCGACCTTCTGCTTGTCGATGCCAGAGATGGAGAACTTGGTGTTTCCGTCCACGGCGAAGGTGATACCTTCGTCAGCCTTGATCAGGATTGGGTGGGAGTAGCCCAGGGAGAACTCGAGGTCCTTGCCTTTGAGCTGCACACGGTAACCAACGCCGAAGATCTCCATCTTCGTGGTGTACCCCTCGGTCACGCCAACAACCATGTTGTTGACGAGGGAGCGGGAAAGGCCGTGCAGGGAGCGGTTCTTGCGGTGATCGTCCGGGCGGGAGATGACGATCTCGTCGCCTTCCTGTGCCACTGCGATCGGTGCTGGGATGTCAGAGCTGAGGGTGCCCTTCGGGCCCTTGACCTCAACGTTCTGACCGTTGATGGTGACGGTGACGCCAGAAGGGACGGACACCGGAGCGAAGCCGATACGAGACATGCTTGGTTCCTCCTTCTATTACCAGACGTAGGCGAGCACTTCGCCGCCGACGCCCTTGTTCGAGGCCTCACGGTCAGTCAGCAGGCCGTGGGACGTGGAGATGATTGCCACGCCCAGGCCACCGAGAACCTTTGGCAGATTGGTGGACTTGGTGTACACACGCAGGCCTGGCTTGGAGACGCGGCGGACACCGGCGAGAGAGCGCTCGCGGGTCGGGCCGTACTTGAGGGTGATCTCAAGCTCCTTGCCTGCCTTGCCATCCTTGCGGTCGTTGACGGCAAAGTCTTCGATGTAACCTTCCTGCTTCAGGATCTCAGCAATGTGAGCCTTGAGCTTGGAGGAAGGCATCGTGACGCTGTCGTGGAACGCGTTGGAAGCGTTCCGCACGCGGGACAACATGTCCGCGATCGGGTCAGTCATGGTCATGGTTTAGGTGACCTTTACCTTTCTCGTTGCGGTTCCCGTTCCCACCCTTTTCGCGTGCACCGCGACTCGCTGGCGACTAACGCACTTCCAAGCCCAATAGCTTGGGGCGCTCGCTACCAAGATGTGTCCGCGGCCGCTATGGGCAGGGGGCCTACAACAAAGTGGATGTTTTCTTACTAGCTCTTGTTGACTGTGTGAGCAGATCTGCGCACGTCAAGTGTGCTGTGGGCACACTTTTCCCGCAACAAGACTCAACAAGCTTAGCAACCTGCGCATTTATTGCCAAGCCGGTGCCTGTTGGTCCCGCTAGCATCCATTCCGACCGTCATGTTCCAGGAATGGAAAACTGACGCCAAACCCGCGGCGCCGGTATACCAGTCGCCGCGGCCATCCCCCCTCGGCTTTTCCGCCGGACCCCTTTCTGCGGGGCTCGGTCCGCTGGGCCCTTTCTGTTGGGCTCGTTTCGCTAGATCTTTTCCGCTAGGCCTCGATACCGATCTTCTTGCCGTCGCGGCGCCACACCACCGCCACGGCCGGGCGCGGCACCGAGTTACCGCCATCGGGCCAGTGGGAGGCGGGCTTTTCGAAGGTGGCGTCGTCGTCCTCGCCTGGGTGCTGGACGTTCACCATGACGCGCTCGTCCGTAACAATCGGGCCACAGGTCTCCGCAGCCACCGGGACGGTGAGGAAGCAGCGGGTCTCGCCGCGGTTCTCGCCCTTCAGCCCGACCGCGTAGAGGCCGTCGTTGCTGTCCAGGGCGTTGCCGTCGGTGGAGATCCACAGGTTGCCGTGGGAATCGAAGGCCAGGTTGTCCGGGCAGGAGATCGGGGAAACCTTGGACTTATCGAAGCCGCCGAAGTAGGTCTCTGCCTCTTCTGGGTCGCCACAGACCAGCAGCAGGTTCCAGGTGAACTTCTCCCCCGCGTGCTCGTCGTCGATCTCCATGACCAGGCCGTTCTTGTTTTCCCGGATCGGGGCGTACTCCGTCGGGTCCTCCTGGTTCTTCTCGGCGTTCTCGCCGGTGGCGCCGCGGTACTTGTTGTTGGTCAGGGCGACGTAGACCAGGCCGGTGTGCGGGTTGGCTTCGAAGTCCTCCGGGCGGTCCATCTTGGTCGCGCCGACCTTGTCCGCAGCCATGCGGGTGTAGACGGCGACCTCCTCCGGGGTGAAGCCCTCGACGTGGGACTTCGCGCCGTCCGCGGTGACGGTCAGCAGCTTCTTCCACTGGCCGGTGCCGTCGAACTTGCCGTCCTCTGGCAGCTCGCCGTCGCCGGTGATTTCCTTGTCTGGGGAGTTGCCCTTCAGGGTGGCGACGTAGAGGGTGCCCTCGTCGAGGATGGTCATGTTGTGCTTCATGTCCCCCTCCTTGATCTTCTTGGAGGAGACGAACTTATAGATGTATTCGAAGCGGGAGTCGTCGCCGGAGTAGCAGACGACGGTGCCGTCGTCGGTGACGTAGATGTTGCCGGCCTCGTGCTTGAAGCGGCCCATGGAGGTGTGCTTGACCGGGGTGGAGTACGGGTCGGTCGGGTCGACCTCGACCATCCAGCCGAAGCGGTGGAACTCGTTGGGCTCCTTGGAAAGGTCGAAGCGGTCGTGGAGGCGCTCCCACTTGCGCTCGGAGGCGCCCTCCGGGGGATCAAAGCGCTTGATGTCTTCCTTGGCCTTGCCCTCGACCTGTGCCTTGTCGGCGTTGGCCCAGTACTGCTCGAAGTTCTCCTCGCCGGAGAGGAAGGTGCCCCACGGGGTGATGCCGCCGGAGCAGTTGTTCAGGGTGCCGCGGACCTTTTTGCCGCTCGGATCGGCCTTGGTCTTGACCAGCTCGTGGCCGGCGGCCACGCCGCGCATCTCGAAGTTGGTCTCACCGGTGATGCGGCGGTTCAGCGGGCCGAACTCGCGCTTGAGCTCGCCCGTCTTGCCAACCTTGGAGACCTCGAGGATGGTGTGGCCGTGGTTGGCCAGGCCGATGTTGATCTGCTCATCGGTCGGGTTCTCGGCATCGTAGCGCGGGAACATGTGTGGCTCGGTGGTGTACTCGTGGGAGCACACGTACAGCAGGCGGTTCGGGTCCTTCGGGTGCTCCAGCAGGCCGGCGAAGTCGTTGTTGAAGCCGAACTGGCGCTCCGCGGCCTTGGCGGTCTGCTTGTACGGGTCGAACTTCGGGGCGTCCGGGAAGATTGGGTCACCCCAGGCGATCAGTACGCCGGAGGCGTAGCCTGCCGGGACCACGAGTTCGTCCTTCTCGTTGGCGGCCACTGGCTCGAATTGCATGCCCTTCAGCGGGCCGGGAGCCTTGCCACCTTCGGAAGAGCCGGAGGACTGGGCGGTGCTGCCGTCCGCGCAGGCCGCCAGCGCCGTTCCGCCGCCGATGGTCAGCGCTGCCAGGCCGGCACCGCGCAGAACGCTGCGGCGGGAGATGTCCCCGAAGTATGGGTTCGAGGAGGTGTTTCCGCACTCGCCGAAGCATGCGTTACCGCACTTGTAGGTACAGGTGCGGGATGAGCGACGAGATTGGAACAGCAGGTTCATACCCTTGATAGCCACGTAATTGTCCTTCTTGTTGTGGGTCTTGCGAGCAACAAGATAGGCAATCGAAGTGACCTTCAAGGGAGGCGAGGGTGAACCCGCCGTGAATTGTCTCCAGCTCCAGGCGCGAGCCCTCCCCTACGGGATGGAGTGCGCCCTGGTTGATCCACGCCGGAGCCTACGCAGCCTTAGTTTTCAGCCTTGAGCGCCCGCTTTTCTGCGCGCTTCTCAGCCTTCTTGATCTTCCGCTTCGTGTTCAGCTTGCTTGCACCGTCGGAGGCGTCCATGGCGACGAGTCCGGCGCCGATCGCCACGAGGAAGACGTTCGGGGAGAGCTGCAGGCCCTCCTCGGTCGGGCGGATCCCGTCCTCCTGGGTCATGTTCGGGTTGCGGAAGTACATCGTGAGCAGCCCGGCACCGAAGGTGGTCAGGGCAGCGCCCGCGAGCTTGTTGGAGACGAAGGGCGCGAGCAGTGCCCCGCCGACGGCGAGCTCTGCGCCACCGAGGATATTGGCAAACTGGTCGCTGGGCAGCTTCTTCAGGGCAGGGACGCCAGTGGCGGCGAACTGCTGGAGGCCAGCGGACTTAGCTGGCTCAGCGCCGAACTTCTCGATGGCAGAGTTGACGATGTAGGCGCCCGGGACGGAACGCAGGATCGCGCTAGGCAGGAAAGACATATTTTCTCCTTTGTTTCTTCTCCGCACCTCCGGCACGCAAGCACCGGGATGCCAATAAATGCAGAATGATCCCCAGCCTAGCGACGAACCAAACCGCTGTCGATGATGTATCACCTTATTTCCCGCGCCCTCGCCCCTCACCCGCTCCCCTACATGGCAAAAGCGCCCCACCGTAACCGGTGGGGCGCTGTCACAGAGCTACAGAAGACTAGACACTAGTCAGCCTGCTGCATCTTGCCGTCCTTGTCCTTGAACGGGAAGCCGAGGCGACGCAACAGTGCGCGACCCTCTTCGTCGTTCGTAGCAGTGGTGACGACGGTGATGTTCATACCGCGCGGACGGTCCATCTTGTCCACGTCGATCTCGTAGAACATGGTCTGCTCGGAGAGGCCGAAGGTGTAGTTGCCGTGGCCGTCGAACTGGCGGTCGGAGAGGCCGCGGAAGTCACGAATACGCGGCAGCGCGATCGTAAGCAGGCGGTCCAGGAACTCCCACATGCGGTCGCCACGCAGGGTGACGCGGGCGCCGATTGGCATGCCCTCGCGCAGCTTGAAGTTAGCGATTGCCTTCTTCGCGGTGCGGACCTGCGGCTTCTGACCGGTGATTGCGGTCAGGTCAGCGATTGCGCCGTTGATCATCTTGGAGTCACGTGCAGCGTCGCCGACGCCCATGTTGACGACAACCTTGGTCACGCCTGGGATCTGCATGACGTTATCGAAGTTGAACTCAGCCTGCAGCTTTTCCCGGATTTCCTCACGGTACTGAGCCTTCAGACGAGGAGTGTAGTTGTCGCTCATCCTTAGATGTCCTTCCCGTTGCGCTTGGATACGCGGATCTTCTTGCCGTCTTCGAAGCGGTAACCAATGCGGGTCGGGTTGCCGTCGGAGTCGATGACCATCACGTTGGAGACGTGGATCGGTGCCTCCTGGGTCACGATGCCGCCGGACTCTGCGCCACGCTCAGGGGCGGAGTTGGCTACGTGCTTCTTGATGCGGTTGACGCCCTCGACGAGAACCTTGTCGCGCTTCGGGTAGGCCTCGATGACCTTGCCCTTAGCGCCCTTGTCCGGGCCGGAGATAACAATGACGGTATCGCCCTTGCGGATCTTCATTTACAGCACCTCCGGAGCAAGAGAAACGATCTTCATGAACTTCTTCTCGCGAAGCTCACGAGCGACTGGGCCGAAGATACGGGTACCACGTGGGTCGTTATCGTTGGCCTTGATGATGACGGCTGCGTTCTCATCGAAAGAGATGTAGGAACCGTCTGGGCGGCGGGTTGGCTTCTTGGCGCGGACGATGACTGCACGCACGATTTCGTTTTCCTTGACGGTGCCGCCTGGGGCTGCTTCCTTGACGGTTGCAACCACGACATCGCCAATGCCAGCGCTGCGCTTGACGGAGCCGCCGAGCACGCGGATGACCAGGATTTCCCGGGCACCCGAGTTGTCAGCTACTCGCACGCGCGATTCTTGCTGAAGCACTTTAGAGTCTCCTAGAACCTAGTAGTTGGTGTGCGCGGGATTTCCGACCCTCACGCACGCGGTCCTTGCCTCGGTTATTGCGCGCACGACAAAGCGTGCCCGCGCGAGGCAACCTGCACATTATGGCACAGGCTGGCTGGCCTCCCAAATCCTGGGAAGCGAGATGCTATGGGCTACTTGATTCTGGCGGCCATGGACTGTGATTTACAGCACTTTGAAGCGCCATTTTCGGGGAGATTCTCAAGCGCATGCTGAAGTTTTACCAACGAACTGCACGGAGCGTCGAAAGGACCTAAAAGTAGAGATGCTTTTTATCATCTTTCGCTTATACCTTCCTGCGTACGCGCTGGACGTGGTCGAAAATTCTTCGCCCGGGTTCGTGATGGCACCGGGGAACCGGTGAAACATGAGAATTCAGCGCCGGATCGCTTTCAAACTTCATTGACACAATCGGTCCTGGAAATCAGGGGCCGGGAAGGATTCTTCATGAAGAAGACCATCATCGCGCTCGCAGCTGCTTCCCCCGTCGCTCTGTCCCACGGCGTCGCCGTCGCTGAGGAGGGCAACACCAACCAGTCTTCCGTCGAGCAGAACACTAACGGCTCCTCCGAGCTGAAGAACCAGCTGACCGGCTCCTCCGAGAAGAGCAAGGAGGAGAACAAGGACCAGAACCAGGAGACCGAGGGCGACAAGGACGGGAACACCACCAACCCAGACGAGAAGGAAGCTACGGGCTCTTCCAAGTTCTTCGGCTGGGACGAGACCACCAAGGGCCTCGACAAGCTGATCGCGGTTGGCGCTGCTGTTGCGGCTGTCGTGTCCCTGCTGGGCTCCATCTCCGCTCTCTTCGCGAACATCGAGAAGCTCGCCAAGCGGTTCACCAAGTAAATGCTGGCGCTCTGCCCGGCTAAGCGCCCGGCCTGAACCCCAGCGGAGCCCGAGGATCACCCTCGGGCCCCGCTTTTTCTTGCCTGTGTTTCAGCCACACCGCGCACCTCTCCCCCGCACAGCTATCGCGAGGAGCAGATCTGCCCGCCCCCCTTTCGAACTGAAGGTAGGTAAGGGTAAGCTAATTCCCACCATGAATACTGCCGCCCCGTCGCCCACGAAGCTCACGCCCAGCTCCCGCCAGCAGGCCGCGTTCTCCGATCACAGCCTGCTCACCCCGCCGCAGTTCGGAGGGCACGAGCTCTTCCGCGCCACCGTCCGCGCAGTGTTCGCACCGTCGCCCCGGCTGCGCCGCATCACACTGCACTCTCCCGCCTTTGCGACGCACCAACTCTCCGGCCCGGATGAGTTCTTCGGGCTGCTCATGCCACAACCCGGCGCGCCACTGCACCTCCCGCAGCACCCAGGCGGCGAAAATCTGCGCGCCGCCGTCGCCGCGATACCCAAACAGATCCGGCCAAACCTGCGCTGGTACACCGTGCGCCGTTTCGACCCTCAGGAGGGCGAGCTCACCTTCGACATCGTGACCCACGGCATCACTCAACAGAACCTCGACACCGATGGGCAAGTGGGCCCGGGCCTGCGGTGGTGCCTCTCCGCCCAGCCAGGTTCGGAAGTAGGCATCTGGACCGCCCAGGGGCTATGGCACCGCGCTAACTCGGCACAGACTCTCATTGCGGACCCCTCCGCGCTGCCGTCCCTGCGCGCGATCCTGGAGTACACAGCAGCCTTCGCACCAGAACAGCTACAGGAGATGCACGTGATTGCGGTCGCGGAAAACTCCGAGGACATTGAGCCGAAGTTATTCTCGGAATGGCAGGGCAGGCTCGGCAGCCTTGAGCTCCTATTTTCCCCGGCCACCGAATTCGCCACGCACACCGCGCGCCTACTCGAGCGCATAGATTCTCTCGAGCACCCCGCCCGCCTCGCCCACTACGTCTGGGTTGCCGGCGAAGGCAGTCTCTGCAAGCAGGTGCGCCGCCACTGCGTGAACACGTGGCAGCTCAGCCCCGCCGAGGTGCAGTGGTGCCCGTATTGGTTCCTCGGCAAAGCCCGCCCTTAGGGGCCGCTACTGATCGGCAGCGATCGGAGCGCGCGGCCGCCGCATACTTTGAGCCCCCGGCAGGCGTCGAGGCCTTCTTAGTGCGTCGATGCGCAATCCATGCACTCCACCGACACCGTTGATCGACTCGAATTCGTAGGATAACTTCAATCCTTTATCAGGTAAGGTTAGCCTAGCCTTGCTACGGTGTCCCGCATGTTCAATTCGATCAACGAGTCCACCCACGCAAGGGTCGAGCCCGGCAGCCCCCGGTTCACGACGCTCCCTCCCCGAATCGACTTCGACGATGATCTCGTCGGACACTCACCCACTCGCCTGGCTGATGTATTCTCTGCCGCCTCCCACGCGGCGACGGACTATTTCACAGGGGAGCACGCCCCGTGCAGCGCCACGCCCGCAGAGCAGCTGGGCGCCGCAGTCGATGGCGTCGATCTCAAAAATCCCCTCGGTTCCCTGCGGAAGAGCCTGAGCGAACTGCGCCGGCTATGGCTCGACCACGCCGTCTGGTACCACCATCCCCACTACATTGCCCACCTGAACTGCCCGATCTCAGCTACAGCCGTAGCTGGAGACGCCATCGCCAGCGCTGTGAACACTGCCGTCGAATCGTGGGACCAGGCGTCCTCCGCTGCGCTCATCGAGCAAAAGCTCCTGCACTGGCTCTGCGAAAAACTCCAGTGGCCTGCCGCGGGATCCCACGGTGCCTTCACTTCCGGCGGAACCCAGTCCAACCTTCAAGCATTGCTCATCGCCCGAAACAAAACCCTCGCGATTCACGGATACGACGCACTTCCCCGCCTGTGCATCCTGCATACGGCAGACACTCACTACTCAGTAGCCCGGGCAAGCAATACCCTCGGCCTCCACCCGACCACCGGCTCACGCGTGGTCGAAACCGATGCCCACCACCGAATGTCACCCACGGCGCTTGACGAGGCGTTGGCCGAATGTACCCGCGACGGTCTGATCCCCATGGCTATTGTCGCCACCTCGGGCACCACGGATCTCGGAGCGATCGACCCCTTGGCGAGCATCGCTCCCATCGCGCACAAGCACCGCGTTCATCTGCATGTGGACGCGGCCTACGGCGGCGCCATGTTGGTATCCCCCACGCAGAGACACCGGCTCCAGGGCATCGAGTCCGCAGATAGCGTCACCGTGGATTTTCACAAAACCTACTTCCAACCCGTGGCGTGCTCCGCTGTCGTGCTGCGGAACCCGGCGGATCTCGCACACATTTCCTGGCACGCGGACTATTTGAACCCCGAGGACACGAAAGAACTCAACCTCGCGGACTTTTCCCTCCAGACCACCCGCCGTTTCGACGCCCTCAAGCTATGGCTCACCCTGCGTGCCCACGGCGCCGACGCAATCGGCAAGGCTTTCGACGCCTGCCGCAACATCACCCAGATCTCGGCCGCCCTGATCACTGACCACCCGCACCTGGAGCTGTTCGAGCAGCCGCAACTGACCACTTTGCTCTTCCGCCCCACCACCCCGGACGAACCCTCACCGCAGGAGATCAAACGCACGCTGCACGCCCGGGGCGAGGCGGTCGTCGCCACCACCGTCATCGAGGGCGAAAGCTGGCTGAAATTCACCATCCTGGACCCCACGCTTTCCACCGTCGACATCCAACACGTCCTCGACCTCGTCGTCGACCAGGCAACCGCCACCCGGAATAACCCCGCAAAGGAGATCGCCGACCATGACTAACCACCCCGCTAGCCCCACCGACACGCCGACGCAAGTGGACGTCCTCGCCATCGGCGCCGGCCCATTCAACCTCGGTTTCGCCGCCCTTGCCCAGCCCCTGGTGGACAGCGGTGAGCTCAGCCTCGCCGTATTAGACAAGAGGGACGGGTTTTGCTGGCATCCCGGCATGATGCTGCCCACCGCGACAACCCAAGTCCCCTTCATCGCAGACCTGGTGACGATGGCCGACCCCACCAGCCCCTACAGCTTCCTCAACTACTGCAAACAGCAGGGCCGCATGCACCACTTCTTCATCAAGGAGGACTTCTACCCCCTCCGCGCGGAGTACTCGGACTACTGCGTGTGGGTGGCTGGGCAGCTGGACACCCTGCACTGGAACCACAACGTCACCCGCATCGAGCAGCACGCAGACGGCACTTTCACCGCCCATTATTCCCACCCCACTGGCACAGACCAGATTCAGGCCCGCCACCTAGTTATCGGCGTGGGCACGGAGCCCTTCGTCCCCGAGGACCTCGCGGGTGCCCTCGACGCGCCGAAAGTTCTGCACTCCGCAGACTATCTGCACCGCAAGGAAGAAATTTTGCCGGCCAACTCCATCACGATCATCGGTTCCGGCCAATCCGCCGCCGAGATCTACCTGGACCTCATCGAACAGCGAGCTACTCAGGGCAAGCGCCTCGACTGGTTCACCCGCTCGCCACGTTTCTTCCCCATGGAATACACCAAGCTCACCCTCGAGATGACCAGCCCGGATTACGCACGCTACTTCCGCTCACTGCCGGAGGCGACCCGCGATCGCACAAACCGCGAACAGCGCAACCTCTACAAAGGCATTTCCGGCGATACGGTCAACGAGATCTACGACGCTCTCTACCGCTTCTCCCGCACCAGCGAGCTGCGATCAACGCTGCGCGCCGGGTGCGCGGTGTCCTGGGCGCCCGGCGCGCAGCCCACGGATGGCACCACGGGGACCCACCGCCTGCGGGTCGAGCACGCGGAATCCGGCGCCACCGGTGTTCATGCCACCAATGTGCTCATCCTCGCCACCGGGTACCGCGCCCCCACTATCCCCGCCTTCCTCGAGCCACTGCGCGGATCCTTCAACGTCGACGCCGCAGGCCGTTATGCGGTCGCCCCGGATTTCTCCATTAACGACGACGCCACGATCCACGTGCAGAACGCCGAAGAGCACACGCACTCGCTGATCTCCCCAGACCTAGGCATGGGGCCGTGGCGTAACTCCACGATCTTGGCCAGCATCACCGGCCGAGAGGTGTATCCGCTCGAGAGGGACATCGCCTTCCAGACGTTCGGAGGTGAGGGCCTGTGATGCAGGGAATCCTCACACCACATGGTCGGGTCACGATTTCCCCCGTCCAACCGCGACGGGACGCCCCTCTGCTTCACGGCTGGCTCACCTCCCCGCACGCCTTCTACTGGCAATCCCTCGATGCAAGCGTTGAGGAGGTGGAACGCGAGTACCTTCGCATCACGGATGCAGCGCATGAGGCAGCCTGGCTGCTGCGCATAGACGACCACCCCGCAGCGCTGGTGGAAACCTACGACCCCAGCGAGATCCTGCTGGATGGCGTCCCCAGCCTGGAACATGCCCCCGGGGACGTGGGCATGCACATCCTCGTATCCCCGCCACGGGAGAACCCTCGCCCCGGGTTCACGAACTCCATATTCGCGGCGACGATGCGCTGGCTGTGCGATCACCGCGGAGCGCGACGGGTCGTAGTGGAGCCGGACGCGGGAAACCAGAAGATCCTCGCCAAGAACGCACTGGCCGGATTCCGAGGCGTCCCCGGCCCGGGCCTCACCCAGTTGACACTCGGTAGCGCGGAGAAAACGGCCAGGGTCCAGCGCTGCACTGCCGAGCGCTTCCGGGCATCCGCGTTAGCAGGTCATGCCGCCACCGAACAGGCAGTGGCAGCGGCACCAGCGCCCCACCTCAGCTCCCCTGCGATGACGGAAGCCAACAGGCAGCTCATGGCCAAGGCAATCCGCGAGTTCGTCCACGAACGTCTCCTCACCGCAACTCGGGTGGACACGAACGCGAACGCACCCGATACATCCACCCACGCTGTCCAATTCGGCCCGAGAACAATCGAGTTTCGCGCCACGCCCCACCGGCTGGAACATCTCAGCATCGACCCGTCCAGCCTGCGCTGCACGGATTCCCCCGTGCTGCCGATGCTCTCCGAGCTCATCGCCGAGGCCAGCGACGAGCTGCGAATTTCGCCAGGTTTCCTCCATACGTACCTCGAGGAAATTCAGGCCACACTGGCGGCACGCGCACGGGCGCTGCACCGCGGCCGCCCGTCGGCCCGCCAACTCAGCGGTCGCGACCTGCCGGAGCGCTTGAGCCCGCAGGCCCAGGCCGATCAGCTGCAGTTCGTGGAGGCTTCCATGGTGGAGGGACACCCTAGCTTCATCGCCAACTCCGGAAGAGGTGGAATGAGCGAGGGCGACCTCAACGCGTGGGCCCCGGAACTTTCAGCCGCCGGCCCCCTCGTGTGGCTCGCGGCCAGCACATCCTCCTGCGTACACGCCGTGAGCCACGACCTCCCCGGGCAGTCCCCTGGTGGATCACACTTTTGGGCGCAGCAGCTCGGCCAGGACCTGTGGGAGACTTTCACCCGGGCGGTGGAGCAGGCCGATGGGGACCCCAAGGACTATGTACCGATCCCCGTCCACCCGTGGCAGTGGGATCACCGCTTGACCACTACCTTCGCCAGTGATATCGCCAGCGGAAAACTCCTATACGTGGGCACGAGTCAGGACCTGTACCGGCCACAGCAGTCCCTGCGCACCTTTTTCAACCACTCTCGTCCCTCAAACCCATATGTGAAAACCGCGGTAGCGGTACGGAACATGGGGTTCCTGCGCGGTTTATCAGCTACCTACATGGAGTCCACACCGGCGATCAACGACTGGTTGCAGCACACGATCGGCGAAAGCCCAGAGTTTGTTGACCACGGTGTGCAGCTGCTTCGAGAGATCGCCACCGTCGGCTACGTCGCGGACGTCTATCATCGCAGCCTGCCACGAACAGGTTCGACGTCCAGCGAGCATGTCAAGATGCTGGCAGGCCTTTGGCGCGAATCACCTATTGGTTTCCTCGAGCCGACGGAACTCGCGGTGACGCTGGCGTCCACCCTGCACGTCGATGGGGAAGGAAATACCGTCATCGGCGAGTGGATTGAGCAATCCGGGCTGACCGCCGAGGCCTGGCTGCGCGAACTAATGAATGTCTACCTGTGGCCTGTCATCCACGCCATGGCCAGCCACAGTATCGCCTTCATGCCACACGGCGAGAATGTCATCCTGCGGTTGCGCCGTGGCGTTCCGGTGGGAGCATTCTTCAAGGACCTCGGCGAGGAAGTCGCCGTGGTTCACCGGGATCAGCCTGTCCCAGAGGAAATCTCCCGGATTCAAGCCGATCACGGTGAATTCGACGCCGCGCAACGGGCGTTGTCCATCCATACGGACGTCCTCGACGGGGTCCTACGCCATCTCGCGGCACTAATGGCGGACCACAGTCTTCTGAGCGACGCAGACTTTTGGAAGGTTGTTCGGGACTGCGTGGAAGATTACGAAGCTAGTCACCCGGGCACTTTGGAGCAGCTGCCGTTACTCAGCGAGACATTTCGGCACTCGTGCCTAAACCGCCTGCAGCTGCGAAACCCGCTAACGATGGTGGAGCTCGGGGAACAGAATGGTTCGCTCATCTACGCGGGCGATATCGCCAACCCACTGGCGGAGTAACTCCTGGCACCGGCCCCGCTGGTCCGCTGCTCCGCGCAAAACCGCGCGAGCACACTCAGGCTCCGTGTCGCGGGCAGTGCGTTGCTAGACCACTGACCGCGGCACGATGAAGGACCTTTGGCCTGCGGTTCCGCTCATGTCTCGGTGTGCGACCCGTAAACGTCTGCACGTAGCGCAATAGCCTCGGGGCAGTAAAGTTGAGCAAATTTAAGCCAGGTGAGGCTTAGCCAACGAGAGTCCTCCCGACCTCAATGTCGGTAATTTTCACTGGCGCCCCCACGCGCTAAAGCTTCTCCACCGCGTTCGGGTTGCGCAGTGTCTCTCGGCCGAAGCACCACGCCACCACCGCGAGCCCCGCAACCACCCCGCAGGCCAGGAAGCCCGCGCGAAAGCCGGCCCACTGGATCAGCAGTCCCACGATGATCGGCCCCAGGATCGAGCCGGTGTCCTGCGCCATCTGGAAGTTCGCGAGCACCCTGCCACCCGAGCGCTCCGCCCCGATCACATCCGCGAGCACCGCCTGCTGGGCCGGGTTGAACAGACCGGCACCCGCACCAGCCAGCACGCTGAGCAACAGCAACGACCACACCCGGTCAGAGAATCCCAGCGCCGCGGTGAACGCACCATTGGCCAGCAGACCCACGAGGATCAACGGCTTGCGGCCAACCCGGTCGGCGGCCCGCCCGCTGAATTGCTGCACCACCGCATTCCCCGCGGCGAAGGCGGCCATCGCCAGCCCCGCGTAGGCCGCGCCGGATTCGAAAATCGCCGCGGCCAGCAGCGGCAGGGTCGCCACGCGCACCCCGAAGTTCAGCCAACCATTGGCGAAGCCACCAACCAGGGCGCTGCGGTACGCGGAGTCCGCGAAGGCCTCCCGGAAGCGCATCGGGGTGGTCTGCCGTCCGCCCTCGGTCTGCTGCACCCCGACAGAGGCCGGCATGCGCCGCCACACCACAACTGCCGCAAGGAACACCGCCGCGCCATAGATCGCGAAGGGTGCGCGCATGCCCAGCACCGACAGCATCGCGCCCAGCACCGGCCCCAGCACATTACCCAGCAGGAAGGCCGTGGCGTACAGGCTGGAGCAGCGCCCGCGGATCGCCGGTGGGGAGAGCCGCACGATCAGTCCCATCGCGGAGACCGTGAACATCGTGGAACCGATACCCGCGACCGCACGCAACAGCAGGATGTGCCAGTACTCCCCCACAAACGCGACCAGGCCAGTCGTCAACGCCACGATAAGCAGGCCCGAAAGGTAGACGCGCCGCGAGCCCAGCCGATCCACCAGCCGCCCAGAGACCGGGGCGAAGGCCAAGCGAGAGAAGGCGAAAATACTGACCACCGCGCCAGCCGCGGCCACGCCCACGTTGAAGGACTGCGCGAACTGCGGCAACACCGGCGCGATCAGTCCATAGCCCAGGGCGATGATGAAGGCCGCGGCGACCAGCACCCAGATGGACTGAGGTACCGCTGGTTTCTCGGCCTTCGCCGAGTCAGGCTTCTTGGCAGCCGCCGAGCCCGGCTTTACGCCAGCTCCCGCATCGGGCTTCTGTCCAGCCACCGAGCTCGACTTCCCAGCAGCCACCAGCGCTTGCTCCCCGCCGACCTCCCCGGCGCACTCCTCTCGTGCTCCTGCCCCCTGCGTTAACTCCTCACCATCACGTGCCATATCAACTAACGCTAGCCCACCGGGGTCAACAGCCTAAGCGTCGGCATAGCCCTGCTTGGCCTGCGGCCGCCGCCCATGGACGAAGAAGTAGAACACCCCAGCCACCGCGACCAAACCGGCAAGCAGCAGGTACATCGCCGAGTAGCCGGTCGCACTGATGAGTGTTCCCAGGAAGATCGGCCCCAAGGCCACGCCCACGTCAACCAGCAGCATCAAGGTGGAAATACCGGTACCCAGCCGGGAGGCGTCCACCAACCGCACCGCAATCGCCTGCGAGGCGGGCATCAGCGTCCCGTAACCCAGACCGCTCAACACACCGGCCACGATGACCAGGGCGTCATTCCCCGCCAGCGCCAGAACCACGAGCGCAGCGATGAACATGACCACGCCGAAGTACACCACGGCGTTATCGCCCCGCTCGTCCTGAATGCGCCCCAGGAAGAAGCGGGAGATGAACATCGCGGCGGCATAAGCCAGGAAGAACACCGAGGCCCCCGTCTGCGTGCCCCGCTCCTCCGAGTAGCTCATCAGGAAGGTGATCACGCCCGAGTAGCTCACGCCCACGATCAGCATGAACACACCGATCGGCACCACCCGGCCATCCGCGATATCCGAGGCGTGGAAGCTCGGACGTTGCCCACCACGTACCTCTTCCGCCGCGGCGCGCTCCCCCGCCGTCAATCCCAGCAGGACGCCGAGAACCAGGCTGACCACCGCAACCGCGATCGTCGTCGTGGACAATGCGCGGTAGCTGAACTGACCGACCAGGAACAGCCCGAACGCCGGGCCCAGCGCCGTGGAGAGCGTATTACCCAGCGCGAAGAAGCCGGTGCCCTCCGCACGGCGGGCCGGCGGGATCACGCGCTGGGCGGTGGTCATCACCGCCGTGGAGGCGATCGCATAGCTCAGGCCGTGCAGCATGCGCACGAGGATCAAGACCCAGAAGGAGCCCTCCAGCAGGTAGCCGAAGCTGCTGACCGCAACCACAGCCAGGGAGATCCACAGCACCCGCCGCCGGCCGAAAGCGTCCACAAGGTAGCCGGAGAACAGGCGCGCCACCGTGGCACCGACGACGAAGGAGCTAGAGGCGAAACCGGCCGCCGCATCCGAGGCGGCGAACTGTTTCACCGCGTAGAGGGCCATCGTCGTGACCAGGATGTAGAAGGCCAGATACTGGGTGAAGTTAATGACCCACGCGAGGGCGAATGCGGGGGTAATCAGCTTACCTTCTGCTGGTGGTTGGGGTGCGGCGGCGGTGTTCTCCTTCAATTCCTTTAAGGCCTCCTTCGGCGGTTGGGCACCGTGATGCATCAAATAAAAAGACGGTTTTCCACGCTACGCCTGTTGCATTGCATGCGAAAACCCCCGTGCTCGGTATATCGAACACGGGGGTGTTTCAGGGTGCGCCCTAGCCCCGGGGTGGCGGGGCTAGGACTATCCCCCTACTCAAGGATACTACTTAGCCTTCTCCACGATTTCGTGAAGACGGAAGTGCTTGTCCTTGGACAGCGGGCGGCACTCGATAATGCGGACGCGGTCGCCCACGCCTGCGGTTTCGTTCTCGTCGTGTGCCTTCACGCGCGAGTTGGTGCGCATGATCTTGCCGTACAGGGCGTGCTGCTTACGGTCCTCCAGCTCGACGACGATGGTCTTAGCCATCTTGTCGGAGACCACGTAGCCGGTGCGGACCTTCTGCTGGCCCTTTTCCTTCTTGTTCACGTTAGCCTCACTCATGCTGCGTCACCACCAGGGTTGGTCGACAGCCCGAGCTCGCGCTCGCGCAGGACCGTGTAGATGCGAGCGATGTCCTTCTTGACAACGCCCAGACGACGGTTGTTGGTCAGCTGGCCGGTCGCCATCTGGAAGCGAAGGTTGAACAGCTCTTCCTTGCTCTCCTTCAGGCGGGTGGTCAGCTCCTCGTTGCTGAGCTCGCGGAGCTCAGAGGCTGGGATACCAGTAGCCATTAGAACTGATCCTCCTTCTTCACGATGCGCACCTTGCATGGCAGCTTCGCGCCAGCGCGGCGCAGAGCCTCCAAAGCGGTCTGCTCATCTGGGTACGACATCTCGAACAGGATGCGGCCTGGCTTCACGTTGGCGACCCACTTCTCGACCGGGCCCTTACCGGAACCCATACGCACGCCGAGCGGCTTCTGGGTCAGCGGACGGTCCGGGAAGATGTTGATCCACACCTTGCCACCACGCTTAATGTGGCGGTTGATGGCAATACGTGCAGCCTCGATCTGGCGGTTCGTGATGTAGGTCGGCTCCAGGGCCTGCAGGCCGTAGTCGCCAAAGGTCACACGGTTGCCGCCCTTGGACATACCGCTACGGTTCGGGCGGTGCTGGCGGCGGAACTTAACGCGCTTGGGGATAAGCATTTGTTCTTAGCCCTCCTGCTTCTTCTCGGCGCGCTGGCGGCGTGCACCACCGCGGCGCGGGCGCTCACGGCGACCACCGCGGGACGGGCGCTCGTCGCGAGCGTTCATCAAGGACTCGCGGCGACCGCCGACGACGTCACCCTTGTAGATCCACACCTTGACGCCGATGCGGCCGAAGGTGGTGTGGGCCTCGTGGGTGCCGTAGTCGATCTCGGCACGGAGGGTGTGCAGCGGAACGCGACCCTCGTGGTAGCGCTCGGTGCGACCCATCTCCGCGCCGCCCAGGCGACCGGAGCAAACAACCTTGATGCCCTTGACCTGTGGCTGACGCATTGCACCCTGGATTGCCTTGCGCATAGCGCGGCGGAATGCAACACGGTTGACCAGCTGCTCGGCGATGGACTGAGCCACCAGCTGAGCGTTGGCATCAACGTTCTTGACTTCGAGGATGTTGAGCTGGACCTGCTTGCCGGTGAGCTTCTCGAGCTTGCCGCGGATGCGGTCAGCCTCGGAACCACGACGGCCGATCACGATGCCCGGACGTGCGGTGTGGATGTCGACGCGCACACGGTCGTGCGTGCGCTCGATGACCACGTTCGCGATGCCGGCGCGCTCGAGGCCCTCGGAGAGGAACTCGCGGATCTTGATGTCTTCGGCAAGGTAGTCAGCGTACTGCTTGTCGGCGTACCAGCGGGACCGCCAATCGGAGGTGATACCCAGCCGGAGGCCGTGGGGTTGAATCTTCTGGCCCACTACTGAGCACTTCCCTTCTGGCTCTCGACTACCACGGTGATGTGGCTGCTGCGCTTACGGATGTGGAAAGCACGACCCTGAGCGCGCGGACGGAAACGACGCATGGTCGGGCCCTCGTCGGCGTATGCCTCGGAGATGACCAGGGTGCGCGGATCCAGACCAAAGTTGTTCTCTGCGTTAGCCGCTGCGGAGGCAACAACCTTGGCGACGTCCTCGGAAGCAGCCTGCGGGGCGTACTTCAGGATTGCCAGGGCGTCCTCGACGGACTTACCGCGGACCAGGTCGATCACGCGGCGTGCCTTCATCGGGCTGACGCGCACGAAACGCGCGGTGGCGCGTGCGGAATTCACAGTTTCAGTCATGATTATCGACGACCCTTCATGTCGTCCTTGACGTGACCCTTGAAGGTCTTCGTCGGTGCGAACTCGCCCAGCTTGTGACCAACCATCGAGTCATCGATGAACACCGGCACGTGCTTGCGACCGTCGTGGACGGCGAAGGTGTGACCGATGAAGTCGGGCAAGATAGTCGAGCGGCGGGACCAGGTCTTGATGACCTGCTTGGTGCCCTTCTCGTTCTGAGCATCCACCTTGTTGAGGAGGTGCTCGTCAACGAATGGGCCCTTCTTAAGGCTGCGTGGCATTCTCTGCTACCTCCTCTTAGCGCTTCTTGTTGGGACGGCGACGGCGGACAATCATCTTGTCGCTCGGACGGTTCGGTCGGCGGGTGCGGCCCTCCAGCTGACCCCATGGGGACACTGGGTGGCGGCCACCGGACGTGCGGCCCTCACCACCACCGTGCGGGTGGTCGACCGGGTTCATAGCAGCACCGCGGACGGTCGGGCGCCAGCCCTTCCAGCGCATACGGCCGGCCTTGCCCCAGCGGATGTTGATCTGCTCCTGGTTACCGACCTCGCCGACGGTTGCACGGCAACGGATGTCGACGCGGCGGATCTCGGAGGACGGCATACGCAGGACTGCGTACTTGCCTTCCTTACCCAGCAGCTGGATCGAGGCACCAGCGGAACGGGCCAACTTGGCGCCGCCGCCTGGCTTCAGCTCGACGTTGTGGATGGTGGTACCGGCCGGGATGTTACGCAGCGGCAGGTTGTTGCCAACCTTGATGTCTGCGTTCGGGCCGGACTCAACCAGTGCGCCCTGCTTCAGGCCACGCGGAGCGATGATGTAGCGCTTCTCGCCGTCGCGGTAGTGCAGCAGTGCGATATTTGCGGTGCGGTTCGGGTCGTACTCGATGTGAGCGACCTTTGCGACCACGCCGTCCTTGTCGTTACGACGGAAGTCGATCACGCGGTAGCGACGCTTGTGGCCGCCACCCTTGTGACGGGTGGTGATGTGGCCGTGAACGTTGCGGCCACCGGTCTTCGACAGCGGGCGCAGCAGAGACTTCTCTGGAGTGGAGCGAGTGATCTCGCTGAACTCGGAGACGGAGCTCGCGCGGCGACCCGGCGTAGTCGGCTTGTACTTACGAATAGCCATACTTTTGCTTCCTCTTTACCTGTCGGTTTGCCGACGCTTACGCGACGGTGCCACCGAAGATGTCGATCGGATCGCTGCCGGCGACCAGGGTCACCATGGCGCGCTTGGTGGCCTTGCGACGACCGTAACCGTAGCGGGTGCGCTTGAGCTTGCCCTCACGGTTTGCGGTGTTGACGCTGGCGACCTTCACGCCGAAGATCTGCTCGACGGCAATCTTGATCTGGGTCTTGTTGGACGTTGGTGCGACGAGGAACGTGTAAACGTTCTGCTCCATCAGGGCGTAAGACTTTTCAGACACGACCGGAGCGATGATGACGTCGCGAGGATCTACAACCTTGTTGCTCACTTAGCCTCCTCCTTCGTGTTCTGGTCCTCGGCCTTGTTGGCGCCGCTTGCTGCCTTGATGAAGGCGTCCAGTGCCTCGACAGAGAACACGACGTCGTCTGCGTGCAGAACGTCGTAGGTGTTCAGCTGGTCTGCCGGCAGCGCGTGCACGTTCGGCAGGTTGGCGACGGACTTGCGAGCGGTCAGGTCCTCACGGGTGAGGACGACCAGGATCTGCTTGCGCTCGGTCAGACGCTCCAGGAAGGAACGTGCAGACTTGGTGGATGGGATCTGGCCCGGCACGAGCTCCTCGATCACGTGGATGCGGGAGTGGCGTGCGCGGTCAGACAGGGCGCCGCGCAGTGCGGCGGCCTTCATCTTCTTCGGGGTGCGCTGGGAGTAGTCGCGCGGCTGCGGGCCGTGGACCGTGCCACCACCGGTGAAGTGTGGTGCGCGGATGGAGCCCTGGCGTGCACGGCCGGTGCCCTTCTGGCGGAATGGCTTGCGGCCACCGCCACGGACCTCCCCGCGACCCTTGGTTGCGTGCGTGCCCTGGCGCTTCGCTGCGAGCTGAGCGGTAACGACCTGGTGCATCAGCGCGACGGACGCCTCAACATCGAAGATGGATGCTGGGAGCTCTACGCTGCCGTTGGTCTTACCATCAGCGGTATGTACATCAAGCTTCAGATTGCTCATGCTTTAGCACCGCCCTTCACTGCGGTCTTGACAACGACGATGCCGCCGTTGATACCCGGAACTGCGCCCTTGATGAGCAGCAGGTTGGAATCGGTATCGACCTTGGCAACCTTCAGGTTCTGCATGGTCACGCGGTTGTTGCCCATGCGACCTGCCATGCGCTTGCCCTTGAAGACGCGACCCGGGGTAGCGGCTCCGCCGATACCACCGACGCGACGGTGCGCTGCCTGGTTACCGTGTGCTGCACCCTGGCCAGCAAAGCCGTGGCGCTTCATGCCGCCGGCGAAGCCGTGACCCTTGGAGGTGCCGGTGACGTCCACGAAGTCGACCTCGTTGAAGATCTCGACGGTTACGTCCTGGCCAACCTCGTAGCCGGAAGCATCCGCAACACGGATCTCGGCGACGTGGCGACGAGGGGTAACGCCGGCCTTCTTGAAGTGGCCAGACTCAGGCTTGTTGACCTTACGTGGGTCGATCTCACCGAATGCGATCTGGACGGCCTCGTAGCCGTCGATGTCCTTGGTGCGCACCTGGGTTACGACACAAGGCCCAGCCTCGACGACGGTGACCGGTACGACGCGGTTCTCGTCATCGAAGATCTGGGTCATGCCGAGCTTCTTGCCCAGGATGCCCTTGATCTCAATATCACTCATAGTTTTGTTCTCCGCTGCCTTTAAGCTGCTGTATTCAGACTCGACTCAGGCTTACTGAATGTTGACGTCGACGCTTGCCGGAAGGTCGATGCGCATGAGGGCATCAACGGTCTTCGGGGTTGGGTCGAGAATGTCGATCAGGCGCTTGTGAGTACGCATCTCGAAGTGCTCGCGCGAGTCCTTGTACTTGTGCGGCGAACGGATGACGCAGTAAACGTTCTTTTCAGTTGGCAACGGCACCGGGCCGACTACACGGGCGCCGGTACGAGTGACCGTCTCAACAATCTTCTTGGCAGAAGCGTCGATTGCCTCGTGATCGTAGGCCTTGAGCCTGATGCGGATCTTCTGTCCCGCCACGCTTGTCCTCTTCCTCAGCGTGCCCACGTTCTCGACCTGCTGTCGAGCTTGTGAGCGAACACGCTTCTTTTCTTGTCTTAACGCTGTCCGGCCGTGGGGCCTGGTCCAGACGCCAGTTTGCTCAGTGTCTTCTCTGTTCACTTCGTTGCACCGGTTGGGGTGATAAACGATCGCGTTTGCGTTGTTAACAAAGCACACACTGTGTGTTGGAAGAGACCCTCCCCGCGTGGGGACTAGTGCTCATGCGCTTAAACACTGCTGGTTACCTGCAGTTTTGGGCGCAGAGGAGGCAAAAGGTTCTTTCCTTATGCTTACTGCCGCTGTTCATTTACCATGTCCCACTCCGGCACCCGCGGTCGGGCGTGTCGCCGTTCCCGCGCGAAGTACCGCACAGCAGAGTTATCCCCCACTGTGTTGGTTCATGCTCGCTTCACCATCAGCACCTTCTTGGCTGGGCGTTTGATCCTGATCAGTTCCGGTTAGGCTTAATCAAGCACGCATGGCCTCATGTGCCGTGTCAAAGCAACGTCAAGTATTCAACCACATAGAACGCGTGAGGCCAAATTAATTTTTCTGGCGCCCTTGGCGGCTCGGTGAACGGACGCGGCCCAATAGATCTGGTCTCCTCGACATGCCTCACCCTTGGACGGGTTCATTAAGGAAATCCGAAAGCGAAAACGGCTAATACAATAGGCTGAAAGGCATTCCGCGCACCGGCCGAGATACAACGGCAGCGCCAGAGCCAGCCCGGCAGCGCCAGCACGCGACCACAGGACCCCAAACCGCCCAACCAAGGCGCCCGACCACCGAGGAGAGGCTTCCATGGCCAACCAGGCCCGCAACACCGGCGGCAACCAGAGCTTCCGCAAGAACCCGGAGTACGTCAAGGCCCGCCGCGCCATCGTCCGCGAACACCACCCAGACCACGGCGGCTGTAACGAGGCCCTCATCACAGAGCTCAAGAATCTCGACGAGCGCTGGGACCGCAAGACCGCATTCAGCGCAGCTTTGCGGGAACAGTTCCAGGAGCACCGCCCCTCATTTATCGACCCCAAGGCCGCGGAGCAGGCCATCCAGTTCGCGGAGCGCTACGCGGATCCCGTCGTCGCCACCGCGGATTACCTCGTCGAGCGCGGGGAGAAGGGCAGCAAGTGGATCAAGGAGAAGGGCCAGGGCCTCTACGAGTCCAAGGTCCCGCCGAAGGTGAAACAGAAGGTCGAGAAGACCGCCCAGGACGTCCTCAACCGTGCCAGCAAGCGCTTCAACACGGGCAAGTAGCTCCTCGCCACCGGCACCGCTCCGGGCGCCGCACCCCCTACGCGGTCGCATAGCCAGCTCAAGCGCCCCACCCCGGCCGCGTACCCCTCTAAGGCACGCTACCCCGCTAGCTGCACACCCCCAATAGACCCAAGAAACCCCCGGTAGCTCGCTGAGTAGCGAAGCTCCGGGGGTTTAAGCTTTCCGCCCGCCCCTAGGGCTAGCGGCAAGCCAACCGCTTAAAGAAGCAGTATTACTTGTTGATCTTGGTCACACGACCAGCACCAACGGTGCGGCCACCCTCACGGATAGCGAAGCGCAGGCCCTCGTCCATTGCGACCGGCTGGATCAGCTTGACGCTCATCTCAACGTTGTCGCCCGGCATGACCATGTCGGTGCCCTCTGGCAGGGTAACGACACCGGTAACGTCGGTGGTACGGAAGTAGAACTGCGGACGGTAGTTGTCGAAGAACGGGGTGTGACGGCCGCCCTCGTCCTTGGACAGGACGTAGACGGAGCCCTCGAACTCGGTGTGCGGGGTGTAAGCGCCCGGCTTAGCGATGATCTGGCCGCGCTCGACGTCCTCACGCTTCAGACCACGCAGCAGCAGTGCAGCGTTGTCGCCAGCCTCTGCGGTGTCCAGCAGCTTGTTGAACATCTCGATGGAGGTGACGGTGGTCTTGGTGGACTTCTCGCGGATGCCCAGGATCTCGACCTCGTCGTTCAGGTTCAGGACGCCACGTTCAACACGGCCGGTAACGACGGTGCCGCGGCCGGTAATGGTGAAGATGTCCTCAACCGGCATCAGGAACGGCTTATCGGTCTCGCGCTCCGGGTCCGGGATGGACTCGTCGCAAGCCTTCATCAGCTCGAGGACGGAGTCGACCCACTTCTGCTCGCCCTCCAGGGCGCCCAGTGCGGAGATCGGGACGACCGGAGCCTCCTCGTCGTAGTCCTGCTCAGCCAGAAGCTCGCGGACCTCCATCTCGACGAGCTCGAGGAGCTCCTCATCGTCAACCATGTCGCACTTGTTCAGTGCAACGAGGATGTACGGAACGCCAACCTGGCGAGCCAGCAGAACGTGCTCACGGGTCTGCGGCATCGGGCCATCGGTTGCAGCAACAACCAGGATGGCGCCGTCCATCTGAGCAGCACCGGTGATCATGTTCTTGATGTAGTCAGCGTGGCCCGGGGCATCGACGTGTGCGTAGTGACGCTTCTCAGTCTCGTACTCGACGTGAGAAATGTTAATCGTGATGCCGCGCTCCTTCTCCTCCGGCGCCTTATCGATGGCGTCGTAGGCGAAGGCCTGGTTCTGCTCTGGGTAGGTGTCGTGCAGAACCTTGGTGATCGCAGCAGTCGTGGTGGTCTTACCGTGGTCAACGTGACCGATGGTACCGATGTTTACGTGCGGCTTTGTGCGCTCGAACTTTGCCTTCGCCACTTAGTGTCCTCCTGGACTTCTCGGTGGCTACGACTCTCGCAGCCACATTGATTTACTTCTCCGGTTCACCATTTTACCTCTTAAAGGCAGGTAGCTGACAAACCGAAATTTATTATGCCGATTACAAACTGTCCTGAAACCAGCAACCAGACTCGCTGGCGCTTAATCTCAGCCACCCTGAAGAACTCTTAAGGCTCTCCAAGTGGGTAACGGCCAGCACACCGCATCATACTCAACTGTGAAGTACTTTAAAAACTTCGATGGTGCGACGTGCAAGCCCCTACCCCACCCCGCAGGTGCGGGGTTGGTGTTTGCCCAGGTTTCGCGCGGCTCCACTGGTGTGGACCGCCACCCGGGCGGGCTTAAAGGTGCAGAACCTCTCCGCTGGGAGACTAGCTAGCAATACCAGCTAGCCCACCCGCTTCGGGACCTACTTGCCGGTGCGCTCGGCGATGATCTCCTCAGCCACGTTCTGAGGAACCTCAGCGTAGGAGTCGAAGATCATGGAGTAGTTAGCGCGGCCCTGGGTCTTGGAACGCAGGTCGCCAACGTAGCCGAACATCTGGGACAGTGGGACGCGGGCCTTAACAACCTTCGCGCCGGAGCGGTCCTCCATGGAGGACACGGAGCCACGGCGGGAGTTGACGTCACCGATGACCTCACCCATGTACTCCTCAGGGGTGATGATCTCAACGGCCATCATCGGCTCCAGCAGAACCGGCTTAGCCTTCGCCACGGCCTCCTTGAGAGCCATGGAACCAGCCAGCTTGAAGGCCATCTCGGAGGAGTCAACCTCGTGGTAAGCGCCGTCCAGCAGGGTGGCCTTGATGTTCACCAGCGGGAAGCCAGCGAGGTAGCCGTACTGCATGGCGTCCTGGATACCCTGGTCGACCGACGGGATGTACTCCTTCGGAATACGGCCACCGGTGACCTCGTCGATGAACTCGTAGGTCTCCTCGGAGCCCTCCTCCGGCTCCAGCGGCTCGAGAGCGATGATGACGCGAGCGAACTGACCGGAACCACCGGTCTGCTTTTTGTGCGTGTACTCGAGCTTCTCGACCGGCTTCTTGATGGTCTCGCGGTAAGCAACCTGCGGTGCACCAACGTTTGCCTCGACCTTGAACTCGCGCTTCATGCGGTCCACCAGGACGTCGAGGTGCAGCTCGCCCATACCGCCGATGACGGTCTGGCCGGTCTCCTCGTCCAGCTTCACGGTGAAGGTCGGGTCCTCTTCCGCCAGCTTCTGGATAGCGGTACCCAGCTTCTCCTGGTCAGACTTGGTCTTCGGCTCGATGGCCACCTCGATGACCGGGTCCGGGAAGTCCATGTCCTCGAGGACGACCGGGTTAGCGGAATCGGACAGGGTGTCACCGGTTGCGGTGTCCTTCAGGCCGATGAAGGCGTAGATGTGACCAGCGGATGCACGGTCAACCGGCTGCTCCTTGTTGGAGTGCATCTGGAACAGCTTGCCGACGCGCTCCGGCTTGTTCTTGGTGGAGTTGACGATCTTGTCGCCGGTCTCCACGGAGCCGGAGTAGACGCGGACGTAGGTCAGCTTGCCGAAGAACGGGTGAACAGCGACCTTGAACGCCAGAGCGGAGAACGGCTCGTCGCGGGACGGCTTGCGGTTGCGCTCAACCTCGCGGTCCTTCGGGTCGAAGCCCTTGATCGAGCCGACGTCCATCGGGTTCGGCAGGTAGTCGATGATGGCGTCCAGGATCGGCTGGATGCCCTTGTTCTTGTAGGCAGTACCACAGAAGACCGGGTATGCCTCGCCGTTGATGGTCAGCTGACGGATCTGCTTCTTGATCTCGTCGACGGTGATCTCCTCACCGGCGAAGTAGCGCTCCATGAGCTCTTCGTCGGACTCCGCGACAGCCTCGATCAGCTTCTCGCGGTACTCCTCGGCCTTCTCCTGCAGGTCGGCCGGGATCTCCTCGATGGTCGGCTCGGTGCCAGCGGCGACGACGCCTGGCCACATCAGGGCCTTCATCTGCAGCAGGTCGACAACACCCTCGAAGTTGTCCTCAGCGCCGATCGGCAGCTCCATGACCAGCGGCTTTGCGCCGAGACGGTCGATGATGGTCTGCACGGTGTGGTAGAAGTCCGCACCCAGCTTGTCCATCTTGTTGACGAAGCAGATGCGCGGGACGTCGTACTTATCAGCCTGGCGCCAGACCTGCTCAGACTGCGGCTCAACGCCTTCCTTCGCGTCGAAGACAGCGACAGCGCCGTCCAGGACACGCAGGGAACGCTCGACCTCAACGGTGAAGTCGACGTGACCCGGGGTATCGATCAGGTTGATCTGGTTGTCGTTCCAGAAGCAGGTCGTCGCGGCGGACGTAATCGTGATGCCGCGCTCCTTCTCCTGCTCCATCCAGTCCATGGTAGATGCACCGTCGTGGGTCTCGCCCACCTTACGGTTGATACCCGTGTAGAAGAGGATGCGTTCGGTGGTGGTGGTCTTACCGGCATCGATGTGGGCCATGATGCCGATGTTGCGGACCTTCTTCAGGTCGGTCAGTGCTTCGAGTGCCACTGGTTATAAACTCCGCTCAATCGTTGTCGAGCGGCCCGGACCTTAAGGTTGTTGGTCGCATAAGGCCTAGCGAGCCGCATTGGTCTGTTCAGGTTCTATTTTGCCATTTTTATGGCCGTCTGGAGTAGGGGGAATTTTCCCTCCCCCACTACTCCCGCCTGGGCTGGCCGCAGCGACCGCGGCCAGCCGGTCAAGCGACTACCAGCGGTAGTGAGCGAAGGCGCGGTTGGCCTCAGCCATCTTGTGGATGTCCTCGCGACGCTTCACAGAAGCGCCCAGACCGTTGGAGGCATCGAGGATCTCGTTGGCGAGACGCTCAACCATGGAGTTCTCGCGACGCTGGCGGCTGAAGGTGACGAGCCAACGCAGTGCCAGGGTGGTGGAGCGACCCGGACGGACGTCGACCGGAACCTGGTAGGTCGCGCCACCGACGCGGCGGGAGCGAACTTCGAGGGCCGGCTTGACGTTGTCGAGAGCCTTCTTCAGGGTCAGGACCGGGTCGGTGCCGGTCTTCTCGCGGCACTGCTCGAGCGCACCGTAGACGATGCGCTCAGCGGTGGACTTCTTGCCGTCGATCAGGATCTTGTTGACCAGCTGAGAGACGAGGACGTCGCCGTACACCGGGTCCTTGACGAGTGGGCGCTGTGCTACTGGACCTTTACGTGGCATGGCTTACTTCTCCTTCTTGACGCCGTAGCGGGAACGTGCCTGCTTACGGTCCTTGACACCCTGGGTATCCAGAGCGCCACGGACGATCTTGTAGCGAACACCCGGGAGGTCCTTCACACGACCACCGCGGACGAGCACCATGGAGTGCTCCTGGAGGTTGTGACCCTCACCCGGGATGTATGCGGAGACCTCAATGCCGGAGGTCAGGCGGACACGGGCGACCTTACGCAGAGCCGAGTTCGGCTTCTTCGGGGTGGTGGTGTACACGCGGGTGCACACGCCACGACGCTGCGGGGAGCCCTTCAGGCCGGCGGTCGCAACCTTGCCCGGCTTATCGTGGCGACCCTTGCGGATCAGCTGCTGAATAGTTGGCATAGATAGACTTTCTTCTTTGGGTTTTAAACTTGCAGAAGCCTCGGTATGTCGTGAACCCCCTGGTGGGGCACCCACTTGCCGTTCGGGGCGCCAAAAACACCCTTGAACAGCAAAAAATGGGGGCTCTTTCCGGGGCCACTACCGTTTTGTATCACTCCGCGCACTCGGCGCGAAGATCCCTGTATTAAGCACCCTCTGCCGTTTCCCGTTCGGTACGCGCCATCGGAGCAATACAATCTACGCCGGTCAGAATACCGCAGTGGTCACTGGAAACCAAATGCGCCCGGAGGGGCTTTCGGGAGTGACTCCAGGCGCAGGTGCCGGCAGGCGGCTGCGGGGCCCTGGCTAGCACGAACATTCGGTACGCAGCCTCACATCCCCGCCGCGTTGCCGCCTTGCCTCCCCCAACCGCGAGCTAGTTGCTGCAGCTCTGTGGAATGTCTTTCTTTCCGCTCTTCCACTGCTTGAGCGCGTTTTCCACCGCACCGGCGTAGAGCTTCGCGCCCTTTTCGCCTGGGTGGATGCCGTCGACGAAGTCGTCGTTCTCCGCCGCTGCCTCGCACCAGTTCGCGAGGTAGACGTTCGGGGTCTTCTTCGCTTCGGCGATGAGCTCGTCGTTGGCGTGCGCCATCCAGTCGCGGTCGCCGTAGGGCATCACGTAGATAATGACGCGGTCCTTGCCCACGGCCTCCCGGATCTTCTTCAGCATCTCCGGGTCCCCTGCACCGTCGGAGGGACCGTTGGTCCCCAGACCAAGGACGACGAACTCGCGCAGCGTTCCGGCATCCGCCATCTGCTGCAGGATCGGCAGTGCTGCGATGTAGTGCCTGCTCTGTGCCGCGTCCACGGTCGCGCCCGGGAACTTCTCCTGCAGCGCGTCCACGGAGGCCAGCATCACGGAGTCACCGACCATGCTGATTTTCTTGCCGGAGGGCATCTTGCGATCTTCGACCGGGATCTTAATGCCGTCCTTCGGGACGGGCGGGGTGGTCTTCGCCGCTTCCTCGTTTTCCTTCTGCAGGCGTTCGGACTTTTCCTTCAGGTCCGTTTCCAGGCTTGACTCCGAAGGCGCGGTGGCCAGCCCGCAGGCGGTCAGCGCCCCCACGAGGACGAAGGCGAATCCGACACTCAGTTTGCGCATCACCCCACCACTAAACCAGCCCTTGATCGTCTTGCGGTAACCGTGACGTCGGAACGGCGTTTCGATGTGATTGAAGCTCCACTCGGAGATCACGGCTGTAAGCACCACGGCCACGATGCCGATGAGCCACTCGGGAGCCTTGGGCGCCAGCACCGGCAGGATCATCACGATCGGCCAGTGCCATAGGTAGATGGAGAAGGAGCGGTGCCCCAGCCAGCGGAGCACGCGGATATTCATCCACTCGTCGATCGCGTTATCGCCGCGCGCCAGCCCCATCACGACCAGGGAGGTCAGCAGGCTGGCGATGACCAGCCCGCCACGGTAGGTGAAAGCGCTTTCCGCGTGCACCGTCATCATCATCGCCACGAGCCCCACGAAGGCCAGCGCGGGGATCCAGTCCGCGAGCAGCTGGTGCTTAAACCAGTTGAGCCGGCGCGGGTGCGAATCCGCGACCCGGGAACGCACCGGAGAGGTCAGCAGGAGTGCGACGAGCGAGCCCAACAGCAGGCCGAAAGCGTGAGTATCCGTGCCGTAGTAGACCCGCGACGGGTCCTGCTGCGGGTCGAAAATCACCGCCATCGCGACCATGGAGGCGATGGCCAGCACCGCCGTCAACGCCGCCATGCGTGGCCGGAATCGGGCGGCATTGCGCCGAACGGCGAGCAACACCAACCAGACCAGAATTGGCCAGATCAGGTAGTACTGCTCCTCGATCGCCAGCGACCAATAGTGCGCCGTTACCTGGATGTCCGACTTCGCGAAATAGGACTCAGAGTTCGCGATCTGCACCCAGTTATTAACGAAGAACGCGGTACCGAAGAACTGGGTGCGCAGCTTCACCGCAAGATCGCCGCCGATCGTCCCCACCACGGCCGTCGTCATGATGAGGACGAACAGGGCCAACGGGGCGATGCGCCGTAGGCGCCGCTTCCAGAACACCCGGAAGCTCACGCCCTGGGTGAGTGCGACCTCGCGCAGCAGAATCGACGTGATGAGGAAGCCGGAGAGCACGAAGAAGACGTCCACGCCCATGAACCCGCCGGGCAGGATGTCGCCGAAGAAGTGGTACAGCACAACGGCTGCCACCGCGACCCCTCGCAGCCCATCGAGGCCTGCGATCTGACGAATACGGACGTGCACTTCTACTCCCTCCGGCTCGAATTGCCACCAAGTGAGATTAGCACCACAGGCGGACAACATTGCAGCCGAAGAGAGGGCTTTATGGCCATGTTCAGTTAACGGCCAGCTCGCCGTCCCGTCACGGACAGCCGAGCGGCGTGCGGCGGGTTTTTAGCGGCGCTTCTTGCTGAAGGTCTTGGTGAAATTCAGGCCCGGGATGCCGGTCTGAATGCGGATCATCTGCTGCCCATTGGCCTTCTGGGTGATGCGGGCCGGCCCCAGCTTGTAGGAGCCGCCCACCCCGCCGCTGGAGACGTTGATGCGGCCGTTGCGGCCGACCTTCTTGGACTCACGAAAAAAGATTCCCATGGGCTCAGAGTCTAGCGGGTAAGCAGACGGGATCTCTTTCCTGTCTCGTTGTGCCGGTTGTGGCCTCGCCCGGTTGTGTTATCGACCACGTATCGGTCTGCCCAACACTGCTGATGCTGAGCTGCACTATCCTCTTAGCCATGAACGACGACGCCCTCCGTTGCGATGACAACGACCGCAACCGCGCCCAGGCTCTCCTCCACGACGCTCTTGGCCGCGGCCAGATCAACATCGCGGAGTTCGACGAGCGGGTTCAGCAGTGCATCGTCGCTGAGACCCGTGGCGAGCTGCTCGTGCCCCTGGCGGATCTCTTTCTCGACCCGCGCGCGGCACTTTACGGCCGCCCGACAGCTCCCTCTACCCCGCCGAGCCCGAGCACGCCCACACAGCGACCCGCTCCTGCGAACAATGGGCAAAGTTTCTGGGAGAAGCTCACCAACTTCAACCGCCCGGCGGTACCCACGCGATCCCCGGAAGAGGTCGCTTACTTCGCCAACCAGATGGTGACCGGCGAGAACCTGCCCAACAACAGGGTGCAGGCTCTATTCTCTGATCGCCGGGTCCACCACTGGACCGTGCCCGCCTACCAGGAGGTCCGAGCGCACGCCGGAACAGTGACTGTCGACCTGCTCGCCGCGCGCCTGGCCTCGCACCACACCACCATCGACGTGGGGGCCGTATTCGGGGAGGTCAAAATCCTCGTTCCGGAGGGCATCCGCGTGCACATCGACACCGACGGCTCCTTCGGAGAGACGACCTTCAAGGTCGCCCGCGGTGCTGTCCCACCGGAGCAGCTCCCCGCGAACGCGCCGACGCTGCGCATCACGGGCTCGCACAACCTCGGCTCCGTCACCGTGCGCGTCTTGCGCCTGAACTAAGCGCAGGGTCGGCGTCGCCGCCTTCTTTGCTCGTATTCGCGCCTTTCCTCTACAATCAGCGCCCGCTCCCCCACCCCCCGAAGACCCGTTCTCCCCTCCCCACGCACAGCAAAAGGCCCCAGGGTTCTAAAACCCTGGGGCCTTAAAGCTCTCGGTCTAAGCCCGAAACCTTGCCTTAGTGCAGGCCGAGGTCATCCAGCGGGACGGACGCGCCGGTGAACTCACCGTAGCCCTCGTCACCGTAGAAACCATCACCGAAGGTGGACGGCAGCGTGAACGCCGCAGCACGAGCCTCCTCGGTCGGCTGGACCTGGATGTTGCGGTAGCGGGCGATACCCGTACCAGCCGGGATCAGCTTACCGATGATCACGTTCTCCTTGAGACCGATGAGCTTATCGGAACGCTTGTTGATCGCAGCGTCCGTCAGCACGCGAGTGGTCTCCTGGAAGGAAGCAGCGGACAGCCAGGACTCGGTTGCCAGGGAAGCCTTGGTGATGCCCATGATCTCGGCGCGAACCTCGACCGGGCGGCCACCCGTCTTCACGGCCTCCTTCGACGCGGCAACCGCGTCGGCGTGATCCACCAGGGAGCCCGGCAGGTACTCCGTGGAGCCGGAGTCGATGACCGTCACGCGACGCAGCATCTGGCGCACGATGATCTCGATGTGCTTGTCGTGGATAGCCACACCCTGATCGCGGTACACCTTCTGCACCTCGTTGATCAGGTGCTGCTGCACGCCACGGCGACCCATCACGCGGAGAACATCGTGTGGATCCGCAGCGCCCTTCAGCAGCTGCTGGCCCATCTTCACGTGGTCACCGTCGCGGAGCGGACGCTCCACACCACCGGTGCCCAGGGTTGCGACACCCTGACGCTTCGACAGCTTCTCGTACACAACCTCCTCGGAACCATCGTCCGGGATGATCGTGAGGGTGAAGAACGCGTCGTCGTCCTCGATCTTGATCTTGCCGTCCACGGAAGCGATCGGGGACTTCGCCTTCGGAACACGAGCCTCGAACAGCTCCTGAACACGCGGCAGACCACCCGTAATATCGCCACCAACACCACCGAGGTGGAAGGTACGCATCGTCAGCTGGGTACCCGGCTCACCAATGGACTGGGCAGCCACGATACCGACAGCCTCGCCGATCTCGACCTTCTTACCCGTAGCCATGGACTTGCCGTAGCAGGTGGAGCACACGCCGGTGGCGGTGCCACAGGTCATGACGGAGCGGGCCTTCACGGTCTCCACACCGGCCTTGACCAGCTCAGCCAGCTCCAGCTCACCGATGATCGCACCGGCCTCGCACACAACCTCGCCGTTCGCGCCGATGGCGTCGGCGGCCAGGAAGCGGCCCAGCACGGAGGTCTCGACGAAGTCCGCACGAGCGAACTCGCCGGTCTTCTCGCCGTTGGCGTCCAGCACCGGGGTGCAGACGTCCAGAACAACGCCCTGCTTGGTGCCACAGTCGTCCTCGCGGACGATGACGTCCTGCGCGACGTCCACCAGACGACGGGTGAGGTAACCGGAGTCAGCGGTACGCAGTGCCGTATCCGCCAGGCCCTTACGGGAACCGTGGGAGTTGTTGAAGTACTCGAGCACGGACAGGCCCTCACGGAAGGAGGTCTTCACCGGGCGGGTGATGTAGTCACCGCGGGAGTTCGTGACCATGCCCTTCATGCCGGCCAGGGTCCAGATCTGGCGCATGTTACCGGCAGCACCGGATTTCACGATCATCGGGATCGGGTTGTCATCCGGGTAGAGCTTCTCCACCGACTCACCGACGAAGTCCGTTGCTTCCTTCCACAGGTCAACCAGGGACTGGTAGCGCTCGGACTCGTTGATCTTGCCTCGGGCCAGCTTCTTCTCGATGCGCTGAGCCTTGGCCTCGTACTCGTCGAGGATCTCCTGCTTATTCGGCAGGACCAGCACGTCGTGCATGGTGATGGTCACACCGGAGCGGGTTGCCCAGTAGAAGCCAGCGTCCTTCAGCTTGTCCACCGTCTGCGCGACGGTGATCATCGGGTACTTCGCTGCCAGGTCGTTAATGACGACGGCCTGGTTCTTCTTGTCCATCACGCCTTCGACGTACGGGTAGTTCCACGGCAGCAGCTCGTTGAACTGCACGCGGCCCAGGGTGGTCTCGGCGGTCCAGGTCTGGCCCTTCTGCCAACCATCCGGGAACTGCTCCGCCTCAACCTCTGCCGGCGGGCGGAGGTGGTCGATGCGGACGTGGATCGGAGCCTGCAGGCCGAGCACACCACGGTCGTAGGCCATGATGGCCTCCGCCAGGGAGGTGTACACGCCGGTTGCCGGGCCCTGCTCGGTTGCCTCGGTGAAGGCACCCTGGCCGCCGAATTCCTCCTTGCCCTTGATCAAGGTCAGGTAGTACAGGCCGGTGACCATGTCCAGACGCGGCATAGCCAGTGGCTTACCGGACGCCGGGGACAGGATGTTGTTGGAAGCCAGCATCAGGATGCGGGCCTCAGCCTGGGCCTCGGCGGACAGCGGCAGGTGGACTGCCATCTGGTCACCATCGAAGTCCGCGTTGAAGGCCTCACAGGCCAGCGGGTGCAGCTGGATAGCCTTACCCTCAATCAACACGGGCTCGAAAGCCTGTATACCCAGGCGGTGCAACGTTGGTGCACGGTTCAGCATCACCGGGTGCTCGGCGATAGCCTCTTCCAGAACATCCCAGACCTCTGGGCGCTGGCGCTCAACCATGCGCTTCGCGGACTTGATGTTCTGCGCGTACGACTTCTCCACCAGGCGCTTCATCACGAAAGGCTTGAACAGCTCGAGGGCCATCAGCTTCGGCAGACCACACTGGTGCAGCTTCAGCTGCGGACCAACGATAATCACCGAACGGCCGGAGTAGTCCACACGCTTACCCAGCAGGTTCTGGCGGAAGCGGCCCTGCTTACCCTTCAGCAGGTCGGAGAGGGACTTCAGCGGACGGTTGCCTGGGCCTGTGACCGGACGGCCACGACGGCCGTTGTCGAACAGCGCGTCCACGGACTCCTGCAGCATGCGCTTCTCGTTGTTCACGATGATCTCAGGGGCACCGAGATCCAGCATGCGCTTCAGGCGGTTGTTGCGGTTGATGACGCGGCGGTACAGGTCGTTGAGGTCGGAGGTCGCGAAGCGGCCACCGTCCAGCTGAACCATCGGGCGCAGCTCCGGCGGGATGACCGGGATGCAGTCCAGGATCATGCCGGCCGGGTCGTTACCGGAGCGCAGGAACGCAGCGACAACCTTCAGGCGCTTCAGGGCGCGCAGCTTGCGCTGGCCCTTGCCGTCGCGGATGACCTCACGCAGGGACTCGGCCTCGGCCTCGAGGTCGAAGTTGCGGATCAGGGTCTGGATAGCCTCCGCGCCCATGCCGCCGGTGAAGTAATCCTCGTAGCGGTCGAGCAGCTCCTCGTAGAGGGTCTCGTCCGCGATCATCTGCTTCGGGGCGAGCTTGACGAAGGTGTTCCAGATCTCGTCGAGGCGCTCCACCTCGCGCTCAGCGCGCTCACGGATGTGGCGCATCTCGCGGTCAGCGGCGTTCTGCACCTTCTTCTTGGCGTCGGCCTTCGCGCCGGCAGCCTCGAGCTCCGCGAGGTCCTCCTCGAGAGTCTTGGCACGGTCGGCCAGCTCCGCGTCGCGGTCTTGCTCGACCTCCTTCTTCTCGAGCAGCATCTCTGCCTCGAGGGTCGTCTGGTCGTTGTGACGAGCCTCCTCATCAACAGAGGTGATGATGTTGGCCGCGAAGTAGATGATCTTCTCGAGATCCTTCGGGGCCAGGTCCAGCAGGTAGCCGAGGCGGGACGGAACGCCCTTGAAGTACCAAATGTGGGTCACCGGAGCGGCCAGCTCGATGTGGCCCATGCGCTCACGGCGGACCTTGGACTTGGTCACCTCGACGCCACAGCGCTCACAGATGATGCCCTTGTAGCGGACACGCTTGTACTTACCGCAGGAGCACTCCCAGTCGCGGGTTGGCCCGAAAATGCGCTCGCAGAACAGACCGTCCTTCTCTGGCTTGAGGGTGCGGTAGTTGATCGTCTCGGGCTTCTTTACCTCGCCGCGCGACCAGCGACGGATGTCATCGGCCGTGGCCAGGCCAATGCGTAGTTCGTCGAAGAAGTTGACGTCCAGCACGTGGACTTCCTTTCCCCTCCAAGAATGTGGAGGGCCATTGTGGGTGAACCTAGGTCAGAATCTGAAAGTGTGCGAAGCCTTGAGCGTTAGCCGACGTCGATGTCAGCGTCTGGACGCTCATCGCGCTGCAGGTTAATACCCAGCGCTGCGTTTGCGGACTCAAGCTCGTCGTCATCATCGGAGGACAGCTCCATCGGGGTGCCGTCCGCGGCCAGAACCTCAACGTTCAGGCACAGGGACTGCAGCTCCTTGAGGAGGACCTTGAAGGACTCTGGAATACCCGGATCCGGGATGTTCTCGCCCTTCACGATCGCCTCGTAGACCTTCACGCGGCCCACCACGTCATCGGACTTGATGGTCAGAAGCTCCTGCAGGGTGTAGGCGGCACCGTATGCCTGCATTGCCCACACCTCCATCTCGCCGAAGCGCTGGCCACCGAACTGGGCCTTACCACCCAGCGGCTGCTGGGTAATCATGGAGTAAGGACCGGTGGAACGGGCGTGAATCTTCTCGTCGACCAGGTGGTGCAGCTTCAGCATGTACATGTAGCCCACGGAGATCGGGTGCTCGTATGGCTCACCAGTACGGCCGTCGATCAGCTGCGCCTTACCGAAGTCATCCACCAGGCGAACACCATCGCGGTTCGGGCGCGAGGAGCGCAGCAGACCGGACAGCTCGGCGTTGGACGCACCGTCGAACACCGGGGTGGAGGTCAGGGAGTCGGCCGGAACGTCGTAGAGCTCCTCCGGCAGCGTCTCCAGCATCGCCTTGATCTTCGGGTCGTCGGAGTCGGTGTCGACCTGCCAACCGGCCTTCGCCAGCCAGCCCAGGTGCACCTCCAGGACCTGACCAATGTTCATACGACGCGGCACACCGTGGGTGTTCAGGATGATGTCCACCGGGGTACCGTCCGGCAGGAACGGCATGTCCTCCTGCGGCAGGATCTTGCCGACGACACCCTTGTTGCCGTGGCGGCCGGCGAGCTTATCGCCGTCCTGGATCTTGCGCTTCTGGGCGACGTAGACGCGGACCATCTCGTTGACACCAGCGGCGAGGTCGTCGTCGTCCTCACGCGAGAAGACGCGTACGCCGATGACCTTGCCAGTCTCACCGTGCGGGACCTTCATGGAGGTATCGCGAACCTCGCGGGCCTTCTCACCGAAGATGGCGCGCAGCAAGCGCTCCTCCGGGGTCAGCTCCGTCTCACCCTTCGGGGTGACCTTACCAACGAGGATGTCACCGTCGCGGACGTCCGCACCGATGCGGACGATACCGCGCTCATCGAGGTCAGCAAGGACGTCCTCGCCGACGTTTGGGATGTCGCGGGTGATCTCCTCCGGCCCCAGCTTGGTGTCGCGGGCGTCGATCTCGTACTCCTCGATGTGGATCGAGGTCAGCACGTCCTCCTCAACCATGCGCTGGGAGAGGATGATCGCATCCTCGTAGTTGTGGCCCTCCCACGGCATGAAGGCGACGAGCAGGTTCTTGCCCAGCGCCATCTCACCGTTATCGGTGCCCGGGCCGTCGGCGATGACCTGGCCGGCCTCGACGCGGTCGCCCTGGTTAACCAGCGGCTTCTGATTGTAGCTGGTGCCCTGGTTGGTGCGCTCGAACTTACGCAGCATGAAGGTATCGCGGATGCCCTCATCGTCCATGATGGTGATGTAGTCAGCGGAGACGTACTCCACCACACCAGCCTTCGGGGCGATAATCAGGTCACCGGCGTCGTACGCAGCGCGCTGCTCGATACCGGTACCGACGTACGGGGCCTCGGCGCGCAGCAGCGGCACAGCCTGACGCTGCATGTTCGCACCCATGAGGGCTCGGTTGGCGTCGTCGTGCTCCAGGAACGGAATCATCGCGGTTGCGACGGAAACCATCTGGCGCGGGGAGACGTCCATGTAATCCACCTGGCTTGCCGGGACGACCTCCACGTCGCCGCCGCGCAGACGGACCTCAATCTGGTCCTCGGTGAACTTCATGTCCGCATCGAAAGGCGTATTCGCCTGAGCGATGACGTGACGGTCCTCTTCGTCAGCGGTGAAGTACTCCACCTCGTCGGTGATCTGGCCATCGACGACGCGGCGGTACGGCGTCTCGATGAAGCCGAACGGGTTCACGCGGGCGTAGGAGGACAGGGAGCCGATCAGACCGATGTTCGGGCCCTCCGGGGTCTCAATCGGACACATGCGGCCGTAGTGAGACGGGTGAACGTCTCGGACCTCGAGGCCAGCACGCTCACGGGACAGACCACCCGGACCCAGCGCGGACAGACGGCGCTTGTGGGTCAGGCCGGACAGGGAGTTGTTCTGGTCCATGAACTGGGACAGCTGCGAGGTACCGAAGAACTCGCGGATCGCTGCCGAGACCGGACGCACGTTGATCAGGGAGGTCGGGGTGATGGACTCGGCGTCCTGCGTGGTCATGCGCTCGCGGACGACGCGCTCCATGCGGGACAGGCCAACCCGGACCTGGTTCTGGATCAGCTCGCCGACCGTACGCAGGCGGCGGTTGCCGAAGTGGTCGATGTCGTCGACCTCGATCGGGATCTCCACGCCCTCCGGGGAGGTCATGGTGCGCTCGCCCGCGTGCAGGCGGACGAGGTACTCGATCGTGGTGAGGATGTCTTCCTCGGTCAGGGTCATGTTGCCGTCGGTGTCGCCACCGAGGCCGAGCTTGCGGTTGACCTTGTAGCGGCCGACCTTCGCCAGGTCGTAGCGCTTCGGGCGGAAGAAGGAGTTCTCCAGCAGAGCCTGCGCGGAGTCGCGGGTCGGGGACTCGCCCGGACGCTGTTTGCGGTAGATCTCCAGCAGTGCCTCGTCCGTGTTCTCGACGCCATCCTTCTCGAGGGTGGACATCATGATCTCGGAGAAGCCGAAGCGGTCGGTGATCTCCTGGGTGGTCAGACCGAGGGCCTTCAGCAGGACGGTCACCGGCTGGCGGCGCTTACGGTCGATGCGGACGCCGACGGTCTCGCGCTTATCGACGTCGAACTCCAGCCATGCACCGCGGGAAGGGATGACCTTCACGCCGTGCAGCGGGCGCTCGGTGGAGGTGTCGATCGACTCGTCGAAGTACACGCCCGGGGAGCGGACCAGCTGGGAGACGACGACACGCTCGGTGCCGTTGATGATGAAGGTGCCCTTGTCGGTCATCATCGGGAAGTCGCCGATGAAGACGGTCTGGGACTTAATTTCGCCGGACTGGGCGTTGGTGAACTCCGCGGTCACGTACAGCGGTGCCGCGTAGTTGATGTCCTTTTCCTTGGCCTCGTCGATGGAGGTCTTCACGTCGTCGAAGCGTGGCTCCGAGAGCGTGAGGGACATGTTTTCCGAATAGTCCTCAATGGGGGACAGCTCTTCGAGGATGTCCTCCAGTCCGCTCGTGACGCGGACTCCCTCCCCAGCCTCGGCCTGCATGCGGGCGCGCCACTCCGGGGCGCCGACGAGCCAGGCGAAGGACTCTCGTTGGAGGTCAAGAAGGCCTGGAACCTCGATCGGTGCGTCGATCTTCGCGAAAGAGTAGCGAGTCGATGCTCCGGGGATTCCGGCCACTGAACTTGTCTGGCGGGAGACTGCCAAGATGGGTCCTTCCAGCACTAAGCGTTTCTCCTCGCCTGGGTGGAGCCAGGCTGGGAAACGGTTGCGTGAGCGTACGATTTTTCGTGGTGGTCTATATCGGTGGTGTTACTCTGAACGCCAGATAAGCAGGAACGCCTAAAGGACCTTGTCAAATCCGCTTTCCGCAGCCTGCGACTGCTGGAGGGAAGCTCATTGCCAAGGCCGATTGTTGGTGAGATCATCATCTCTCAACTCGCCTGCCCACACGGGTTCAGAATTTAACCAGCGCAACGAACTACCATATAGTAGTAGCCCCCAAATGTCCACCCCCGTGGACACTGATCAGGCCGATAGTATCTGTCCGCTTCGGTGGGCGCAAAATTACACGCTTGTAGCCCGGCGCTTCCGTTCGCGGCGCAGCGCCACCACGAGTGCGGCGAGCAGCAGGATCACGCCCGCCCAGAACACCCCACGACCCCATTTTTCCGTGGAACGCTTGCCACCGAGCTCGTCCGCCTGGTCCAGCATCTGGCGCTCATTGGCCTCGGTCGTGCGCCCCTCAAACTTCAGCAGCGGCTCCACCGCCTCGCCTTCAGCGTTGCGGTACTCGTCCCGAATGTGCTCCTCGATACCCACGATCATGCCGGACGCCGGCTCCACCGCCAGCTCGCGCCAGCCGCCGTGGTACAGCTCCGCACGGTCGCCGTCCTTGACGATGTCGTTGCGGATGCCGCTGTAGCGGGAGCTGACCTTTTCCGCCGGGATCTTCTGACGGAAGAGGTAGATCTCCTTCTCCTCACCGCTGGAGGTCCCCCGGCGCTCGGTGCCCCGGAACTCCGCCGGGTAGGCGCGGCGGGCGGTCCAGTCGAAGTACTCGTAGCTCTGCTGCTGGGTGTCCACCGGGAACTTCGCCCAGGAGCCCTCCATCTCCACGGCCTTCGGCGGGGTTGCCGGGGAATCCGCGACCTTGGCCTCCCCCACGGCCTCGCCGTTCATCCGGTTCAGCCGATAGCTATAAACCTGCGCGTCCAGCAGGGACTCCAGGTCATCGTCCACGTTGGTACGAGCGTTGGAGACGCCGACACGCACCGTCGCCTCCTCCTCTGTCGCCGGCTGGCCCAGTTGCATGTTGAACTGGCGAGCCACCGGCGCTTGGATGGGCTCATCCTTCCCCACGCCCAGGTAACCCGGCCCCACAGTCGCGTCATCGTCTTCCAAGGTGAAGGTGGTGTGCTGCAGCCCCAGCGGCACCGGCCGCTCCTCAGGGAAGAGCCGTGGCAGGAGCACGCCCGCCACGATCATGGCGCTGGCCAGGCCGAGCACAAACACAGCAACGATACGGGACTTCGAGTTCATGCTGAACATGCTACAACAGCCCGCAGTCATACTGTTTCCCTTTAAAAAGCAGCTCTGGGCAACAATAAGAAAACCGCCCCAGCAAGACGAACCTTGCGGGGCGATGAATCACGCGGCCGCTATGCGCGGCAACTGGATTACTTGAGGGAGACCTTTGCGCCGGCCTCTTCCAGCTTAGCCTTAGCTGCCTCAGCGTCCTCCTTGGAAGCACCCTCGAGCAGAGCCTTCGGAGCAGCCTCAACGAGCTCCTTAGCCTCCTTCAGGCCCAGGCCGGAGACGACCTCGCGCACGACCTTAATGACGCCGATCTTCTTAGCGCCTGCGTCCTCCAGGACGACGTCGAACTCGTCCTTCTCCTCAGCAGCAGCGCCGCCCTCAGCGCCACCAGCAGCTGCAACAGCAGCAACCGGAGCAGCAGCGGTGACGTCGAAGGTCTCCTCGAACAGCTTGACGAACTCAGAGAGCTCGATCAGGGTCATCTCCTTGAAGGCATCCAGCAGCTCTTCGTTGGTGAACTTAGCCATAATAGGCATCCTTTCGTGTTGCGCCGCCTGGGCAATCGGCCCTGCGGCGAAGTGTTTTTAAAAGTTTTTACTGTGATGGACCGGCTTGAGATCCAGCGCGGTGGCACACCGTGCCCTCGCGCCCAGCGTGGCGGAACTAGTCCTTCTTCTCCTGCAGGGCAGCCGCGAGGCGTGCAACCTGGGACGCAGGAGCGTTGAACAGTCCAGCAGCCTTTGCCAAGGAACCCTGGAGAGCACCGGCCAGCTTGGCCAGGGTGGTCTCGCGGTTGTCCAGGTCGGCGATAGCCATGACCTGCTCAGCGGACAGCGCAGCGCCGTCCATGTTCCCGCCCTTGACGACGAAAGCCTCGTGATCCTTGCCGAAAGCCTTCATGGCCTTAGCTGCGTCAACAGCCTCGCCCTTGATGAAAGCAACAGCGGTAGGACCAGTCAGCAGGGATTCGTCGAACTCAACGCCGGCTTCCTTAGCAGCCAGCTTGAGCAGGGTGTTCTTGGCGACGGAGTAGGTGACATCCTGACCCAGCGCGCGACGCAGCTCAGTGGTCTCAACCACGGACAGACCGCGGTATTCGGTCAGCACGGTGGCGTCTGCTTCCTCGAAGCGTGCCTTGAGCTCCTGCAGCGCTGCAGTGTTCTTTGGATTAGCCATACTCTCGCCTCCTTCCTGATGTTCTGGTGTACGTGTGTACGTGCACCGGCGATCGAAACGAAGGAAACACTTTCACAACGACAAAGCGCCCCGTACCCGCAGGGGGCAACGGGGCGCTTCTGGAGTCGCAGCTCGCTGGCGTGAAGCTAGCGGCGCGATACAAAACGTCTCGTGTTACCTGCGTGGGCCGTCATCATGACGATGATCCTTCAACCCGGGAGCGCTCGCACGAGCTTGCCGAATATCTCAGCGATGCTGGAAAGCGTTTTCCCAAGTGACCGACGGTCTTCGGTGAAACTTTGAAACATATCAAAACTTCGCCTGACAGCTTAACACCCGACAGCAGGAAGACCAAATCAGGCTAAGCGGCACCGCGGTACTGCTCGGCCTCCTCCCCACGGCGTTTCATCTCATGCCAATGCTGCCGTGCCGACTCCCGGGACCGCTCGCCCCATTGCACATCCCAATCCTTCTCCTCGGTGCCATCGGCTTCCCCGTCGTAGTCCTCATTGCGGGAGTAGAGCCGCTGCCGTTCCCGAGCCCCGTGGGTCAAGCGCCGGACCGCGGCGTCCGAATTGAAGCTCGACCCCAGGGCTCCGGCAGTGACACCCATGGATGCTGCGAGCCAAGAAATCCGAGCATATGTTCCCACTGTCACCGGCTCACCTAAGACCTTCGTCATGTAGTCCGGGGCGATGATCGCACCGGCGCCGGCAAAAATGAAGAGGAAGAGGATGGCATACATCCCCAAAACCGCGACCGCGAGGGTGAGCAGCGTCGAACCGTTGTACAGCGCGATGAACCCCTTGAAGGACTTTGCACTGGGCTTGTCCCAGAGGCTGTTATCCAGCAGTAGCCACAGAATCATGGCTAGCACCGCGACGATATTGACCACCGCCAGGCGGGTGACGGTGAGGTAGTCGGCCATTTCCCAGATTGAGCTATAGAAGATGCCGAAGGCGCCTACCCCGATGCCAGCAGCCAGCGCGCCGGACAATGCACCGATCGAGCGACTCGGCTGATTCGTCGAGATCATGCCGAGCATCGTCTTGATCTTGCTCTTTTCCTCCCGGGTCGACTGCTCCCCTTCGCCCTGGGAAGACGCCAGGTAGTCGCGGTATTTTTGGATCACCCGCGTCATCTCTTGAGCTAGCCCTTCCCGGGCACCAAGAACTCCGAGCGTGGGGTAGCTGATCACCGCCACACCTTGCTTCGGGTAAAGCTCGCTTCTTAAGACGGTGGCGTCACTAAATCGCGGCAGCTCGGTGACGAGCAGCTGCAGGTCCGCGGGGCTCCGTTCGCTCGGGACATCCGGTGCGATCAGGGAATGGTTGGGGTCCATGAGTAGCAGCTGGGTGTCGAGGTTGAAGCTGCAATCTTCTGGCAGGTCCCCGCGGTCGAGAACCTTTGATACTTGGGCAGATACAAGCCCGGGGTCCGCAACGATGCAGACTGATAGTTGGGAAGTTTTATCGCTTGGGGTGGATTGTGAAATCTGGTGCCTTTCCTTAGTCAGCACTTCCCCAGACTAGGGCAGAAACATCACGCCTGCGAGGCGGGTCTTGTGGTGCGGGGCAGCTGATACCCTCAAAGCCTTACCCCACCTGCCCCCGCAGCTATCACTTTGCCGGCCGCACTCACCCAGAATGTCGCCGCTCGGTGATAACAACGAAGGAACAACCATGGCACCATTCGATACCGCCGATACGACCCCAGAGGGCGACGCTGAAAAACAGACCGACGGCACGGAAGAACAGATCCCGGCCTTCATCTCCCAGCCCGACCGGCTAGACAAGTGGATCTGGGCCTACCTGGTGGTCGCGACCCTCTTCAGCTTCGCGATGATCCCGCTGCGCGTGTGGCTCCTCAACAACCCCGTGCCCTACGCACTCATGGTGGGCGGCTATACCTCCTCGATCGTGGGCGGGGCTGAGTCCACCACCGGTGGGGTCTCGGCGGTCGCCATCGTTGTGCTGACCCTGGTCGGAGCGCTGAAGACCGTCCCCCTGTGGTGGCTGGTCGGCAACAAGTGGGGCCTGGAATACCTGCGCATGTCGGTCGCCCACTCCCCCAGGTTGCAGCGCTGGACCGCGCGACTGGAAAATGCCCGCCCCGGCGTGCTGGGCGCGGCGATCGTGCTCTCCTATATCCCCTTCGTGCCCACCATCGTGATCGCCAACCTGCTGGCCGGCATCCGCCGCATGAGCTTCTGGACAGTATTGGGGCTCAACGCCTTCGGCGTGCTGGTCACCAACGCCTTCTTCGCTTACCTGGGCGTGACCTACGGAGAGCAGGTGATCTCGATCGTGGAGCAGGTCAACCGCTACGCCATGTGGATCACGATCGCGCTGCTGGTGTTCATGTTCTGGAGCATTTCGAAGCAGAACAAGAAGGCCGCCTAAGTTAAAGGCGATCCATACGTACCGCGAAAGCCAGCCCTTCAATACATTTCAGGCCCCGCCTCTTCATAAATCAGCCCATGAGGAGGCGGGGCCTTCCCCACGACGCAAAGAAGCCCCGACCCTTTCCGGGGCCGGGGCAGCTACGCCAGTGACGCTAGGGCTTAAGCCTCAGCCTCGTCTGCGTAGTTCTTCTGGATGGTCTCGTCGACCGGGACACCCGGGCCGTTGGTGGAGGACAGTGTGACCTTCTTGATGTACTTACCCTTCGAGGAGGACGGCTTGATGCGCAGCAGCTCGTCGATCAGGGCGCCGTAGTTCTCGGCCAGCTTCTTCTCGTCGAAGGAAGCCTTACCGATCAGGGCGTGCAGGTTGGAAGCCTTGTCCACGCGGAAGGAGATCTTGCCGCCCTTGATCTCGGAGACAGCCTTAGCAACGTCGGTGGTGACGGTGCCGGTCTTCGGGTTCGGCATCAGACCACGCGGGCCCAGCACGCGAGCAACGCGGCCGACCTTAGCCATCTGATCCGGGGTAGCGATCGCAGCGTCGAAGTCGGTCCAGCCGCCCTGGATCTTCTCGATCAGCTCAGCGGAGCCAACGAAGTCTGCGCCTGCCTCCTCGGCAGCGGTAGCGTTCGGTCCCTCGGCGAAGACGACCACGCGGACGTCCTTACCGGTGCCGTTCGGCAGCGCGACGGTGCCGCGGACCAGCTGGTCAGCCTTGCGCGGGTCGACGCCCAGGCGGATCGCAACGTCGATGGTTGCGTCGTAGTTCTTGGAGGACGTCGCCTTGGCCAGCTTCGCAGCCTGCAGCGGGGTGTACTTGTTATCGCGGTCGACCTTAGCGGCCGCCTCGCGGTAAGCCTTAGAAACCTTGCTCATGAAAATTCCAATCTGGGTTTTAGGTGTTGGAGTTGTGGTCTAGTGGGTCAGCAAGCGACCCTGCCACGCGATGAAACCCCGGCGGTCAACCCACCGGGGTGGCGCACTTAAGCGGACGGGCGACCCTCGACGTCGATACCCATCGAGCGAGCGGTACCGGCGATGATGGCCGCACCAGCCTCGATGTCGTTCGCGTTCAGGTCCGGCTCCTTGGTCTTTGCAATTTCCTTGCACTGATCCCAGGTGACCTTACCGACCTTGTCGGTGTGCGGGATGCCGGAGCCCTTCTGCAGGCCAGCGGCCTTCAGCAGCAGCTTGGAAGCCGGCGGGGTCTTCAGCTTGAAGTCGAAGGAACGGTCCTCGTAGACCGTGATCTCGACCGGCACGATGTTGCCGCGCTGGGACTCGGTTGCAGCGTTGTAGGCCTTGGTGAACTCAACGATGTTCACACCGTGAGCACCCAGTGCCGGACCAACCGGCGGAGCAGGGGTTGCTGCACCAGCCTGGATCTGCAGCTTGATGAGCGCCTGGACCTTCTTCTTCTTGGCCATCGCTATACCTCTTTCTGTTATCAGGAAGCGGGCGTACCACTCCCCGACCGGATGCCGGTTCTTAGCCAGCCACCGGAGATGAATAGTTCCACTGCCACCCGGGCACGCCAAAGACGCGCCGCTAAATAGCAGACAGAGTTACATTAATCGAGCTTCGCAACCTGATCAAATTCCAGCTCAACCGGGGTTTCACGGCCGAAGATGGAGACCATCGCCTTGAGGCGGTTCTGGACGGTGTCGATCTCGGAGATGGTCGCAGCAACGGACGCGAACGGACCGGAGAGGATGGTGACGGACTCGCCCACCTCGTAGTCGACCTCGACGGTCTCGGAGGCCGGCTTCGGCGGGACAGCCACGCCGGTTGCGGAGACGTCGACGTCCGCGGCGTCCTGGCCCTGGTCCTCCGCCGCAGCGGTTGCGGTCTCCGGTGGCAGCAGGAACTTCGCGACCTCGCGGATCTTCACCGGGGTGGGCTTGCCCTCGTTGCCCACGAAGGAGGTCACACCCGGGGTGTCACGGACGACGGACCAGGAGGCGTCGTCGAGCTCGATACGGACGAGGACGTACCCCGGCAGCAGCTTGCGCTTGACTTGCTTGCGCTTGCCGTCCTTCAGCTCGGTGACTTCCTCGACCGGGACGACGACCTCGTGGATCTGCTCGTCCACGCCCAGGGTCTGGGCGCGCATCTCGAGGTTGGTCTTCACCTTGTTCTCGTAGCCGGAGTAGCACTGGATGATGTACCACTCGCCCGGCAGCTTTTTCAGGGCGCGCATGAACTCGCGCAGCCGGGTCTTGTAGGCCTCCATCGCGGCCTCTTCGGCGGTCTTCTCCGGCTGCTCCGCCTCGGCAGCCTCCGGTGCGGCGTCGGCGCCCTCCGCCGGCTCCGCGGCGGCGTCCTCGGCGGCATCGCCCAGGGCTGCGGCGGCCTGCTCGGCCTCGGACTCCTTGTGGGCTGCGACTTCCTGGTGGATGTCCTCCTGCGCCGCGGCGGCGAGGTCCGCTGCGCTGAGGTTCTTATCTGCGCTCATGTGATGCTCCTTGTCGGGTGAGCCTGGGTGATTTAGGCAGGATCGGCAATAAAAATCCGCCCCTACCGTTGGTCGGCGAGGCGGGATATTTTCTGCATCTCAGTTTAGCACGCGAGCGGGTTTTGCTGCCACGAGCGATCTGGTGTGTCCACAAAGGGGCACAAGAAAAGCCCTCCGCGAGGGAGGGCTTGGAAATTGTCGCTGCGCTTGGCGGAGCAGCTTGAGGTTAGACGCCGAAGACCCAGCGCACACCAAGGCTGGTGACGTAGTCCACGCCGGCAACCAGGGCGGTCGTCAGGATGAGGAAGACCAGCACCACGAGGGAGTAGGTCACCATCTCGCGACCAGTCGGCCAGATGACCTTGCGCATCTCGGAGATCACGCCGCGGATGTAGTCCGCGATGGCGGTGAAGGGGTTACTCCGGGTTTCGACGACCTCGGGGGAGGTCGAGGCGCTGGTCGCGCGGGCCGTGGTGGCCTGGCCAGCAACCTGGCGCTTACCGCTGGGGCGCATGGAACCGCCGGAAGCGTTTGCTCCGGAGCCTTCGGCCCTGTTGCTATCTTCGCTCACGTGGTTACTCCTTCGGGCGCCCGCGGGGGCGGGCGAACTTTGCAGGGGTGACAGGACTTGAACCCGCAACCTACGGTTTTGGAGACCGTTGCTCTACCAATTGAGCTACACCCCTAAAACTGTGGCAACGCCGGGTTGGTGACCGCGATCTTACCCGCAGACAACGCACCATGCGCGCAACACGGGAGTAGCCTAGCAACTTTCTGTTCAGTTAGACAACTTGCCTCGTTATCCGCAGCACCAGGGCACTCGATATGGAGTGAACCCGGAAGGTCCGGCGCACATCAGCACCCACCCGAATGCGACCACTCCCCCATTGAATGCGGCGCGCCAAGGCGGTGGTGAGGGCGGTGGCGTCGTTAATAAAAAAGGACCCCGCGGAAAAAACCACGGGGTCCGAAATTAGTAGCGGTGCCGGGACTCGATCCCGGGACCTCACGATTATGAGTCGTGCGCTCTAACCAGCTGAGCTACACCGCCACAGCCACTTACATGACCAGCCACGGCCAGCGTAAACGGGTCACGTGACGGCCATATAAAATGACAGAGCCCCCTGACGGAATCGAACCGTCGACCTTTTCCTTACCATGGAAACGCTCTGCCGACTGAGCTAAGGGGGCGCAACTTAAATCGACCGAACCT